>JAGRDO010000080.1:0-221 GCA_020447005.1 Paracoccaceae bacterium
ATGTTGATCGCGCCAAGGATCGACGAAGCGCCCGAGACGTGAACGGCGAAGATCGCAAGGTCCATCGACCAGCCGGCCTCGTTCGTCGAAAGCGGCGGGTAAAGCACCCAGCCCACGCCCGAACCGGACTGGTCGTTGCCGCCCGGTGCCAGAAGCGAGGCCACGCCAAGCGCCACACCGGCGACGAACATCCAGTAGGACAGGTTGTTCATCCGCGGGAA
>JAGRDO010000080.1:261-16610 GCA_020447005.1 Paracoccaceae bacterium
TGAAGTAGTTGCCGAAACCGCCGAAAAGTGCGGGAATGACCACAAAGAACATCATCAGGACGCCGTGATAGGTCACCATCACGTTCCAAAGGTGCCCGTTCGGCGTGCAGACCGCATCGGACGCGACAAAACGCGCGCCTTCAAGGCACATGTACTGCACGCCCGGCTCCATGAGTTCCATCCGCATGTAGACGGTGAACAGGACCGAGATGAACCCCACGACCGCAGCCGTGAACAGATAAAGGATACCGATATCCTTGTGGTTTGTTGACATGAACCACCGGGTGAAGAACCCGGGATGCCCATGTGCGTCGTGGCCATGTACGGCTGCGTCGGCCATTCTGATCTCCCATTCCGTGCGGCGCGGAATCCTTGTCCGCGCGGTAACATGGCCACGTAATAATTGGCGAAGCCGCCTTGGGCAATCACTGAAAGGCCGAATTCGTCGGGAAAATTGCGTGCGCCCCGGGAATCCGGCCTTTCTTCGTGGTTTCAGATTACTGGGCGACCGATGCCAGATAGGCCGCCATGTCCTCGTCGCCGGTCTTCAGGCTGAACGTCATCTTGGTCTTTGCGGCCGCGTCGCCGGTTTTCTCGACCACCCACCCCTTGGGATCGGCGAGGTAGACGGCAATCTCCGCCTCGTCCCAGATCAGGCCGGACGCGCCCACGGAGGCAATGGAATCGCCGTATTTGTAGCCTTCGTAACTGGCGACCTGCCGTCCGACGACACCGTAAAGGTTCGGTCCGACCTTGCCGCCCTTGACGATGTCCGTTCCGTCAGGAGCGGTGATCGAATGGCACGACTTGCATTTCTTGAAATCGGCTTCGCCCTTGGCGGCGTCCCCGGCCTGAACCGGACCCGTGAGCACATAGGCGGCCATGGCGAACGCGGGCAGCGCGGCACCTCGGAGCATTTTCATCGACATTCCTGACTTTCCTTTCTTCATCAAAACAAACCTTGTTCCTCGCCTGCCGGCGAAGACAATTGCCCGGTTCCTAGCATAGCCGGTCCAAGGATGACTTGCTTTATATCAAGGATCGAGACCGGTTAAAGCGCCGGATTTCATTTGCCGGCCCTGGCCCGCGCGCCGCTGCCGATCAGGCAACGGCAAGGCTGGCATAGGCTGCATAAGCCAGCAGTAGCGCGAAGCCGGCAATGCGCGGAATGCGCCCCAGTGACGCGGCCAGACCCAGAATGACCAGTGCGGAGGCAAGCTGGACGGCACTGTCCGTGCCGGCAAATCTTGCATCGACCGGAATCGGCGAGACAATGGACGTGACGCCAAGAATTCCGAGTATATTGAATATGTTGGAACCGATTACATTGCCGATCGCCAATTCGGGATGCCCGCGAAAGGCCGCGACGACCGCGGCGGCGAGTTCCGGCAACGAAGTTCCGACCGCGATCACGGTCAGACCGATCGCGGCCTCGCTGACCCCGAAGTCACGGGCGATGTCGGTCGCGGCGGCGACAAGAAACCGCGCCCCGAACATCAAAAACAGCAATCCGACCAGTGCGACCGAAGCCCCTTTCCACAAAGGGGGCGGGGGCGCGCCATCCTCGGCGGGGGTTTCGTCCGCGCACCTCGTGCACTGCCAGAGATAACCGACAAGCCAGGCGACAAGAAAGATGCCGCTGATCCGGGTCACTGTCCCGCTTGCCAGCAACAGCCAAAGGACGAGCATGGCCGCGATCATTACCGCAAGATCGCGCCGGAGTTCGGCAAGCTTCAGCGGCACCGCCGCGATGACCGCGACCGCGCCAAGGATAAGGAGAAGATTGGCGATGTTCGAGCCGATGACATTGCCGATGGCCAAAGCGGGCGACCCGGCGAGCGCGGCCTGAAGAGAGACCAGAAGCTCGGGCATCGAGGTGCCAAACCCGATGATCGTCAAACCGATAACCAAGGGGGGCAGCCCCAGCCGCCGGGCCATGCCAATGCCGCCCCTGACCAACAACTCTCCACCCAGAAAGAGGCCGCAGAAGCCTGCAAACAAAATCAGATAGGTCAAAAAACGGCTCCTGTGGTTGTGACCTAGATTGGTTGCCAAGCCGGGTTTGCAAGGGGATCCTCGCGGTTTTTCCTGCCCGTTGCGCAGATGCCGGCGGCCGCGCAGGCCTTGCTAGGCGTCACCGTCGGCGCTGGTTCCCTGCAGGACGCCATGTTCCAGGGCGTAGCGGGTCAGACCCGCGGTCGAAGAGATGCCAAGCTTGCGCTTGATGTTCTTGCGGTGGGTTTCGACCGTACGCACCGAGATGTCGAGATCACTCGCAAGTTCGCGGTTCGATTTGCCTTGCGCAAGCTCGAGCAGGATCACCTGTTCCCGTGTGGTCAGGGGTTCGCGTGCGCCTTCCCGGACAGGATCGAGCCGGGCGGTGGCCCCGGTGCACAGATATTGTTCACCGCTGGCGACGCGGGTGATGGCGTGATGGATCTTTTCGGTCGAGACGTCCTTCAGCACATATCCGTTCGCGCCGTGTCGCAATGCCGTGGCGATGTATTCGGGGCTGTCATGCATCGAGAGGATGAGAATGGCGATTTCGGGGTCGCGCTCGCGCAGGATTTCCGTCGCCGTCAATCCGTTCACGACTGGCATGTTCAGATCCAGAAGCACGACATCCGGGCGCAGGCCGGACAAGTGATCGATCGCTTCCTGACCGTTCGACAGGGTGCCGACAACGTCGATGTCGTCATAGGTTTCCAGGATGGCGCTGATTCCCTCGGCGACCATCGGATGATCATCGACGATCACGACGCGGATCGGTTTGTTCATGCGGAAACTCCTTTGGTGGCCCCCGGGCCGCGGGCCGAAAGCATGTGGGAAAGCGGAAGATGCGCCTCTATCACCGTCCCGCCGCCGCGAACCGATCTGATGTTCAGCGACCCGCCCAGAAGGTCCATGCGCTCGGCCATGTTGCGCAGACCAAGCCCGCTGTCGGGGCCGTTCGATGATTTTCCCGATTTTGGCATGCCGCAGCCGTTGTCTTCGATCCGCATTACCACACCCGAACTGTATCCCCGCACCGAAAGGCCTATCCGGGTTGCGCCCGAGTGTTTTTCGATATTGGTCAGGGCTTCCTGAGCGATCCGGTACAGGGCGATCTTCGCATCCTTGCCCAGCCGGTTCCGGAATACGACGGTGTCGAATTCGGTCTTGATGCCGGTGCGGTCGCCAAAGTCTTCCACGAGCGTTTGCAGCGCCGGCCCGAGGCCGAGATCGTCGAGCACCCCGGGGCGCAGATCGCGGCTGATCCTGCGCACTTCGGAAATGGCGCCGTTAAGATGGGCCACACCCTTGTCGAGGCTCGCGCCCGCGCGTTCGTCGCCCAGCGTCAACCGGCGACGTGCCAGATCGAGGGCATAGCGCACTCCGACCAGTATCTGGCTGATCGAATCGTGCAGCTCCCTTGCGACGCGGCCGCGCTCTTCTTCCTGGGTGTCGATGATGCGCTGGGTCAGCGCCTTCAGCTTGACATCGGCCAGCTTGCGCTCGCGTACCGTTATTCCCGTGCTGGTCACAAAGACCAGAAGCACCGCCCCGAACGCAATCGCCGCGATCCAGCGGAAGGTCCTGTTGATCCGCGCCTCGGTTTCGGCCCGCGCCGCGGCGACCGAACCGAGAATGTCGTCCAGAAACACCCCCGTTCCCACGGCCCAGCGCCAGTCCTGCAACCCGATGACATAGGATACCATCCGGGATTCGATGCCGTTTGAGGGTTTCGGCCAGACATAGCTGTGGTACCCGCCACCCTGACGGGCGATCCGGATCAATTCATCGACAACGGGCTGGCCCTCGCTGTCGCCAAGCCCGACCCAGTTGCGATTGATCAGCCATGTCTGGCGTGGCGCGACAAGGTTCGTGCCGTCATAGTCATAGACGAAAAAGTACCCGTCTTGCCCGTAGAGCATGGCGGCCAGAATCTGCGCGACCTCGGTCTTGGCGCGTTCGTCGTCGGGCAGGGCATTTCCGTAGATGAAGCCAAAGGCGGTGCGGGCAAGATTGATGTAGTTGCGCAGTTCGTCTTTCTTCGCGGCGATCATCTCGGCCTCCAGCCCGGCGATCTCGCGTTCGGACAATGCGCGCGACTGATCCACGACCAGAACCGCGATGGCGACCGCCGCGAAGATCAGCGGCAGCGTCGCCAGAAGATAGATCTTCTGCGCATAGCTGAGATGCCGGCCAGATTTCAAACGTTGCAAGAACGATGGCAAGACGTGCGCTTCTCCCGTGCCGGGCACCGATTCGGGGCGCAGGATGAAGGTTGACCTATCTTCCGTCAAACCCCCCTGAGTGTGGCCACTCGGCAGGCGGCAGGCGGGCCGGGCGGGATTAAATGACCGATCTACGCAGTAGTTGGTATTGCGCCACGAGTGTTTGTCGATAGTCTTCCCGCATCGGGAGCAACCCGCCTCTTCAATGGCGGGGATTACATTATGGGAGGAAGACCTGAATGGATCGTCGTTCATTTCTGACGAAGGCGGCACTTGGCGGAACAACGGCCGCGGCCGCGACGGCACTTGCCGCGCCGATGTATGCACAAGGCAACCGGACGCTGACGATGGTGACAACATGGTCGCGCGGTCTGGCGGGCGTTCATGATGCGGCCCAGCGCTGCGCCGACACGATCACGGCCATGACCGATGGCCAGTTGACGGTCGATCTGAAGGCCGCGGGCGAGCTTGTGGGTGCGTTCGAGGTATTCGACGCGGTCACGTCGGGACAGGCCGACATGTATCACGGCGCCGACTATTATTTCGTCGGCCAGCATCCGGGCTATGCGTTCTTTACCTCGGTGCCGATGGGCATGACGGCGCAGGAACTGTCGAACTGGTACTATCACGGTGGCGGGCAGGAACTGCATGACGAGCTTGGCGAGATCTTCGGGCTGAAGTCGTTCCTCGGCGGCAATACCGGTGCGCAGGCCGGCGGCTGGTTCCGCAAGGAAATCAACGGGCCGGAAGACTTCAACGGTCTCAAGTTCCGCATGCCGGGCCTTGGCGGCAAGGCGCTGGGCAAGCTTGGCGCCTCGGTTCAGAACCTGCCGGGCGGCGAGGTCTATCAGGCCCTGTCGTCGGGTGCCATCGACGGAACCGAGTGGATCGGTCCCTGGGCGGACGAGAAGGCCGGTTTCCAGGAAATCACCAAGATCTACTACACCGCCGGCTTCCATGAACCGGGCGCCGGTCTGAGCCTTGCGATGAACCGCGAGGTCTATGACAGCCTGACCCCGGCCCAGCAGAAGATCTATGAAATCGCGGCGGGCGAGGCGAACCAGTGGAACCTCGCGCAGTTCCTGTCAAACAACTCGTCGGCACTCGCGCGGCTTCAGGCAGCGGGCGTCAAGACGCTTCAGTTCCCGGATTCGGTCTGGGATGCGTTCGGCAAGGCGGCGCGCGAAACCGCCGAGGAGAACATGGGCGACGAGCTGTTCAAGAAGATCTACGACAGTTACGTCGCGTCGATGAAATCGTCCTCGGCCTGGATCAAGCTTTCGGACGGTGCCTATACCACCCAGCGCGACCGCGTCTCGGCACTCTGACGTCAACGACATGACGATGCCTCCGGCCCGAGGGCCGGAGGCACCCGAAACAACCGGCGCCTCGCAACGCCGCCGGAACCACGGGGGGCAAGATGGTCGATACCATCGGATGGCTATTCTCCAATATTCTGAATGCGTTCGTGAACTTCTTTTATGCGCTTACCCATCCGGGTGAGTGGCTGGCCTGGCTTCCCTATGTCAATCAGCCCCTGCCAAGCCCGGAGGTGAAGGAATCGCTGATGCGGTTCATTTACTACGGGGCCTCGAAGGAGTTCCTTTTTGTCATGCTGGTCGGTTTCGGCCTGCTGACGATAATCGGGCTGCTTCGGAGGCCGGTGATGTGGGCCTATGTGCGCGGGCTGGAACGCCTGGCCAATACGCTGGGCCGCACCGTGGCCTGGGTGGGGCTGATCATGGTGATCCAGCAGATCGTCATCGTGTTTCTGCAGCGGATCTTCCGTGTGGCGCAGATCGAGTTCGGCTTTTTCGGCATCGGTTTCACCAAGGACCTGTCATGGTGGTCAGAAGAGCTGAAGCTTTACAACGCGATGATCGTGGCGCTTTGCGCGACCTATACATTCGTGCAGGGGGGCCATGTCCGCGTTGACCTGATCTATTCCGGCGTCTCGTTTCGCGTGAAGCGCGTCATCGACATGATGGGATCGCTTTTCTTCATGCTGCCGGTCGCGGCGCTGACATGGATGTTCGCGTGGTTCTTCTTTTGGCGCGTCATGGTGGTTCCGAACGCCTCGGCCTCTGACAGCCTCGAAAAGCTCATACTGAAGGCGCGGGCGGTACGCTGGAATATCGAGACGATCGGCTTCAGCCCGAACGGTTTCGACATGTATTTCCTTTTCAAGATGCTGATCCTCAGCTTTGTCGGGCTGACATTCCTTCATGCGATGGCGTTCTTCTGGCGATCGCTTCTGGAATGGATCGAAGGACCGCAAAGCGAAGGCCGCTATCTTGACCGCGATACGCTCGGCCAAGGCGAAGAAGCCTATGAAGGCACTCATTAAGGGACGGGTGAAAGTTCATGTTTCTCGGATTTGACGGCGTCGAGATCGGCCTGATCATCGTCTTCCTCTGCCTCTTCGGGGGGATCCTTTCGGGTTTCCCGGTTGCCTTCGCCTTGGGCGGGGCCGGAGTGATCGCCTTCGGCATCATCGCCGCATTGGACAGTTCCGGCCTTCTGGTTCACGAATTCCTTGATCGGACCACGCCGGAATATCAGACGCTGATCGCGCAGGGCATATCCGATCTGGAGATATCGAAATTCAGTTATCCGGATTTGCCAAGGGCGGTGGAACCGTTGTTCCCGCAGGGCTGGGAAGTGGCCATGGACCGCAACCTTGCCTTTATCGTCAACCGCATGAATGAACGGGTCTTTGCCGGGCAGTCGATCGAGACGCTGCTGGCGGTGCTGATGTTCGTGATGATGGGCATCACGCTGGAACGTTCCAAGATCGCCAATGAACTGCTGACCACGATGGCGCGGGTCTTCGGCCCCTTGCCGGGTGGGCTTGCCGTGTCGGTTGTCGTCGTGGGGGCGTTCCTTGCCGCCTCGACCGGGATCGTCGGGGCCACGGTCGTGACGATGGGTCTCTTGTCCTTGCCCACGATGTTGCGCAACCGCTATTCGCCGGAACTGGCCACCGGGGTGATCGCCGCCTCGGGCACGCTTGGCCAGATCATCCCGCCGTCGATCGTCATCGTGCTTCTGGGCACGCTTGCGGGCGACCTTTACGCCGCCGGACAGGAAATTCGCGCCGGCGCCGCGGGGTGTTCGGATGCGTTGACCTATCTTGGTCAGGCGGCCGTCCTGTCCGTCGGAACACTTTTTCAGGCCGCGCTTCTGCCGGGCATCCTGCTGGCAATGATGTACGGGCTTTATGCCTTCGGCTATGCGATGATCAATCCCGACAAGGCGCCGCCGGTTTCGCTTGAAGCTGTCGGGGGCGAGATCATCACCCGCGGCGAGGCGATGCGCTGGTTCGTCCTCGCGCCGATCGCCCTGATCGGCGGCATGTTGCTGGCCGGGCAGGCGGGGCTGGTGGGATCGCAGGATCTGACGGTCGACAGTTTTACGGATACGGGCCAATCGGCATCGCTGCGCACCAAGGTTTCGGCCCAGTGCCAGGCCTCGATGATCAAGCTGCACGGGCAGGAAGCCTGGGACGCGGCCGTGGCGCAGCAGGCCGAGATCGACGCGGCCGGCGGTGTCCAGCAGTCGCACAAGCGCAGCGACGAGGAACTTTCATCGGCATTGGCGGCGAAGATCGACGGCGCCGCGCCGGTCGGAACCGGGGTTGCGGTCCTGTTCACGCTGGCCGCGCTGGTTCTCGCCATCGCGCGCGGCGTTTCCCCTTCGGCCGATCCCCGGCCGCTGGTGGTGGGCGCGGTTGGCGTTGCCGCCGGGCTACTGGTCGATGCGGTGCTGATACCGCCGACCATGGGCCCGGGTGCTGCGTTCCTTTACCTTGCCATACCCTTCGCGCTTACCGTTTACGGATGCGCCAGGGCGGCGTCGAGCATGTCGCATAACGACCTGATACGGGTTGTCTTTCCGCCATTGGTGCTGATCATCGCGGTGCTTGGCTCGATCCTTGGCGGCATCACCAACCCGACGCCGGCCGCGGCCCTTGGCGCGGGTGGAGCCTTGCTGCTGGCCGCCTATCGCAAGCTGCACGAACAGCAGAAAAGCGGCGCGATCATCCTGCTGACGTCGTTCGCGATCATCATCATGATCCTTGTCGGCATCAACTTTGATCTGAGGATCAACCGGTCCGATATCTCAAATCCCGACCTGATCGCCTATTACATCACGCGCGGGCTGTATTTCTTTTCGATGTTCGGCATCTTCTATGCCTGCTGGGTTCTGTGGCGAAGCTCGGTTCTGTCACCGGTCGTGCGGGAAACCGCCAAGGTGACATCGATGGTCTTCACGATCCTGATCGGCTCGCAGATCCTCAACCTTGTGCTGATCTCCTTCGGTGGCGAGCATTACATCCAGTCGTTCCTGCGCTCGTTCGAGCAGGAATGGACAGCCTTCCTGATCGTCATGGTGGTGCTTTTCGTCCTTGGCTTCGTGCTCGACTTTCTGGAAATCATCTACATCGTCGTCCCGATCGTCGGACCGGTGATCTATGGCGGCACCTACGACCCGAGCTGGGTCACGATCATGATCACCGTGAACCTGCAAACCTCGTTCCTGACGCCGCCTTTCGGCTTTGCGCTGTTCTATCTGCGCGGCGTCGCACCGGCGAGTGTGACGACGGGCCAGATCTATCGCGGGATCGTGCCCTTCGTGCTGATCCAGGTTCTGGGGCTGGCGATCCTGTGGATGTTCCCGGCGATCGTGACCATCGTTCCGGCACTTCTGCCCAGCAATTGATCGGCCGGGGGGGGCTGCGGCGTCAGTAGCCCGTCCGGCGGTCGACAAGGTGCAGGAACGGTTCCCCGGCAATTCCACGCCTGATGTTCTCGGCAACGACACGCGACGCGGTGACCGCGCGCGTGTCGGCAGCGATATGGGGGGTCACCGTGACCTTGGGATGCGCCCAGTAAGGATGATCGGCCGGCAAGGGTTCGGTACGAAAGACGTCCAGCGTGGCATGCGCGATGTGGCCGCTGTCAAGCGCGCCCAGCAGGGCGTTGTCGTCGATCAGGGGGCCGCGACCGGGGTTGATGATCCTTGCCCCCGTGGGCAGTAACGCCAGCCGCGCCGCATTCAGCGTATTGGCGGTGTCCGGCGTCGATGGAAGCAGCAAGACGACGATTTCGGCCCGGGAAAGCACCTGCTGCAACCCGTCTTCGCCAGAATGGCACTCTACGCCCGCGATGTGCTTTTGCCGCCGGCTCCAGCCAAGAACGCGGAAATTCAATCCCGCAAGGGTTTCGGCCGCCGCCGCGCCAAGCGCGCCCAACCCCAGAACCGCCACGCTGCGCTCGCGTGCCAGGGGCGGCAGCACCGAATTGCGCCAGACCCCGTCCTGTCGCGAGAGATGCGCGTCAATCCCCAGATGATAGCGCAGGACATGGCCCGTCACATATTCGACCATGCCCTCGGTCAGGCCGGGGTCCACCATCCGCGCCAGCGGCATGGTCAGCGTCGGGTTGCCGACGATCCTTTCCACGCCGGCCCAGAGATTCTGCACCAGTTTGGCCCGCGTGAAGGGCGTCAGATCCTGAACCGGGCTTGCGGGTGCGTAGACGATGTAATCGACCGTCGCGGGGTCGGTGGCCTCAAGGCGGATATCCGCGGCGACCCCGGCCTCGCGCAGCGCCTCGGGCAGGTGGTTTGCGTATTCTGGCCAGAGATCGGCCGGCGCTGCGAAGAAGACATTGACACTCATGGCTGGCTATCTCGGTCGGTGGATATGGGCGCTCTGGATCAGGCCGAAGGCGCATAGAAGAATGATCATCGCCGTGCCGCCATAGGACACCAGCGGCAAGGGAACACCGACAACCGGCATCAGCCCCGTGACCATGCCCATGTTGACCATGAAGAACAGAAAGAACGTCCCCGACAATCCGTAGATCAAAAGGGAGGAGAACCGGTCGCGGTTCGCGGCGGCCGATGCGATGCAGAATCCGAGGATCAGGAGATAGAGAACCAGAAGGGACATGGCGCCGACGAAGCCAAACTCTTCCGCCAGGGTCGTGAAGATGAAATCGGTGTGCTTTTCGGGCAGGAAGTTCAGCCGAGACTGCGTCCCCTGCATATAGCCCTTGCCGGCCCAGCCGCCCGAGCCCAGGGCGATATGTGCCTGCGTGATGTTGTACCCGGCGCCGAGCGGATCGGTCGAGGGATCAAGGAAGGTGTCGATGCGGCGGAACTGGTAATCCTCGATCAGCTGCCAATCGGTGCCCCGGCTTTCGAAAACCCCGAAAACCAGCGCCACCACCAGAGCGATCACGGTTCCGAAATACCAAAGACTGACCCCTGCCAGAAACATCACGATCCCGCCCCCGGCCATCAGAAGGATCGCGGTGCCAAGGTCCGGCTGTTTCAGGACCAGCGCGGTCGGGACCAGGATCAGCGCGGCGGGCAGCAAGACCCAGAGCGGGCGCGAGACACGTTTGATGTCCAGCCAGTCGTAATAGGCCGCCAGCAGCATGACGAGCGCGATTTTCATGAGTTCCGACGGTTGCAGGCGCAGGGGGCCAAGCTCGATCCAGCGTTGCGCGCCCATCCCGATCGAGCCGAAGAACTCGACAGCGAGCAGCAGCGCGAGCGAGCCGAGATAGGCAAGCGCCGAGATGCTGCGCCAGAACCAGATCGGGATGAAGCCGATCACCAGCATCGCGGCCATGCCGAAGGCAAAGCGCTCCATCTGCGGTTCGGCCCAGATTTCGGGCCTGCCGCCGGACACCGAATTCAGCATCAGGAAACCGACCGAGGCAACCGCCGCCAGCAAGATGGCAAGCGGCCAGTTCACATAGAGGATTTTTCTGATGCCCGAGGGGACGGTTTTGACATTGTATTCAAGATAACTCATGCCCGCGATTGCCCCCCGGCCGAATTGTCGTCTGGCGGCAGCAACTTCAACTCGTTGCGCTGCGCCTCGATCCGGTTGCGCTGGCTTTGCGGATAGGCCGACAGCGGTGGCAGGCCGCCATAGAGTGCCTGAAGGACGATATCACGCGCGATCGGCGCCGCCGCGGCCGAGCCGCCCCCGCCATGCTCCACGACGATGGAAACGGCGATCCGTGGCGCCTCATAGGGGGCGAAGCTGACAAAAAGGGCATGGTCGCGGCGTTCCCACGGAAGATCGTCATTCGAGACGACACCGCGGGCGCGTTCGGCGGCAGTGATATTGCGGACCTGACTGGTCCCGGTCTTGCCGGCCATCCACATGGTTTCATCGACGATCCGCGAGCCGTAAGCGGTGCCGCGCTGCGTGTTCGACACTTCGAACATGCCGCGGCGGACGGTGTTCAGGAAAGCGTCGGACAGCCCAAGCGACGGTGCGGGCTCTGAGGGAACCTCTTTGCCGCCCACGGCCTGGACCAGCCTTGGTACGATGGCCCGCCCCGTCGCGATCCGCGCACTCATCACGGCAAGTTGCAGGGGCGACGCCAGTACGTAACCCTGACCGATGCCGGTGTTGAGCGTGTCGCCGATCAGCCACGGCTTGTCATAGGTGCTTTGTTTCCAGTTGCGATCGGGGGCAAGCCCCTCGCTGATCGCGGACATCGGCAAGTCGAACTTCACCCCGATGCCGAACTTGCGCGCCATTTCCGAAATCTTGTCAATTCCGGTGCGCTGGGCAACCTCGTAATAATAGACATCGCACGATTGCTGCAGGCTTTCGACCATGTCCATATAGCCGTGACCCGCGCGCTTCCAGCAGTGGAACTTGCGGTCGCCAAGCTGGGTGTAACCGGGGCAGTAAACCGTTTCGTCGGACGAGATCACCCCGGCCTCAAGCGCGGCCATCGCCGTGACCAGCTTGAAGGTCGAGCCGGGAGGGTACGCGCCCTGCACGGTCTTGTCCGCAAGGGGCCGGTGGTCGTGATCCGTCAGCGCCCGGTATTCCGGCCCGGAAATCCCCCTGACAAACAGGTTCGGATCAAAACTCGGCGCCGAATTGATCGCAAGGACATCGCCCTTTTCCAGATCGAGCACGACGGCTGCCGCGCTTTCCTCGCCCAGCCGCGCCTGCACATAGTTTTGCAGACGGTAGTCGATCGTCAGCTGAACATCGGCGCCCGGTTCGCCCTCGACCCGGCCAAGTTCGCGCATGACCCGGCCGGTCGAGTTGACCTCGATCCGTTTTGTCCCGGCCTTGCCGCGCAGCGTGTCCTCGAATTTCGACTCGACCCCGAGCTTGCCGATCTGAAAGCGCGGAATCTGCAAGAGCGGATCCGGATCGGAGAGTTTCGACAAATCGTAATCGCTCACCGGTCCGACATAACCGAGGACATGGGCGAAATCCGGGCCATGCGGGTAGAAGCGTGACAGCCCGACCTCGGTCGTCACACCGGGCAGGGCAGGGGCGTTGACGGCGACGCGGCTGAATTCCTGCCAGTCGAGGCGGTCCGCAACGGTGATCGGCAATGTCGGACTGCGCCGGGCGATCTCGGCGCGCACATCATCGATCTTGCCCGGTTCAAAGGCGACCAGGCGGGCGATGCGGTCAAGAACCATATCGGTGTCGCCGGCGTCTTCGCGGGTAATCGTGATCCGGTAATTTTGCTCGTTCCCCGCGATGACATGCCCGCCACGTTCCAGTATCAAACCGCGCGCCGGTGGCAGAAGCCGGATCTTGATGCTGTTCTCGTCGGCCAGAAGCTTGAACTCGGCGGCCTGATCGACCTGAAGATAGCGCAGACGGATCGCCAGTGTGGCGATCGCGGCGGCTTGCACCGTACCGAGAAGCATCGCCCGACGGCCGATGCGGCGTTCACTTTCGACCTGATCCTTGGGCGACCGTCTCATAGCCGATGCCCCAGCGCATCGACCTGACCCATCGCGGTCTTTCTGACGCGGGCCAGATGGACCGACGCCAGGATGACCAGCGGATAGGCCAGAAGGGTGGTCAGGGTTTGCGCAAGCAACTGGCCAAGCGGTGGCTGGTCGACGACAAAAAGAAACAGGATCAACCAGTTGATCAGCGTAATTGCAGTAAACGTAATGCCGACGACAAGCCATTCGATCATCAGCGGGGCATCGCGCAAGACAACATCGCGCGAGCGGATGAACTGGGTTGCGGCAAGGACGATGGCGCTGTGCAACCCGAGGGGGCGCAGGGTAAAGATGTCATCGATGAAGAATATCGCGGCGACGGCAAGGACCGGCACGTAATCGGGCCGCCTGAGAAGCCATGCGAAAGTCAGGCAGAGCAGAATATCCGGTTGCGGCCAGCTTGACGGCACCGTGGACAGCGGCAGAAGGCGAAGGAAGAAGATCCCGAGCACGATGGCGAGAAAAAGGAACCGGTAGCTCAGGCGGTGGGCCGCGACGGGATCAACCATCCCCGGCCTCCCCGGTGGCGGGTGCGCTTTCGGCAGGCAACACGGCGGGGGCGGCCGCGGACTCTGGCGCGATCAGCCCTCCGGATTCGGGAATGGCCTCGGCCGGGTGGCTGCGCAAGACGCGAAGATAGCTCAAACGTTCATAATCGGCCGCAAGTCTTACCCTCAGCCGACGCTCGCTGTCCTGCTCGACTTCGCCCACCAGAAGCCCGGCGGGAAAGATGCCGCCATCGCCCGATGATATCACCCGGTCCCCGGGGCGAACCTGATCGGGGCTTTCGACGAAATCGACCGGCGGCTTTGGGCTGTTATCGCCCACAAGCATCGCCTTCTGCCCCGAAGGCTGGATCGTTACCGGGATCCGGCTGGAGGCGTCGGTCAAGAGGATCACGCGCGCGGTGCGTTCGCCGACCCCGGAAATGCGCCCGACAAGCCCAAGCCCATCCATCGTGGCCCACCCGTCGACGATCCCGTCCCGCGCGCCGACGTTCAGAAGAACCGACTGCCGGAACGGCGAACCGCTGTCTGCCAGAACGACGCCGGAAACCGATGTCAGCTTGGGGTCCAGCCGGACCTGGTTCTGGGCAAGAAGCTTTGCATTCTGTTGTTCAAGCTGGACGGCCGCCTCTTTCCACGCCCGCATCTGTTGCAGGTCGCGGCGCAATTCCTGGTTCTGCTCGTAAAGGCTGGCATAGGATTGAAAGCCGTCGATCATATCGGCAAGCTTCGTGACCGGCACCAGCGCCCAGTCGAAACTGGGTATCACCCGATCTATGAAAGCCGTGCGAAAGCGTTCCACGCGCGGGCTGTCAATGCGCCAGACAAGGAAGACAAGGGTCAGCAATACGACAAGCACCGCCGCGAAGATGCGTCGCATCGGGGCCTTGAAATCGGCATCTGTCGCGTTGTCACGTGCCACGGGCGGCTTCCCTCGGGCGCTGGGCCCAGGGCTCAGCTGTCGTAGTCTATCACATGGCGAAGCTGTTTTTCATATTCCAGTGCCTTGCCGGTTCCCAGCGCCACGCAATTGAGCGACTGATCGGCAATGGAAATCGAAAGACCGGTCTGCTCACGCAAGGCAAGGTCAAGCTCGCCCAGAAGCGCGCCGCCGCCGGTCAGCATCACGCCGCGGTCGACGATGTCGGCGGCAAGATCCGGCGGGGTCGCTTCAAGCGCGATCATCACCGCTTCGCAGATCTGCTGCACCGGTTCGGCCAGGGCTTCTGCAACCTGCGCCTGATTGATCTCGATCTCTTTCGGCACGCCGTTCAGAAGGTCGCGGCCACGGATCTGAAGGCTGGCGCCCCGGCCGTCATCGGGCATGCGGGCCGTGCCGATCGAGGTCTTGATGCGTTCGGCCGTGCTTTCACCGATCAGCAGGTTCTGCTGGCGGCGAAGGTGGCTGACGATCGCTTCATCCATGCGGTCGCCACCGACGCGGACCGAGCGGGCATAGACGATGTCACCGAGCGAGAGCACGGCAACCTCGGTCGTGCCGCCGCCGATATCGACGACCATGGAGCCGGTCGGGTCGGTGATCGGCATGCCTGCGCCAATGGCCGCGGCAATGGGTTCGGCGATCAGCCCGGCCTTGCGGGCGCCGGCGGAAATGACCGATTGGCGGATGGCCCGCTTTTCCACAGGGGTCGCGCCATGGGGCACACAGACGATGATCTTGGGTTTGGAGAAGGTCGTGCGGCGGTGGACCTTGCGGATGAAGTGCTTGATCATCTCTTCGGCCACATCGAAATCCGCGATGACGCCTTCGCGCATCGGCCGGATGGCTTCGATGGAACCCGGTGTGCGGCCAAGCATCAGCTTGGCGTCCTCACCCACCGCAAGAACCTGTTTCTTGCCATCCTTGACATGATAGGCCACGACCGATGGTTCGTTCAGAACGATCCCTTTTCCACGCACATAGACAAGCGTGTTCGCCGTGCCCAGATCGATCGCCATGTCTGACGAAAACAGACCGCCAAAGCTAACCATGATTTCCCGTTCCCCAAGCAAATGGCCCGCGACTCGGTATCGCGGGGCCGTTGCTTTTATAGGCGCGGGGGCCAGATAGCGGAAGGGGGCGCGGAAGCCGACCTTGCGGCATTCCGCTCAGTTTCACAATTCGAACATTTTCTGACGCCACCACGGCGTCATGCGTTCGAATTTTTCACTTTTGAAACATCCGCTCACTCGGCAGGTTTTGTTTTTGTCCGCCGCACGACAAGATTGTTCAGCGCGCTGACATAGGCCTTGGCGCTTGCGACGACCGTATCCGTGTCGGATGACTGCCCGGTGACGATCTTGCCGTCTTCCTCCAGACGCACCGAAACCGTGGCCTGCGCGTCGGTGCCTTCGGTCACGGCGTGCACCTGATAAAGGGCGAGCCGGGCGTTGTGCGGAAAGAGCTTGCGCACCGCGTTGAAGGTGGCATCGACCGGCCCGTCGCCCTGCGCGGTAACCTGATGATCGGTTCCGTCCATGGTCAGGATCAGGTCAGCCGATTGCGGCGCCTCGGTGCCGCAGATCACGCGCAGGAACTTGACCTGCATGTGATCGCCCGCGCCTTCCGAGACCTGATCGGACATCAGGGCGACAAGGTCTTCGTCATAGACTTCCTTCTTGCGGTCGGCCAGCGCCTTGAACCGCACGAAGATGTCGTTCAGCTGGTTGTCGGCCAGATCATAGCCGAGGTCATGCAACTTTGCGCGCAGGGCCGCGCGCCCCGAATGCTTGCCCAAGGGCAGCGAGGTTCCGGCCAGACCGATATCCTGCGGGCGCATGATCTCGAAGGTTTCGGCGTTTTTCAGCATCCCGTCCTGATGGATGC
>JAGRDO010000080.1:16649-29366 GCA_020447005.1 Paracoccaceae bacterium
TGTTGAACTGCACCGGAAAGCCCGATACGGCGGCGACACGGCGGGAAATCCCCATGATCTTGGTCGTGTCGATGCCGGTGTGATAGGGCATGATGTCATTGCGCACTTTCAGCGCCATCACAACCTCTTCCAGTGCGGTGTTGCCCGCGCGTTCGCCAAGCCCGTTGATCGTGCATTCGATCTGGCGCGCGCCGGCCTCGACCGCGGCCAGGCTGTTGGCCGTGGCCATGCCCAGATCGTTGTGGCAATGCGTGGCGAAGACGATGGCATCCGCACCCGGCACGCGGTCGATCAGCATACGGATCAGATCGGCGCTTTCACGCGGCGCGGTATAGCCCACGGTGTCGGGGATGTTGATCGTCGTCGCCCCGGCCCTGATCGCTATCTCGACCACGCGGCAAAGATAATCATGCTCGGTCCGCGTGGCATCCATCGGCGACCATTGCACGTTGTCGCAAAGATTGCGCGCGCGGCTCACGGTGTCGTGGATACGCTCGGCCATCTGGTCCATGTCAAGGTTGGGGATGGCGCGATGGAGGGGCGAGGTGCCGATGAAGGTGTGGATGCGCGGGCGGCGGGCGTGTTTCACCGCCTCCCAGCAGCGGTCGATATCCTTGAAGTTGGCGCGCGCGAGGCCGCAGATGACGGCGTTCCTGGCCTGCCTGGCGATGGCGCTGACGGCTTCGAAATCCCCCTCCGACGCGATCGGAAATCCCGCCTCGATGATGTCGACGCCCATTTCGTCGAGCATTTCGGCGATTTCCAGTTTTTCGTCATGCGTCATCGTGGCGCCGGGCGATTGTTCGCCGTCGCGCAAGGTGGTGTCAAAAATCACCACGCGGTCCTGGGTGGTCTTGTCGCTCATGTCCTGATCTTTCGTTTATCCCTGAATTCGTCCGGCGCTGAGTTACCTCTGAGCGGTCGCGCCCGAAGGGCACGCTCAGAGGCGGCTAAGCAGGAGGAGGCCACGAAGCGACGGGGCGCGAAAATCGCACCGATCTGCCGGGATATGCAGGCTACGTGTCATGGGCGCGACTATACCCATGAGACGGGAAAGGGAAAGCGGAAATTTTGCCCGGTTCAACGATGGTTGCCGGTGCTTTCGACCGCGTTCGTCAGTTTGACGTGCCCGTGGAGGGTTCAGGCGCCGGTTCGGCCGCCGCGGGTTCGCCTTCGGTCGGGGCGGGCGCTTCCGGTGCCGGTTCGGTCAGCGTGCCGTCGGTCCAGCCGCCGGCCGCGACCTCGCCGCTGGCATAGCGCATCGTGCCCTGGCCGTCCGGCTTGCCGTCCTTGAAGCTGCCCTCATAGACATCGCCCGTCGCATAGGTCGCAACGCCCGTGCCTTCGATCTTGCCCGCGTGCCACTGGCCCTTGTAGCGGTAGCCGTCGGCCATGACGATTTCGCCTTCGCCTTCCCGCTGACCGTCGACAAAGGCGCCGGTATAGGTAGAGCCGTCGGGATATTTCGCTTCGCCCAGACCCTCGCGCCGGCCCTCGACCCAGTCGCCGGCATAGGTGTAGCCGCCGGGATAGGTGATCGTTCCCTTGCCATTGCTGCGGCCGCTGCGGAAACCGCCTTCGTAGACCAGACCATTCGCGTAATGGGCGATGCCCTCGCCCTCGATCACGCCGCTGACCCAATCCCCGTCGTAATCCGTGCCGTCGGGGTAGGTGATCTTGCCACGGCCATGGGCAAGGTTTTCGGCGAAGCTGCCCTCATAGCGGATCCCGTCGGGATAGGTGCTGGTGCCCGTGCCCTCCATCCGGCCCTTGACCCAGTCGCCCTCATAGACAAATCCCTCGGCGCTGCGAAAACTGCCTTTGCCCTGAAGCCGGTTGTTGGCGAAGGTGCCCTCATAGACATCGCCATTGGCCAGTGTCAGCTTGCCTTGCCCGGCAATGACGCCGCCCGCCCAGGCACCTTCATAGATGCGCCCGTCGGCATAGGTCAGTTTCCCTTGCCCGGCGCGCTTGTCGGCCAGCATGCCGCCCTCATAGACCGAACCGTCTGGATAGGTGATGTGACCCTGGCCTTCCTTGACGCCCTGAACCCAGTCGCCGTCGTAGACATAGCCTTCCGTCGATTCCATCCGGCCCTTGCCCTGATGAAGCGCGTGGTCGAACCCGCCGGTATAGCTCGTGCCGTTGGGATAGGTCGCCACACCCTGGCCGATGATCTCTCCGTTCACCCAGTCGCCGTCATACGTGCGCCCGTCGGGATAGACGATGCGTCCCTTGCCGTGGGGCAGGCCGCCGACGAAGGCGCCCTCATATGTCGAACCGTTGGGATAACGAACCTTGCCTTGTCCGAGGATCGCGCCTTCGACCCAGTCGCCGGAATATTCGTACCCGTTGGGAAGGCGATAGGTTCCGTGGCCGTGTTGAAGGCCATTCTTGAATGTGCCTTCGTAAATGCCGCCGTTGTCGTATTCCTTGGTGACAATGTCCTGTGCCGCCAGAGGGGCCGAAAACAGCACCGTGGCAAGCAAAGCGGTTGCCCCGACCTTCCTTGCACCAGAAACTCCCGCCATCCTTTGGCCCCCCGGTTTGTTTCCCCGCAGGCATTCTGACCGCCCGCCGGGATATCGCTTTCGTCCGGCCGCCATCGATCGGCCTGCCGCAAGAACCTAGGCCCGGTCTGGCCGCATGACAAGCGCGCAGGGCTTGCCCGATCTTTCATTCCGAAAGGGGCGGCTTTTCCTTTGGTGCAACTCTGCTAAGTAGGTCTGCGTATGCCGGAGGACAGTATGGCCGAACGATTTCGTCTGACGCTTGCGCAGCTTGACCCGATTGTGGGCGATCTGGCCGGGAACGCCGAAAAAGCCCGCGTCGCGTGGCAGGCGGGCCGGGACGCGCGGTCCGATATGGTGGCGCTGAGCGAGATGTTCATTACCGGCTACCAGACGCAGGATCTTGTCCGCAAACCGGCCTTTTGCGATGCCGCCATGGCCGAAATCGAGGCGCTGGCGGCCGAGTGCGCCGAGGGGCCGGTGCTGGGTATCGGCGGGCCATGGCGCGACGGTGAAGGGCGGCTTTACAACGCCTACTGGATCTTGCAGGGCGGCAAGGTCGCGGCACGCATTCTCAAGCATCATCTGCCGAATTACGGCGTGTTCGATGAAAAGCGGCTATTCGAAACCGGTCCGGTGTCGGGCCCCTACAAGGTGGGGCCGATCCGCATCGGCACGCCGATTTGCGAGGATGCCTGGTTCCCCGATGTCTGCGAAACGCTGGCCGAGACCGGCGCCGAAATTCTTCTGGTGCCGAACGGATCGCCCTATTATCGGGGCAAGTTCGAACGCCGGATCAACCTGATGGTGACGAGGGTCGTCGAAACCGGGCTGCCGATGGTCTATCTCAATTTCACCGGCGGTCAGGACGACCAGATCTTCGATGGCGGGTCTTTCGTGCTCAATCCCGGCGGGCATCTGGCGGTGCAGCTGCCGGTCTTTGAGAATTGCATCTCGCACGTCGATTTCACGCTGACCCCAAATGGATGGCGGGCGGTGCAGGGGCGGCGCGTTGTTCATCCTGATGAGTGGGAGCAGGATTATCGTGCCATGGTTCTGGCCCTGGCCGACTATATGGCCAAGACCGGGTTCAAGAAGGTGTTGCTGGGCCTTTCCGGCGGGATTGACAGCGCCCTGGTCGCGACCATTGCCGCCGATGCGCTTGGCCCCGGGAATGTCCGCTGCGTCATGCTGCCGTCGGAATTCACCTCGGACCATTCGCTGAAGGATGCGGGGGCGGTCGCGGCGGCGCTGGGATGCAGGCTGGACACGATCCCGATTTCCGGCCCGCGCGATGCGGTGACCGAGGCGCTTGCCCCCTTGTTCGCGGGCACCGAATTCGGCGTGGCCGAGGAAAACGTGCAATCGCGCCTGCGCGGGCTGTTGCTGATGGCGCTGTCCAACAAGTTCGGCGAGATGCTGTTGACGACCGGCAACAAATCCGAGGTCGCCGTCGGCTATGCGACAATTTATGGTGATATGGCAGGGGGTTACAACCCGATCAAGGACTTGTACAAGATGCGGGTCTTCGAGACGTGCCGCTGGCGCAATGCCAATCATCGCGACTGGATGAAGGGGCCGGCCGGCGTGGTCATCCCGGCCCGCGTCATCGACAAGCCACCTTCAGCCGAGCTGCGTGCCAACCAGAAGGATGAGGACAGCCTGCCGCCCTATGCCGTTCTCGACGCGATCCTCGAGCGCTTGATGGAGGGCGACCTGTCGGTGGCCGAGATCGTTGCCGAAGGGTTTGACCGGGCCACGGTCAAGCGGGTCGAGCATCTGATGTATATCAGCGAGTACAAGCGGTTTCAGTCCGCTCCCGGAGCGCGGGTGACACGGAAGGCGTTCTGGCTGGACCGCCGCTATCCCATCGCGAACCGCTGGCGCGACGAAAGCTGAGGCGACCGCTGTAAGCCGCTGATTTCATGGAAAACCACTGTAGTTTTTTTGTAGTTTTTCCGTAGTTCTTCCGTCGCATTCCCGTCCCTACGGACGAATGCGGCGGAACCGGGGAAATTGATTGCATTGTCGGCCGCGATTGGCGTTAGAGTGCGCTTGTTTCGCCAGAGAGGAGGGTGACCATGTGGCGTCGGCTTCTTCCGGGACTTTTTGTCAGTGTCGTTTTGGCCGTACCGGCGGCCGCGGAAACGACGCTTCGCATCATGAGCTTCAATATCTGGGGTGGCGGCGGAAACGAGGGCAAGGGTGTCGGGGAAACCGTTGCCGCGCTGAAAGCCGCCAATCCCGACATCGTGGGGATTCAGGAAACCAGGCTGGAGCCTGAAGACTGCACGGCTGAAAGCTGCGCGGCGGTGGGAGAGTCCGTCGCCAAGGCGATCGCCGACGAACTGGGCTATTACTATTACGATCAGACCCAGGAAAACGTCGCCCTCTGGGCCAATGCCATCCTGTCGCGCTATCCCATCGGCGCGGCCAGCGCGCATGACCTTGGCGTGCCGGTCGACGTGAACGGGGTCACGGTCTGGGCCTTCAATATTCATCACGACGATGAACCCTATCAGCCCTATCAGCTTTTGGGCATCGAATACGGGCCTGCCCCCTTCATCAAGACCGAGGCCGAGGCGCAGGATTACGCGAACCGGACGCGCGGTCCGGCGATGGACCTGCTGTTCGAGGATATGAAGGCGGCGGGGGGGGCCGCGGCGGTCCTTGTCTTCGGCGATTTCAACGAGCCGTCGGAATATGACTGGACGGATGCCGCCGTCGCGGCCGGCCAGCAGCCGGTCAAGGTCGCGTGGCCGACGACGCACCGCCTGTCCGAGGCGGGGTTTGTCGATACCTATCGCGCCGCCAATCCGGACCCGGTGGCCAAGCCCGCCTTTACCTGGACACCCCAGGGCGACGAAAAGGACCCCGAAGACCATCATGACCGCATCGACTTTGCCTTTGCCAGGGCGGCGGGGCTGAAGGTCAACGGCGCCTGGATCGTCGGCGAGACGGGACCGCGCAGCGATCTTGCGGTCGATCCCTGGCCGTCGGATCACCGGGCAACGCTGGCCGAAATTTCGTTCTGAGCGGGCAGGGGGCGGAAATGGCCGGCCCCGCCGCGCACGGGCGGGGCCGGGTGTCTGCTACAGCATCAGTTGATAACTGGACGGCACATAGCGGAAGCCATCGCCATTGGCCTCGACATAGCCCGTCGCGGGGAAGGGCATGTGGTAGCCGATGAAGGGCAGCCCGTCGGCGGCGATCATGCCCAGCACCTTTCTGCGGCTTGCGGCCGCCATCGCCTTGTCGGCATCGAACTTTACCTCCCAGTCGGGATAGGCAAGCGACCAGACGTAGTGATTGGCCGTATCGGCGATCAGGACAAGGCCCTTGCCGGCACTTTCGATCATATAGGCCATATGGCCGGGCGTGTGGCCATGGGCCGCCATCGCCGAAATGCCGCCGGCGACCGCGCCGCCATCGTCAAGGAAGGTGAAGCGGTCATTCAGGGGTTTGACCTTGGCGTCGAAAAGCTCATTGCCCGCCGCGGACCAGAAATTGTGTTCCGCCGCGCCGGTGACGTAGCGCGCATTTTCGAAGGTCGGCCCGATGTCGTCGGCAAGCCCGCCGATATGGTCCGGATGCATATGGGTAATGACGACGGTATCGATCTGATCGGGTGAGTGGCCGGCGGCGTCCAGCGCCGCGATCATCGCTTCGGGGTCAAGGCCGGTGTCGAAAAGCACAAGCTCTTCGCCCGTGTTCACCAATGTGGGCGTGAAGAAGAACTGTGCGACATCGGTGGGGATATGGGCCGCGGCGGATACGGCCGCGAAATCTTCGTCGCTGGCGTTCAGGCCGAAGATCATATGCGGATCGGGCACGGCGCGCGTCGCGGCCAGAAGGCTCGTTACCTCAAAATCGCCGAGCGTGAAGCGGTTGAAGACCGGTATGCTCGCGCCCTGTTTCGCGGCCTTCGACATCGCGGCGCGCGGGGCGGCCAGCGCCGCGACGGGAAGGGCGGCGGCCGAGAAGAGCGCCTGTCGCCGGGATAGTCCGGTTTTGTGTGCCATTGCGGAAACTCCCTTTCTGTCATCTTGAGATGCGTTTGAAAGGGTAGACGCATTCCCCTTGCGGGGCCGGTCACGATTTCGTGCGACGAAGGTGCGATCCGGCATCGCACCTGTGCTGTTTCGCGGGGATGCCCGGCCGGATGGCCGCCCGGGCTATTCCCACCAGCGGTCGATGCTGGCGATTTCCTCATCCGTCCAGCCGAAGTGATGCGCAAGCTCATGCACGGTGACATGGGCCACCAGCTGACCGAGAGACACATCCCCGCGTTCGGCCCATTCATCGAGCAAGGGGCGGCGGAAAAGCCAGATCGTATCGGGCCGGTCCACGACATCCATCACCGATCTTTCGGTCAGCGGGATGCCTTCGTAAAGCCCGGTGAGTTCAAACGGATTTTCGACGTTCATCTCATCGAGCACGTCTTCGGGGGGAAAATCCTCGACCCGAAGGACGATCTCGCGCGCCGCCCGTGCGAATTGGGCGGGCAATTCCGAAAGCGTGTTGCGCGCCATCTGTTCAATCGTCGCAAGATCGGGGGCGGTCCGCCCCAGCCAGTCGTTCATTCATTTCTCCTGTCCGCCCCTCATATGGACAAAATGCCCGTGATATGAAAGAGGGGGCGCGACAGGAGACTACCCATGACCGTTACCCGTTTCGCCCCGTCGCCGACAGGCTACATCCACGTGGGCAATCTGCGCACCGCGCTGATGAATTATCTTATCGCCCGCAAATCGGGCGGCACCTTCATCCTGCGGATGGACGACACCGACCAGGAGCGGTCGAAGCAGGAATATGCCGATGCGATCAAGCAGGACCTCGACTGGCTTGGCCTGCACTGGGACCGGTTTGAGCGCCAGTCGGACCGGCTGGAGCGATATGCCGCCGCCGCGGAGGGATTGCGCGCCTCGGAGGATCTTTACGAGGTGTTCGAGACGCCGACCGAACTGGACCTGAAGCGCAAGAAGCTGCTGAACATGGGCCGGCCGCCGGTTTACGACCGGGCGGGGCTGGCGCTGTCGGCGGCCGAAAGGGACAAGCTGCGCGCCGAGCGGGACGGCTATTGGCGCTTCCGGCTTGACCAGAAGCGGACCGAATGGAGCGACGGGATTCTTGGCGACGTGTCCATCGATACGGCATCGGTGTCCGACCCGGTCCTGATCCGTGCCGACGGGCAGGTGCTTTATACCTATGCCTCCTCGGTCGATGACGTCGACATGGGCATCACCCATATCGTGCGCGGTTCGGACCATGTGACCAACACCGCGACGCAGGTTCAGATCATGCGGGCGATCGGGGGAACGCCCCCCGCCTTTGCCCATCATTCGCTGCTGACGGGACCGCAGGGCGAGGGGCTTTCGAAGCGGCTGGGCACGCTGTCCCTGCGCGATCTGAGGGCCAAGGGCGTGGCGAAAGAGGCGCTTTTGAGCCTGATGGCGCGGTTGGGATCATCCCAGCCGGTCGAGCTGCGGATGTCGCTTGACGAGATCGCGGACGGTTTTGATCTGTCGCAGTTTGGCGCTGCGCCGACGAAATTCGATGCCGAGGATCTCTGGCCGCTGACCCGGGCACGCAATCAGGCGCTGCCGTTTGAGGCGGTGCGCGAGCGGGTTGCCGCACTTGGCGTGCCCGGGGACCTGGCGGAAAGGTTCTGGCAGGTGGCGTCGAAGAACATCACGACGCTGGCCGATCTGGCGCCCTGGTGGGCGCTGGCGCGCGATGGCGCGGCCCCGGTGATCGCGCCCGAGGACGAGGCCTTTGTGGCCGAGGCGCTGGCGCTGCTGCCGCCGCCGCCTTATGGCGAGACGAGCTGGGCGGACTGGACGGCGGCGGTGAAGGAGGCCACCGGGCGCAAGGGCAAGGCGCTGTTCCGGCCGCTGCGGCTGGCGGTGACCGGGCAGGAAAGCGGGCCGGAGATGGCCGAGTTGATGCCGCTTTTGCAGAAGATGCCGGGCAGGCGTTGAGGCGGCGGGCTTTCGCCCTACCTAACTAGCAAATCCCTTTACGTAAGAAAGACGCGACGATGGCAAAGATCACCTATGTGGAGTTTGGCGGCACCGAACATGTCGTGGATGTGGCCAACGGGCTGACCGTGATGGAGGGGGCGCGCGACAATGGCATTCCCGGAATCGAGGCCGATTGCGGCGGCGCCTGCGCCTGTTCGACCTGCCATGTCTATATCGACCCCGCCTGGGTCGGCAAGCTGCCCGGCAAGGATGCGATGGAAGAGGACATGCTGGATTTCGCCTATGAGCCCGATCCGGCGCGGTCGCGTCTGACCTGCCAGCTGAAGGTGACGGACGCGCTGGACGGCCTGAAGGTCTTCATGCCCGAAAAGCAGATCTGATGCGGGCAGGCGCGCGGCGCCGTCTGTCGCGCCCCTGGCGCCCGTTCGCCCGCCGCGCGGCGATACCGGCCGCTTTCCTGCTGGCGTCGATTGGCGCGGGCAGTCAGGGCGGCGCCTCCGAGGCGATCGTATCGGCCGCCTATACCGCGCCTACTGGGCGCTATCCGCACGGGGCGCTGGGCGACACGACCGAACATGCCGGCCTGAGCGTGCGGCTGAGCGACGGGCGGACGCTGGGCGTGCGGTTCGACAAGGGAATCGTCTTCGAGGACACCGAGCCCCGGCTTGCGGATCTGGACGGGGATGGCGCGCCCGAGGTGATCGTGGTGGAAAGCGATCCCGGTCTTGGCGCGCGGCTGGCGGTCTGGACGCTTCGCGACCGGGCGCTTTACCGCCTTGCCGCCACCGATTTCATCGGTAAGCGGTTTCGCTGGCTTGCCCCCGTCGGTGCCGCCGATCTGGACGGCGACGGGCAGGTCGAGATCGCCTATGTCGAGACGCCGCATCTTGGCAAGGTGCTGAAGATCGTCCGGCTTGCGGGCGACCGGCTGGTGCCGGTTGCAAAAGCGGCGGGCCTGACCAATCATGTGAACGGCGACACGTTCATTCAGGGCGGCGTTTTCCGCTGTGGCGAAGGGATGGTTCTTCTTACGGCGGATGCGCGCTGGACGCGGATCGTTGGAACGATGCTCGACCGGGGCCGGTTGAGGCACCGGGATCTTGGCCCTTACGAGGGGCCGGAGAGTTTCGGCCGGATCGCGGGCTGCCGCGCCGCGATGGCCGCGTCGTGACGGCATCGCAGTCTGCATCACTCTTGTCGGATGAATCGCTTGACCTTGCCCGGCATAGGACGTAAACGGCGCGGGCGGAATTCGGGGCCTGCCGTTTCACGGCGCCCATTGCTGTTACCAGAATAGAGGGCGCGAGGCCCGAAGAACAAGGAACGAAACCATGTCGCGCGTTTGCGAACTGACCGGTAAAGGCCCGATGACGGGCAACAACGTGAGCCACGCGAATAACAAGACGCGCCGCCGCTTTCTGCCGAACCTGAATGTTGTCACGCTGATTTCGGATGCGCTTGGCCAGTCGTTCAAGCTGCGCATTTCTGCCGCGGCGCTGCGTTCGGTCGACCACCGCGGGGGGCTTGACGCTTTCCTGGCCAAGGCCAAGGACGATGAGCTTTCGGCGAAAGCGCTGAAGATCAAGAAAGAGATCGCGAAGTCGCAGGCCGCTGCCTGAGTATTTGCCTTCCGTGCCACGACGAGACGGCCCCCCTTTTGGCGGGGCCGTTTTTATTTTGTGGTTTGAACCTGCGTCCGTTCGGGGGTAGGCAGCCGATATGAGTTGGCGACACGTCAATAACGTGCTTGGCGCCGTGCTGGTCGTTCTGACCATGTGGACCGGCTTTGTCGCGGCCTTCGCGCATGGGCAGGCGCGGGCCGATGGTGTGCCGCTGGTGCTGTGCTCGGCCGATGGCCCGGTGCGGATTGTGCTGGATGCCGAGGGCAAGCCAACGGGCAAGACGCGGATCTGCCCCGACCTTGCGCCCGGCCTGATCGCGGCGCTTGCCATTGCGGCCCCGGTGGTGCCCGAGGCGACGCGGGCATTTCGTGAAGCGCGGTTTTCCTCACGGACGGTCACGGCGCCCGAGTTCTCTCTAGCGCGCCCGCGTGCCCGCGCGCCCCCGTTTCTGGTCTGACACGTCAATCAGATCAACCCAGAACGAGGAAAAAGAGATGTTCAAGATTACACGACGCGCCTTTGTCGGCGCGGTTTCGGGTGTGCTGCTTGCCGCCCAGCCGGTCTTGTCGGGCGCGCAGGAAGCCGCCGGCATTACGGTTACCAATGCCTATGCGCGGTTCCTGCCGGGGGCAAAGGCCGGCGCGGCCTTCATGGAGATCACCAATAACGGGACGGAAGATGACCGTCTTGTCGCGGCCCGGTCGGATGCCGCCGTGAAGGTGGAAACCCATACCCACAAGGCGGGGGCGGATGGCGTGATGCAGATGATCCATGTGGCCGAAGGCTTTGCCGTTCCGGCCGGAGAAAGCCGGTTTCTTGAACGTGGCGGCGATCATCTGATGTTCATGGGGCTGACCGGCAAACCGTCCGATGGCGATACGGTTCATGTGACGTTGAGCTTCGAGCGGGCCGGCGAGATCGAGCTGGACATCCCCGTGGATAACGCAAGGTAAGTGCGCGGCGGGCACGCCGACGCCGCCATCCGGCCTTGCGATCCGCGGGGCCGGATGGCGTCCTTCCCCGGGCTGAGGGGCGCTGTTGCGCAAGCGCGGGGGATGTCAGGGCAAAGTGCGGGCCCCCCCACGCTTTACAGGGCCGGGCCGGCATTTGGGTAACAGCGCCGCCTGAAAACCGCGCGGCGCGTGTCCGGGGGCTTGCGTGAAATTGCATGCGAGTGTTAACAATAGTTAACAAGGCCGAAAAATCGGCAAAAAAGGCCGGAAAGGCCGGCACGAGCAGGCAAGCGGATGACGGGTATGACAACGGGCTTTCTTGGCACGTTCGCGATATCACTTTTACAATCGGAAACTGACGGCGTTCGGGGCGCGCCTTTGGCGCAGATCACGGTTGGCGCCCATTGGCGCTGGTCGGGCGATGCGGTGCGGCTTGACGGTCCTGCCGGCGTTCATGTGCTGGATGGCGGTGGAGAGGCGGCCGATTTGCGGCGCAGGGCGCAGCGCGCGGCGCGGCGGATTCTGAAGCGCGATCGCGGGATGAATTTGCCGGGCACGAACGAAAGGGCGCGCGACCTGCCCGTCGAGGATCTGCCGGATATCGACCAGAGCTTTGTCGTCAGTGACGGGTGCGCGCATCACAAGGTGTCCGCGATCAGGTCCGGCCCTGGCGAGACCTTGCTGGTGTTCAACCGGACGATCCCTCCGCGCGACACCGACCTTTTCGTGCTGGAGCGCACGATTCGTCCGCGGGAATCGGACGGGGTGCGCGGCGATGGCGCGGGGACGGGTTTGATCTGTTTTTCCGCGGGGACGCTGATCGACACGCCGCAAGGCCCGCGAAGGATCGAGGATATCCGGCCGGGCGACCGGGTGGAGACGGTCGATGACGGGCCTCAGGAGGTGCAGTGGTCCGGATCGCGCCGGATGACCGGGGCGCGGCTGCATGCGTTGCCGCACTACCGGCCGTTGCGGATTCGCGCCGGGTTGCTGGGCCCCGGCCGCCCCGACCCCGATCTGCTGGTCTCGCCCGAACACCGCATGCTGGTTCGCGGCCGCGCGGCGCGCGAGCTTTTCAACGAGAGCGAGGTCCTCGTGCGGGCCTGCGACCTGATCGACGGGAACATGGTGACGGTGGAGACCGGGCTGACCGAGATCACCTATTGCCATCTGTTGTTCGCGCGCCATCAGATCATTCGCGCAAATGGCCTGGAATCCGAGAGTTTTCATCCCGCGGGCGCCGATCTTGGGCTGATCGACGCGGGCCAGAGGGCCGATCTGATGGCGCTTCGGCCTGAAATCGCCGCCGATCCCTTCGGCTATGGGGATTACGCGCGGCGGAGCCTGTCGATGTCGGAGGCCGCGCTGCTGTTCCACGAGGCGGCCTGAGGCCGGGCGGCCGCGACCGCGCCCGGCGGATCTGCCCGCGCGCGGCGGGTATTTTCGCCGCGAAGACGGGCAAGACGCATTGACACCGCAGGTCTGGCCTGTATAAGCCGCCCGTCCCGGGACGAAAGCGCCCGGGTCATTCATTTGGTGTTGGTGGACCCCGCAAGGGGAAACCTGTCGCCCGGGATACGGGAAAGGACAACGCCCTTCACAGCCGCCAGCCCGGCGGCACCCAAAGAAGGAGATCAGCGGTGACCAA
>JAGRDO010000081.1:0-49247 GCA_020447005.1 Paracoccaceae bacterium
CTCGATCACCACCTCGGCCCCGGCATCGCCGAATTCGCCGCCGAACATGTCGTCAAGTGCGGCCAGAGCCTCGGGCAGCGCCATCGCCACGATCACGCCCTTGCCCGCGGCCAGACCGTCGGCCTTGATCACGATCGGCGCGCCCTTTTCGCGGACATGCGCCACCGCCGCATCCTTGTCGGTGAACCGGGCATAGCCCGCGGTCGGCGCGCCGGCCGCGTCGCAGATTTCCTTGGTGAACCCCTTTGACGCCTCCAGCCGCGCGGCCGCCGCCGATGGCCCGAACGTGGGCACGCCCGCCGCCCGCAGACTGTCGGCGACCCCCGCCGCCAGCGGCGCCTCGGGCCCGACGATCACGAAATCCACCGCGTTTTCCTCGGCAAAGCCGACCACGGCCGCCCCGTCGAGAATGTCGAGATCGGCGCATTCGGCAAGCCGGGCGATCCCCGCATTGCCCGGCGCCACGATCAGCCGGTCGCATTTGGGGTTCTGCTTGACCGC
Organism: Paracoccaceae bacterium; assembly: GCA_020447005.1. GTDB lineage: Bacteria > Pseudomonadota > Alphaproteobacteria > Rhodobacterales > Rhodobacteraceae > Albidovulum. Next base: position 502 of record JAGRDO010000081.1, read on the forward strand.
CCAGGCCAGGCTGTGCTCGCGCCCCCCGCTGCCCAGAATGAGAATATTCATCGCTGCCCCCGCTTGGCCTTGCCTCCGCCGCGTTCTAAGGTCGGGGGCGGAGGGATACAAGCGGACCCATGGAACTCTTCGAAGACAGCGCGCCCGGCGGCAATGCCCATGAATTCACCGTCTCGGAAATCTCCGGGGCGGTCAAACGCATGATCGAGGGCGAGTTTGGCCATGTCCGGGTCAGGGGCGAAATCGGCCGCGTCTCGCGCCCGGGCTCGGGGCATGTCTATTTCGATCTGAAGGATGACCGGTCGGTCATCGCGGCGGTGTCGTGGAAAGGGCAGGCGGCGCGGCTGTCGGTCCGCCCCGAGGAAGGCATGGAGGTGATCGCCACCGGGCGGCTCACCACCTTCCCGGGCCAGTCGAAATACCAGCTGATCGTCGAGGACATCGCCCCGGCCGGCATGGGCGCATTGATGATGATGCTGGAAAAGCGCAAGGCGGCGCTTGCCGCCGAGGGGCTGTTCGCGCCCGAACGCAAGAAGCCCTTGCCCTACCTGCCCGAGGTGATCGGCGTTGTCACCTCGCCCTCGGGTGCGGTGATCCGCGATATCCTCCACCGGCTCCGCGACCGTTTCCCGCGCCGGGTGCTGATCTGGCCGGTTGCCGTTCAGGGCGAGAAAAGCGCCCCCGAGGTCGCCGCCGCCATCCGTGGCTTCAACGCGCTGACACCGGGGGGCGCCATCCCCCGCCCCGATCTGATCATCGTCGCGCGGGGCGGCGGATCGATCGAAGACCTTTGGGGGTTCAACGAAGAAATCGTTGTCCGCGCGGCGGCTGACAGCACGATCCCGCTGATTTCCGCCGTAGGGCATGAAACCGACACGACCCTGATCGATCATGCCGCCGATTACCGCGCGCCCACGCCGACGGCGGCCGCGGAAAAGGCGGTACCGGTTCGCGCGGATCTTCTGGCATGGACGGCGGAGCAGGGCGCGCGCCTGTCGCGTGCCGCCGCCCAGCGGCTGGACCAGCGCCGCCAGCGTCTTGGCGATCTTTCGCGCGCGCTTGGCCGCCCCGAGGCGCTTCTGGATCCCGCGCGCCAGAGCCTTGATCAATGGTCCGACCGGCTGGGCCCGGCGCTGCATGCCGCCGCCACACGCAAGCGGGCGGGGTTCAACAGCATCGCCGGACGGCTTCAGCCCTCGGCCCTGGCCGCGCTTATCAGCCGCGAGGCGCGCCACCTCATGACCTGGTCTGACCGGCTGGCGCCCGCGCTCGCACGGCTTGGCCGGGATGCCGGCCGCGAAAACGCGCGCCGCCGGACCGATCTTGCCGCATTGGGCGAACGCCTGAAGGCCGCCCCGGCGGGGCTTCTGGCGACATTGAGCGAAAGGCTGGCCGCGACCGACCGGATCCGCCAGACGCTTGGATATACCGAAACCCTCCGGCGCGGCTATGCCGTCATCCGGGACGATCAGGGCGTGGTCACAGCACATGACCGCGCCGCCCAGGCCCGCGCGCTTGAAATCGAATTCAGCGATGGCCGGCTTGCCGTCACCCCGGCCGCTCCGGCGGCCCGGTCAAAACCGCCCACCCCCGGGACCGCGCCGAAAACGCCGCCCGATCAGGGCAGCCTTTTCTGATCCTGTCACCTTCCGGGCCAAATGGCTTTCCGGGATCCGGGGCTGGCCCCCCCCCCGCTGGCCCCCCCCTGTCGGCCCGATCATCGGAGCGATCCGAAATCCGGCGCCTAGACGCCGACATCGGGTCCCGGGCAGGCGAGCGGTGACGCGCTCTGTTCGACCGAGATCAGCGGCGTGCCTTCCAAATCGCCGCGAAACCGCGCGATCAGTCCGCGCTCGGTCTTCCAGAAGGCCCAGCATTGCGGATCGTTGTTGTCCTCATAGACAAAACAGATATCGCCTGCCTCTTCGTACCAGGCGCCGCGCCGGCACTCTTCGCCAAGAAAGGCCCAGACGACCTTGCGCCCGGGCAGATACTGTTCCGTACCGTAGGGCTCGCCGTGGGACTGATAAAGCAGGGTGGCGCCCGTTGTCAGCGCCTCGAACGCCGCCCCGTCAAGCCGTTCGCCGGGCTCGGCGGCAAATCCGGCCAAAGGCACGACCAGCCCCATGATCGCCAGATATCCGCGCATCCCGGCCCCGCAGTTTTCTTTCCGGTCCCATTATGCCTGCACGCGCCGCACAAGGCCAGTACCGCCGTCGCCGCCCCGGGCCAGGCCATCGGTCGCCTTGCGCAATGCCGCGAGGCGCGGGTTCATCACCCTAAACCAGAGGGGCGGGATCAGGGCGATGGTCGCCATCACCGGCAGCGAATAGGGCAGGCGCGGGCTTCGCGCTTCGGGCGCAAGCCTGAGATCCTTGTAACGGCGTGACGGATGGGCGTGGTGGTCAGAATGGCGCGGCGCATTCAGCATCATCAACCCGGAAACCGGGTGAGGTGCGTCCCAGCTGTGCCCGAACCCCGCCGGCTCCAGATTTCCCGACGGCAGCACCCGCCGCAACAGCCCGTAATGCTGGACGTAATCGGACAGCAGAAGTTGCGTCTGAACATGCGCGCACAGCAGAAGATAGGCCAGAAGCCCGTCGAAGCCAAAGACCGTCAGCATGACCGCAACCACGGCAAGCGCCCCGGCGATATAGAGCGAATAGGGATTGAGGCCCTTCAATCCGCCCGCTTCCCGCCCTTCGCGCAGATGCTCTTCCATCTCGTGACCCGCGGTGAAGGCACCCGTCCAGGCGCGCAGCGCAAAGCCGTAGAAACCTTCGCCCTCGGCGGCGGTGTTGGGATCGTCCGGCGTGGCCACGAAGCGGTGATGCACCAGCCGGTGGGCCGAACAATGATGGCCGAACAACACCGAGATATAGACCCACATCCCCAGCGCATAAAGCCCGCGTTCGGACCGGTGGATCAACTCATGCGCATTGGAGTTCGACACCTGTCCGAACCAGAGACCGAAGGCAAGGAACGTGGCGATCCAGGAAAGAAACCCGGCCCCCGACAGGTTCGACAGGCTGTATACCGCGACGAAGAGAAGGCCGAAATGCACCACGGCGAGAAGGATGGGCAGCCCGTCGGTGGCCACATCGGCGCCGGCGCCCGGCGCGGTCTTGCCCCGCCGCAGCGCGATTTCATCGGCGACATGCAGGAAGACCGTCATCCACATGAGCGCCGCGAGCGACCAGTAGCCCCCGAGAAACGCCGCAAGAAGAAGCAGGGGAACCGGTCCCAGCGTCGCCAGAAGATAGGGCGTGAGCGGGCGCCACCTTTGCCAGATGGCGCGAAGCGCGGGACCGAGGCGCGGCTGGCGGGGCGCGGCGCCCTTGCCCTCTTCGGTCCCGGCGGCGGTGACGGTCGCGGCGACCGAAGCCGCCACGGAAGCCTCAACCGTGGTTTCGACCGGGGCATCAGCCGTGGCGGCAGGCGCCGCGTCCGGTTCCGGTGCCGCCGGATCGCCCGGGGCGCGTCGCCGTGCCTCCCGGTCTTCGCCGCCGGCCCCTGCGGGGGCCTCTTCCTGCCGCTTGCCGGCCTCGTCGCCCGGCGCGCCCGGCCCGGTATCCGGCCCGCCTGCCGCGGGATTGGCGACAACGCGCAATTGCGGTTTCGCCCGGCCGGCCGCGCCGGCCTTGGCCTGCGCGCTCTCCTCATCCGGGTTGCCAGAGCCGAGCGCTGAAATCACGGCACGGAGCGTCTGTTCGTCTGAGGGTTCGGTCACGATATCGGTCTCCCGCAATGGTACTGACGACGGGGCATTCGCGCGCATGCCCCGGCGATCGGGCAAAGATTAGGGGGAATTCTGGGCAAAATCTTGGCAAACCCGGGCGAGTGTTCCCGGAAACCGAAAAATCTTGCCATCCGATGCGCCGATGCGGCACTAGACCGGTGTGGCTGTTGCGATCATGAGCGCCACGAAGGAGAGAGCCATGGCCACACTATTCTCGGCAATCGCCGCCATCCTGTCCGCGATCTATGCCACGCTGTTCACCAATGCCGCTGCAAGCTGGCCGAAATCGGCGATAAAGACCGGGTCCGTTGCCGCGCTTGCCCTTGCCGGGGCCAGTCTGGCCGCGCCGCCGCTGATCATCCTCGGGCTTGCCTGTGGCGCGGTCGGGGATTTCTGCCTGTCACGGGACGGCAGGCGCGCGTTCCTGGCCGGGATGGCCGCCTTCGCGCTCGGGCATCTGGCCTATGCGGCCGCATTCGCGCAGTCGGCCACGGGCGTTCCGATCATCGCCCCCATCGTCATCGGGCTTCTCGTTCTGTCCACCGAATTCTGGCTGGCCCCGCATACCGGCGTGCTGCGCTGGCCGGTCCGCCTTTACGGGGCCGTGATCGGCGCGATGGGGGTGGCGGCCGCGGCGCTGCCGTCCGGACTGCACTGGATCACGGCGGGGGCCGGGCTTTTCATCCTGTCGGACATCCTCTTGTCGCTTCAGCTTTTTGTCGTGCGAAACGACAGCGCGCGGCTCTGGCTCGGGCGCAGTCTCTGGCCCGCCTACTGGGCGGGTCAGGCCCTCATCCTTTTCGGCAGCCTGGCCTCCGGGCCGGCGTGACGCCCCCGGGGCCTTTCATCATTCGCGCAAAACGACTAGGTGGACATCAGCAAGGGGCAGCCGGACCGGACCATGTCGTTTTTCAAGAAACTCAAGAACAAGCTTTTCAAATCCTCCGAAAAGATCGACGAGGGGCTTGAAGCCATCATTGCCGAAGCCCCGGCCCCTGACGATGCCCCCGCGCAGGCGCTTCAGGACCCCCGCGACAATGCCGCCGATCGGGCAGAGGCGGCCGGGCCCGACGGCGCGCCCGAAATGCACACCAGCACGGCTGACGAAGAAGCCCCCCCGGATGCGGTACCCGCCGCGCCGGTTCCGGCCGAGGCTGTCCCGGCAAGCGCGCCGTCACCGGCAAAAGGCGGGATGGCGCCGCGCAATGCCGCGCCGTCGCGGGATAACGCGCCTGCCGGGGATGCAGACCGCATATCCGCCGCGACCGCGCCTTCAGCGGCGCAAACCCCGCCCCCGCCACCGTCGCCACCCGCAGCCCCCCCGCAAACATCGCGCCCCGGCCTTCTCGGCCGGGTCTTCGGGCGCAAGGGGGCAGAGACCGCCGAACCCCGGCGCATCCTCGACGATGCGATGCTCGAAAGCCTCGAAGAGCTTCTGATCCAGTCCGACATGGGCGTGGAAACCGCCCTGCGCGTGGCGGCCAACCTTGCCGAAGGGCGGATGGGCCGCAAACTCTCGGTCAGAGAGATAAAGGCGCTCCTCGCCGATGAGGTCGCCCGTATCCTCGAACCGGTTGCCAGGCCGATGCCGCTCTTTCCCACGAAACCGCAGGTCGTTCTGGTCGTCGGCGTGAACGGATCGGGCAAGACGACGACGATCGGCAAGCTCGCCAGCCAGTTCCGGGCGGCGGGCAAGCAGGTGGTGATCGCCGCCGGCGACACCTTCCGCGCCGCGGCCGTCGAACAGCTTCAGGTCTGGGGCGACCGCGCCGGGGTGCCGGTGATGACCGCGCCCGAAGGCTCCGATCCCGCAAGCCTCGCCTTCGACGCCATGACCCGCGCCCAGGCCGATGGTGCGGATCTTCTGATGATCGACACCGCCGGACGGCTCCAGAACCGCCAGGACCTGATGGAAGAACTGGCCAAGATCGTCCGCGTGATCCGCAAGAAGGACCCCTCCGCCCCGCACAACACCCTGTTGGTCCTCGACGCGACAACCGGCCAGAACGCGCTCAATCAGGTCGATGTCTTCCGCCAGATCGCCGATGTCTCGGGCCTCGTCATGACCAAGCTCGACGGCACCGCCAAGGGGGGCGTCCTCGTGGCGCTGGCCGACCGTTTCGGCCTGCCGATCCACGCCATCGGCGTCGGCGAACAGATCGACGATCTCGATGCCTTCGACCCGCAGGAATTCGCCCGCGCACTGGTTGGCGCGTCGGACTAGCCCCTTGCCATGACCGACCGCCTTTCATCGTGGCCGAAATACCTCGGGGGTCCGGGGGTGGAACCCCCGGCCTTGCCCCGGGGATGAGCGCCTGGCTCGTTTCGCTGGAGGGGACGCCCGACGGTGCGCGGCTGGCGCTTGCGCTGGCCCTCCTGGCCGCTTTCCTGCATGCGCTCTTCGGGGCCCTGCAAAAGGGGCGCCATGATCCCTGGATGGCCCGCGCCGCGATCGATCTCGGCTACAGCCTCATCGCAGCGCCTCTGGCCCTCTTCCTCGTGCCCTGGCCCGAACCCCATATGTGGCCGATCTTCGCGGTCGCGGTCACCATCCACACCGGCTACAAGATCGCGCAGGCGATGACCTATTCGCGCGGGGCCTATACCGTCGTCTACCCCGTGGTGCGCGGCACCGGCCCCCTGTTCACGGTCATCGGCGCGGGCCTTGTCTTCGGCGAACATTTCACCTTCGGGCAATGGTGCGGTGTCGCGACGCTTCTGGCGGGGATTTTCGGACTTGCGGCTTACAATCTGCGGACGGTCACGCTCGACCGCGACCGGATGGTCCCCGCGCTGATGCTCGCCGTCCTGACCGGCGGCTTTGTCGCGGCCTATACCACCTATGACGCCTATGGAATCCGCGCCACCGCCGATCCCTTCACCTTTCTGGCATGGTTCTTCATGCTGGACGGCATCCTTCTGCCGATCGCCGTCTTCACCCGCCGGGGCGCGGAACTGTCGCGCGCCGAACTTCCGGCACTCGCCTGGCGGGGTGTGATCGGGGCTGTCACCGCCTATTTCAGCTTTGGCTCGATCCTTCTGGCCACAAGGCTCGACAAGGTGGGCGAAGCCGCCGTATTACGGGAAACCTCGACCGTCTTCGCCGCGCTGATCGGCTGGCTGGTGCTGGGCGAAAGGGTCGGGCCAAGGCGGCTTGCCCTGATGGCGCTGATCGCGGCGGGCGCGGTCATCGTGGAATGGGCAGGATAGGCAAGGGGCGCGCAGGATGGCGGCAAGAAAGATCAATCCCTGGCTCAAGGTCGCGCTGGAACTCGGCCCGATCCTCATCTTCTTCGCGACGTTTTCACGGCTGAAGGATCAGACGGTGATGCTGGGCGGCACCGCTTATAGCGGTCTTGTCGTCGCCACGGCCGGGCTGGTTCTTCTGATCTCGCTTTCTTCCTTCCTGCTCTGGCGGATGACGGGCCGGCTGTCGCCGATGCAGCTGGTGACGCTGGTGCTGGTGATCGTCTTCGGCGGCCTTTCGGTCTGGCTCAACGATGCGCGTTTCATCAAGATGAAGCCCACGATCCTTTATGTGCTTTTCGCCGCGATCCTCGGTTTCGGCCTGATGCGCGGGCGATCATACCTTGCGCTGGTCATGGAAGAGGCCGTGCCCTTGCAAGAGCAAGGCTGGATGATCCTCACCCGGCGTCTGACAGTTTTCTTCGCAGTCCTCGCCATCGCCAATGAGGTGATCTGGCGGACGATGTCCGATCAGGCCTGGGTCAACTTCAAGACCTTCGGGCTGACGGCGGCGATCTTTGTCTTCTTCATGGCGCAGGGCAGCCTTTTCAAGCGCTACGAGATCGCGTCCAAGGATCAATAGCCTCCCCCCGGGGGCGTTGCAAAAAAACAAGTATACCCTCGTGTGCACAGTGTTTTTTCGTCGCGGCGTGAGTTTTGTGCGATCTTGAATAATGTTGCACCGACGCATTTGGACGGCCCCGGACCCATGATCGACGATCACCCCCAGCGCTATACGCTTGTCAACGAACTTCACGCGCGGCCCTTCCCGTCGCTCGACGTGCCCTGCCACGCGGTCTATTTTGCCGTCAAGCAACCCGTTGATGCCCATAACCGGGATCGCGGGGCCGATACCGACCATCTTCTGGCGCTGCTTGACCGCTATGGCGCAGCCCATCCGCCCGTGCGCGCAACCCATCATTCCGCGCGGGTCGGCCGCCACGACCTGAAATGGGAAAGCCATACCGAGTTCGTGACCTATTCGGCCTTTGGCCAGGGCATCGGCGAGCGGGCGTTCAACCCGGCCGAGGCCGATATCTTCCCGGCCGACTGGCTGGCCGCGGCGCCGGGAAAGCGCATCGCCGCCCTGCTTGTGCGTATCGAACACCTGCCCGACGATCCGAACCAGATCACCTCCCGCCTTGACGACTGGTTCGTTCCTGAAAGCCTTGCCTGTTCATGGGTGGTCGATCAGGCCGCGGTCATCGCGGGCGATTTCCAGATCGACCCCGCGGGCCAGATGCGCTTTGCGGTTTTCGTGCGGCCGGGGGCGGGCGCGCGCCGCGTGGGACGCATCGTCCAGCGCCTGTGCGAGATCGAGACATACCGAGCGATGTCGATGCTGGGCCTTGGCCGGGCGCGCGAGTTGAACGCGCGGCTCAACGCGATCGACCCCAAGTTGTCGGATCTTGTCGTGGCGATGTCCGACAAGGACCGCAATGCCGAAGACACGCTGCGCGAACTGCTTGAAATCTCGGCCGAACTGGAAGCGATGGCGACACGCCATGCCTTTCGGTTCGGCGCGACGGGGGCCTATGAGGCCCTGGTGAACCAGCGCGTGAACGTGCTGCGCGAGACGCGCTTCAACGGCCGTCAGACCTTCGCGGAATTCATGATGCGCCGCTATGACCCGGCGATGCGCACCGTGAAATCCGCCGAGCGGCGGCTGGAGCAGATGGGCGCGCGCGCGGAACGCGCGGGCGAGCTTTTGCGCACGCGGGTCGATGTCGAGCGTTCGGCGCAGAACCAGAAACTTCTGGAAAGCATGGACCGCCGCGCCGATCTTGCCCTGCGCCTGCAACACACGGTCGAGGGGCTTTCGGTGGTGGCGATCAGCTATTATGCGGTCAATCTGGCCGCCTATGTGGCCTATCCGCTTTCCGAACCGGCGGGCCTGTCCAAAGGGGCGCTGACCGCGCTGCTGACGCCGGTCGTCATGCTTGGCGTATGGGCGATGATCCGGCGCATCCGCAAGGGCATGCACTGAAATTTGCAGAGGGCGCACCGCGCGCGACCGATTGACCTTGGCGCGGCGCCCCGACACTCTCGCGGTCATCGCTTCCCCGATTCCGTGCCCTGACATGACTTTCCCGATCACGCTTGCAACCCCGGTCCGCCATGCGGGCCCACCGCCGTCAGAGGCGGATGTCGTCATCATCGGCGGCGGTGTCATCGGGGTGATGACCGCATGGTTTCTGACCCTGGCCGGCCGGAAGGTGGTGCTTTGCGAAAAGGGCCGGATCGCCGGCGAACAATCCAGCCGCAACTGGGGCTGGGTGCGCAAGCAGGGCCGCGACCCGGCCGAATTGCCGATCATGATCGAGGCGCAGGCGATCTGGGAAGATCTCGCGGCGCAGTTCGGCGACGGTCTCGGCTATCGCAGGACGGGCGTCCTTTATACCGCGAACAATGCAAGGGACATGGCGGAGTATGAGGCGTGGATGAGCCATGCGAGGGCGCATGGGCTTGACACGCGACTTCTGGATGCCGCGGCGCTCGATGCGCTCTTGCCGTCGAAGGCGGGGTGGGTCGGCGGGCTGTGGACGGCGTCCGATGCGCGGGCCGAACCCTGGGCCGCGGTGCCGCGCATCGCGGAGGCGCTGGCGGGCAAGGGCGCGGTGCTGGTGGAAAACTGCGCTGTGCGCGCGCTTGACATTGCCGGGGGGCGCGTCACCGGCGTGATGACCGAGGCCGGCCGGATCGCGGCGGGGCAGGTGGTTCTGGCCGGGGGCGCCTGGTCCGCGCTTTTTGCCCGCGCCCACGGGGTGGGCCTGCCGCAGCTTTCGGTGCGCGCGACGGTGGCGGCCACCGTGCCCTTGCCCGAGTTCTGGCCGGGCTGTGCGGCGGATGGGGAATTTGCGATCCGGCGCCGCGCGGATGGCGGCTATACGCTGGCGCCGGGGCATTTTCACGAGTTTTTCATCGGACCTGACGCGTTTCGCCATCTGCGCGCCTTCTGGCCCCAGATCCGCGCCGATATCTCGGGCACGCGGTTCCTGCCGGCGGCACCGCGGGGCTATCCCGATGCATGGGGAACACCGCGGCGCTGGAGCGCGGAGGGGCAAAGCCCCTTCGAGCGGATGCGGATCCTGAACCCGGCCCCCAACGCGGCCGAGATCGAGCGGTTGCGCGACCGCTTTGCCCGGGCCTTTCCCGCGCTGGGCCGTCCCGGGATCGCGGCCGCATGGGCCGGGATGATCGACACGATGCCCGATGTCGTGCCGGTGATCGACACTGTCGCGGCGCTGCCGGGGCTGACCGTCGCCACGGGGATGTCCGGGCATGGCTTCGGGATCGGGCCGGGTATCGGGCGGGTCGTGGCCGATCTGGTCATGGGGCGCGCGCCGGGTCATGACCTGTCGCGGTTTCGCCTGTCGCGGTTTTCGGACGGAACGCGGATCGCGCCGGGTCCGGCGCTTTGAGCCCCGGGCGGCTGCGCCCTCAGGGGGCATCGAGCCCCCGTTCGGGCGCGGGCCTCCGGCGGGGGTATTTCGGCAATGAAGAATGAACGGGGCGGATCAGAACCGGTCGCGAAGCGAGAACCAGACCATGCCGAGCACGAGGAGCGGCCAGCGCAGCGCGCTCCCTCCGGGGAAGGTGCGGGTCGGGACGCGGGCCATCAGGTCGAAGCGCTCGGCCTGACCGGCGATCGCTTCGGCGGCGAGCTTGCCGCCCAGCGTGGCCATGGCGACCCCGTGGCCCGAATATCCCGAGGCCGAGAGGATGTTTCCGGCGAGCCGTTCGAAATGCGGCATGCGGTTCAGCGTGATGCCGAGGGTGCCGCCCCAGGCATGTGTGATCGTGGTGCCGGCAAGCTGGGGGAAGATCTCGAGCATCGGCTTGCGGACCAGTCTTGCGATGTCGGGGAAGCGGTAGCCGTAGCTTTCCGCGCCGCCGAAGAGCAGCCGGTGATCCTGTGAGAAGCGGAAGTAGTTGATGACGAACTTGCTGTCGGCGACGGCGTGATTGCCCGCGATCAGGCTTTCCTGCCGCTCGGCCCCGAGGGGTTCGGTCGCGATGATGAAGTTGTTGATCGGCATCACGCGGGCGGAGACGCGCCTGTTCAGATCGCCAAGATAGCCGTTGCAGGCCAGGATGACATGGGAGGCGGTGATCTGCGCCTTTTCGGTGGTGATGCGCGCGGGCGCGGTTTCATCGATGGCGCGCACCTTTGAGCGTTCGAAGATCCGCACGCCCCCGGTCGCGGCCGCCCGGGCCAGCCCGAAGGCGTAGCGCAGGGGGTGGAGATGGCCGCCGCCCATGTCGATATCGCCGCCGTGATAGGCGGGCGAGCCGATCATCGCGCGCATCTCGGCCCGGTCCAGCGGGCGGATCAGGGGATAATCGTAGTCGCGCGCCATCTTTTCGGCATAGGCATGGGCATGGGGGACATATCTGGCGCGGTGGCAGGCATGGATGATGCCGGGCGCGAATCCCGCATCGGGTGCATGGCGGGCGGCGAGTGATTTCGTCAGCGCGACGCTTTCCTGCGCGAGGGCCCAGAGGGCGCGGGCATGGTCGAGCCCGACGAGTTTCTCAAGCTCTTCCTGATCGAGCCGCTGGCCGGTTCCCACCTGCCCGCCATTGCGGCCCGAGGCGCCCCAGCCCACCCGGTGCGCGTCGAGCAGGATCACGTCATACCCGCGCTGGGCCAGATGCAGCGCCGCCGAAAGCCCGGTGAAGCCCGCCCCGACAATGCAGACGTCACAGCTCAGCGCGCCCTCGGCCTTTGGGTAGGGGCCGGGCGGTTCGGCGGTGGCCGCGTACCAGGACGGGGGATATTCCCCGGCCCGGTCATTGGCATAGAGGATATCCATGGCCCCTCCGGTCAGGCCGCCTTCAAAAGCCCGTCCGCCTTCACCCCGGCGTAGCATTCGTCCAGCGATTTCCTTGCCCGGGTGATGAAGACGTCGATCTCTTCGGGCTTGATGACCAGCGGGGGCGAGATGATCATCCGGTCGCCGACATGGCGCATGACGAGGTTGTTGGCAAAGCAGCGTTCGCGGCAGCGATAGCCGACGGCGCCTGTTTCGCCGGCGAATCTGGCGCGGCGCGACTTGTCCGGTGTCAGCGCGATGGTGCCCATCAGCCCGACCAGCCGGGCCTCGCCGACCAGGGGATGATCGGCCAGCGTTGCCCATTTCTCGGCCAGATAGGGATGGGCGACGTTGCGCACATGATCGAGGATGTTTTCCTCTTCCATGATCTCGAGGTTGCGCAGCGCCACGGCGCTGGCCACCGGATGGCCCGAATAGGTATAGCCGTGGTTGAAGTCCTCGCCCGAGTTGGCGATGGTGTTGTAGACCTCATCGCAGATGATCGAGCCGCCGATCGGCGCGTAGCCGGAGGAAAGCCCCTTGGCGATGGTCATGATATGCGGCTTGATGCCGAAGGTCTGGCTGCCGAACCAGTTGCCGGTGCGGCCAAAGCCGGTGATGACCTCATCGGCGATCAGAAGGATGCCGTACTTGTCGCAGATGCGCTGGATCTCGGGCCAGTAGGTCGAGGGCGGAATCACCACGCCGCCGGCACCCTGTACCGGTTCGCCGATGAAGGCCGCAACCCGGTCGACGCCAAGTTCCTTGATCTTGTCCTCAAGCTCGCGCGCCCGAATCAGGCCGAATTCCTCGGGCGTCATGTCGCCGCCTTCCTCGTACCAGTGCGGCTGGCCGATATGGACGATGTTCGGTATCGGCAGCCCGCCCTGGGCATGGATGCCGGCCATCCCGCCAAGCGACCCGCCACCCATGGTCGAACCGTGATAGCCGTTCTTGCGGGCGATGAGGATGTTCTTCTCGGGCTTGCCCTTCACCTCCCAGTAGCGCCGGACGAGGCGGATGTTGGTGTCATTCGCCTCGGAGCCGGAGCCGGCATAGAAGACATGGTTCAGATCGCCCGGCGCAAGTTCCGCGATCTTGGCGGAAAGCGCGATCACGGGGACATGAGACGTCTGGAAGAAGGTATTGTAATAGCACAGTTCTTCCATCTGGCGGGCAGCAACCGCGGCCAGTTCCTTGCGCCCATAGCCAAGGTTCACGCACCAAAGGCCGGCCATCCCGTCGAGGATCTTGTGCCCCTCGCTGTCGGTCAGATAGACGCCCTTGCCCTGGGTGATGATGCGCGCGCCCTTCCTGGCCAGTGCCGCATCTTCGGTGAAGGGATGCATGTGATGCGCGGCGTCCAGCGCCTGAAGTTCCTTGGTGGGCAGGTGATTGGTGATCTTGGTCACGGCGTATGATCCCTCTTGTCGGGGCCTGCGCATCCGCGCCAGCCTTTCGGCTGAACGGGTGCGCCACGGCCTTGCAAATGCGCAGGCGTGGCGGTGGCGGGTGATGTTCAGGCGGTGGTACTCATGGTGCAGGATATGATCAAAAACGCTGGTGTCAATCGGATTTGATCAAATTACTGATCGCTCAGGGACAGCCGGACCATGCTGATTCCCTGACTGATATCCTGACTGATCGCTGCCGCGAGCGCGGCGCAATCCCGTTTCTCCATCGCGGCCAGGGCATCCATATGCCTGTCGGGCAGGCTCGACGTGCCGAATCGGCCGCAGACAATGCGGAGGGACGGCCCGAAGCGAAGCCAGAGCGACTGGGCGATCGACAGAAGCACCGGTGATCTGGCCAGTTCATAAAGTGCGAAATGGAACCGGTAATTGTTCAGCAGATAGCGCTGGATGTCACCCGCGCCGATTGCCAAAGAGACCTGCGCGTCAACCGCTCTCAGCGCCGAAATATCGTTTTCAGTCAGACTTTTGCAGGCGATCCGGGACAGCTCCGGCTCGATCTGCGACCGGGCGAATTCGATCTCGTGCAACTGCGAAAGGTTCAGGACGGGCACAGAGACGCGCCTGTTGCCCTGAAACTCAAGCGCATTCTCCGCGATCAGCTTTCTGATCGCCTCGCGCACGGGTGTCATGCCGGCGCCGAGCCTGTCGGTCAGGCCCTGTATGGTTACGGGCTGACCCGGGGCCAACTGACCGAAGAGAATCATGTCCCGCAACTGGCAGTAGACGACTTCATGGGTCGGTATTTTCCGGGCCTGATCCTCTGTACCACCTTGATTTTTCATTGATAATGTCGATCGTTCCGATTTCACATAGAATTGTGGGGATGCTAAATTACTATGCGGTGAAATGCTATGTTGATTTGCATCAAAAATTTGATCAAAATGAGGGCAGCGAGCATCAGAACTTGTTCATGACCACGAATGAACCCGGGCCGACGGCAAAAACCTACTCAGGCCGACGGCTCAGTGACGCACCAAGGAGGAAATATGAAGTTTACGGGGATGACAATTGCGGCGACGCTGCTGACAGCGGGTGTCGCGGCCGCCGAAGAGGTCCATGTCTACAACTGGTCCGACTATATCGACGAGTCGCTTCTTGCGAAATTCGAGGCCGAGACCGGCATCACGCTGGTCTATGACGTCTTCGATTCCAACGAGATTCTGGAAACCAAGATGCTGGCGGGCGGATCGGGCTATGACGTGGTCGTCCCGTCGGGCACGTTCCTGCAGCGCCAGATCCAGGCCGGCGCGTTCCAGAAGCTCGACAAGTCGAAACTGCCGAACATCGTGAACATGTGGGATGTCGTTTCCGAACGCGTCGCCAAATATGACCCCGGCAACGAATATGCCGTGAACTACATGTGGGGCACCACCGGCATCGGCATCAACGTCAACAAGGTCAAGGAAGTGCTTGGCGACGATGCGCCGGTTGACTCGCTTTCGCTGATCTTCGACCCAAAGTATGTTTCGAAATTGTCAGAGTGCGGCGTCTACATCCTCGACGCGCCGACCGAGATCGTTCCGGCAACGCTGAAATATCTGGGCGAAGACCCCGATGCGCAGGATATCGAGACGATCTCCAAGGTCGAGCCGGCGCTGACCGCGATCGCGCCCTATATCCGCAAGTTCCATTCGTCCGAATACATCAACGCGCTGGCGAATGGCGACATCTGCGCCGCCTTTGGCTGGTCGGGTGACATGTTCATCGCGCAGGCCCGCGCCGCCGAGGCCGATAACGGTGTCGAGATTGCCTATCACATCCCGAAAGAGGGCGCGCTGATGTGGTTCGACGAACTGGCCATCCCGGTCGACGCGCCGAACCCGGAAGGCGCGCTCAAATTCATCAATTTCATGATGGACCCGCATAACATCGCGGCCGCTTCGAACTATGTCTACTATCCGAACGGCAACAAGGCGAGCCAGGAGTTCCTGAACGAGGACGTGATCGGCGATCCGGCCATCTATCCGGACGCGGAGACGATGAACAACCTCTACACCACCACGCCGTGGGATCCCAAGGTTAACCGCGAAGTCACGCGGCTCTGGACCCGGGTCAAGTCGGGAACCTGACCTTCCTTCAAACGTCTCTATGCCCCGCGCCACCCGGCGCGGGGTTTTTCAAATGATGAGGACATCATGGCCCAACCCGCCAACCGCCCGGTTTTTGCCCCTTGGACCGATCCGAACGAAAAACCCCTGATCCAGTTCAAGAATGTCACGAAGAAATTCGGAGAGTTCGTCGCGATCGACGACATGACGCTGGACATCTACCGGCGGGAGTTTTTCGCGCTCCTCGGGCCTTCGGGCTGTGGCAAGACCACGCTGATGCGGATGCTTGCCGGGTTCGAGGCGCCGAGCGAAGGCAAGATCCTTCTGGACGGTGTCGATATCGCGCCGATCCCGCCGAACAAGCGCGCCACCAACATGATGTTCCAAAGCTACGCGCTGTTTCCGCATCTCAGCGTCTGGGACAACATCGCCTTCGGCCTGCACCGGTCGGACATGCCCAAGGACCAGATATCGGCACGGGTGGAGGAAATGCTGCGCCTCGTGAAGCTGGAGAAATTCGCCAAGCGCAAGCCGCATCAGATTTCCGGTGGCCAGCGTCAGCGCGTGGCACTGGCCCGTTCGCTGGCCAAGGCGCCGAAGTTGCTGCTGCTCGACGAACCTCTCGGCGCGCTCGACAAGAAGCTGCGGCAGGACACGCAGTTCGAGCTTATGGATATTCAGGAAAAGACCGGCACCACCTTCGTGATCGTGACCCACGATCAGGAAGAGGCGATGACGGTGGCAAGCCGCGTCGCGGTCATGGACCACGGCAAGATGATCCAGGTCGATACGCCCGACCGCATCTATGAGACCCCGAATTCGGTCTATGTCGCCGACTTCATCGGGGACGTGAACCTGATCGAGGGCAAGGCCTCTGCGCCGAAGGATGGCAAGGTCTCCATCGCCTGGGCCGAAGGCCAGCCCGAGATCGTCGCAGAGACCGGCGAGACGATCGCGCCCGGCACCACGGTTCATTTTGCGATCCGCCCCGAAAAGGTGGCGATTTCGGTCGACAAGCCGAAGGACCGCGCCAATGTGCTTGAGGGCACCGTCAGCGATATCGCCTATCTTGGCAATATCTCGACCTACAAGGTCGAGGTCGCGGGCGGCCAGATGATCAAGACGCAGGTCGCGAATGACCGCCGTATCGCGCGGCGCGACATCACATGGGACGACAAGGTCTGGCTATCCTTCACGGATACCGCCGGCGTCGTCCTGACAAGCTGAGGAGGCGGCCATGAACCCGCGTCGCCTTTTCCTGATCCTGACGCCCTATCTCTGGCTTCTGGTCTTCTTCCTGATCCCCTTCGTGATCGTGCTGAAGATCTCGCTGTCGGATTACGCGATCTCGATCCCGCCCTATACGCCGACATTCGACCTTTCGGCAGGCTGGGAGGGGTTCAAGTCGTTCCTGAGCGCGCTTGATACCGAGAATTTCACCTTTCTCGCCACGGACGCGCTTTACTACACGGCCTATCTGTCCAGCCTGAAGATCGCCTTCATCGCGACGGTTCTCACGCTGCTCGTGGCGTATCCCATTGCCTATGGCATGGCGCAGGCGCCGGACGAATGGCGCCCGACGCTGATGATGCTGGTCATCCTGCCGTTCTGGACCTCGTTCCTGATCCGGGTCTATTCGTGGATCGGCATCCTGTCGAACGAGGGCTTTCTTAACCAGTTCCTGCTCTGGCTCGGGGTCATCGACACGCCGCTGATCATCCTGAACACCCAGGCCGCCGTCTATGTCGGCATCGTCTATACCTATCTGCCCTTCATGATCCTGCCGATCTATTCCGCGCTGGAAAAGCTTGACGGATCGCTTATCGAGGCGGCCGAGGATCTGGGCTGTTCCAAGATACAGGCCTTCTGGCTTGTCACCTTCCCGCTGTCGCGGCCGGGTGTCATCGCGGGATGTTTCCTTGTCTTCATTCCAACCCTCGGCGAATTCGTCATCCCGTCCCTTCTGGGCGGATCGTCGACGCTGATGATCGGCAAGGTGCTTTATGAGGAATTCTTCTCGAACAGGGATTGGCCCGTGGCATCGGCCGTGGCGGTCGTTCTTCTTCTGATCCTGATCATCCCGATCGTGCTCTTCCAGCGGAACGAGCAAAAGCAGCGGGAGGCCAACTGATGAACCGCAAGTTTTCATGGTTCAACGCGACCTCGCTCACGCTGGGTTTTGCGTTTCTCTACCTGCCGATGCTGATCCTCATCATCTTTTCGTTCAACGAATCCAAGCTGGTGACGGTCTGGGCGGGGTTCTCGACAAAGTGGTATGGAGAGCTTGTCCGCGATCAGGCCTTTCTGAATGCGGCGTGGACGACACTGAAAGTGGCGGTCATCTCGTCCTCGGTCTCGACCGTGCTTGGCACGATGGCGGCCTATGTCATCGTGCGGGCGGGGCGGTTCACGGGGCGGACGCTCTTTTCCGGCATGATCTATGCGCCCCTTGTCATGCCCGAGGTGATCACCGGCCTTGCGATGCTGCTTCTCTTCATCACCATCGGCCTCGATCGGGGGGTCACCACGATCATTCTGGCGCATATCACCTTCACGATGTGTTTCGTCTCGGTCGTCGTGTCATCGCGGCTGGCGACCTTCGACAAGTCGCTGGAAGAGGCGGCGCTTGATCTTGGCTGCACGCCGTGGGACGCGTTCAGGTCGGTCACGCTGCCGATCATCGCGCCTGCCGTCATCTCGGGCTGGCTTCTGGCCTTTACGCTGTCGCTCGATGATCTTGTCATCTCGCAATTCGTGGCCGGACCTTCGGCGACGACGCTGCCGATGAAGATCTTTTCATCGGTGCGGCTTGGCGTGAACCCGCAGATCAACGCGCTGTCGACGATCATGATCGCCATTGTCACGATCGGCGTGATTTCGGCATCGCTGATCACCAAGCGGTCGATCGCCAGGCAGCGGGCCGAGGAACAGGCGGCCGTGCGGAACTGAGGCGCGGCGATGCGGCGGATCTATGAGCCCTTCGGTTACGGTGACGGTCCGGTAGAGCATTGCTACTGGGACACGACCATCGCCCGCCCGGCGCGCGCGGCGCCGCTGGCGGGCGATGTCCATGCCGAGATCGCGATCATCGGGGCGGGGTTCACCGGGCTTTCGGCCGCGCTGCATCTGGCGCGCGACGCCGGTGCGGATGTCGCGGTGATCGAGGCCAAAGGCATCGCCTGGGGCGCGTCGGGGCGCAATGGCGGCTTTGCCTCGATCGGGGGAACCAAGGCGAAAGACGCGACACTCTTGCGCCGCTTCGGTGCGGCGGCCCTTGATGAATGGCACGCCGTCCAGCGCGAGACACCCGCGCTTGTGACCGAAATTCTCGAACGCTACGGCATTGACGCGGACACGCATTCGCATGAGGGCGAGATCTGCCTTGCCCATCGCCCGCGCGACTTTGAGGCCTTTCGCGAATGGGCCCAAGCGCTCGCGCGCGCCTATGGGGTCGAGACCGAGCTGATCGGGCGCGGGGAGCTGGCCGCGCGGGGCATGGGCGGCACGGCATTTCACGGGGCGATGCGGCTCGGGCTTGGCTTCGCGCTCAACCCGCTGAAATACGTGCTGGGGCTGGCGGCGGCGGCCCGTGCCGAAGGCGCCCGGATTTATGAAGAAAGCCCCGTCTTGCGTGTCAGCCACGAAAACGGCCGCCATGTCCTGCACTCTGCGCAGGGCAGGCTGATCGCGCGGCGGCTGATCGTCGCCACGAACGGTTATTCCAGTGAAGACGTGCCGGACTGGATGGCGGGGCGCTATCTGCCCGCGCAATCGGCGGTACTGGTCACCCGCGAGCTGACCGCGGACGAGATCGCGGCGCAGGGCTGGTCTTCGACGGCGATGGCCTATGACACGCGCAATCTTCTGCATTACTTCCGCCTGATGCCGAACGGGCGGTTCCTTTTCGGCGCGCGGGGCGGCACCGGCGCCAGCCAGCCCGCGCTGGAACGGCGCCGGGGGCTGTTGCGGGCGGATTTCGACACGATGTTCCCCGCCTGGGCCGGGGTCGAGACAGCGCATTACTGGTCGGGCTTTGTCTGCATGACCCGCGCGCTGACGCCCTATATCGGGGCCATCGGCGGCGTGGATGATGCCTGGGCCGGTTTCGGCTGGCACGGCAACGGTGTTGCGCTTGGCACTTGGGCGGGGCGCTGCCTTGCGCGGTTGGCGACGGGGCAGGGCGGGGTCCCGGCCCTGATGGCGCGGCAACCGGGGCGCATCCCCCTTGGCGCCGCGCGCCGGTTCATCCTGCCGCTTGCCTATGGCTGGTACGGCTGGGAAGACCGCGGCTAGGCCGGGGTTGCGGGTGCGGGCGAATTCGCACACGATGCGGCGTCTGCGGCCACGCGGGCGCCAGATGAAATACGAAAGGCAGACCCATGCCGGTCAAGAACCGTTTCGCCGAACTCTTGCCAGAGATCACCGCATGGCGGCGCGATTTCCATGAACATCCCGAACTTCTTTTCGATGTGCACCGGACGGCCGGAAAGGTGGCGGATTTCCTGAAGGAATTCGGCTGCGACGAGGTGGTCACGGGCATAGGCCAGACGGGCGTTGTCGGCGTGATCCGGGGCAGGACCGACACGCGGGGGCGGGTGATCGGGCTTCGCGCGGACATGGACGCGCTGCCGATCAATGAGGTCACGGGCCTGCCCTATGCCTCCAGGGTACCCGGCAAGATGCATGCCTGCGGCCATGACGGACACACGGCGATGCTGCTTGGCGCGGCGAAGTATCTGGCCGAGACCCGCAATTTCGACGGCACGGCGGTGGTGATCTTCCAGCCTGCCGAGGAGGGCGGCGGTGGCGGGCGCGAGATGGTGGCCGACGGAATGATGGAGCGTTTCGGCGTGCAGGAGGTCTATGGCATGCACAACATGCCCGGCATTCCCGTGGGCCAGTTCGCGATCCGCACCGGCGCGATGATGGCGGCGGCCGATCAGTTCGACGTCGTCGTGACCGGAAAGGGCGGCCATGCCGCCAAGCCGCAGGACTGCATCGACCCCACCGTCGTCGCCTCGCATATCATCCTTGCCTTGCAGACGATCGCCTCGCGCAATGTCGATCCGCTTGAACAGGTGGTGGTTTCGGTCACCACGTTCCGGACCGAATCCGATGCCTACAACGTGATCCCGCAGACGGTGCATCTGAAAGGCACGGTCCGCACGATGGACCCCAAGGTGCAGGATTTCGCCGAGGCGCGCATCAAGACCATCGTCGAGGCGACCGCGCTGGCCCTTGGCGCCAGGGCCGAGGTCGATTACCGGCGCGGCTATCCGGTCACGATGAACGCGCCCGAGAACACCGCCTTTGCGGCCGAGGTCGCGCGCGGGATCGCCGGCACCGTCGATACCGATGTCGCGCCGATGATGGGGGCCGAGGATTTCAGCTTCATGCTGAATGAGCGCCCGGGCGCCTACATCTTCCTTGGCAATGGCGATACCCCCATGGTCCACCATCCGGCCTATAATTTCGACGACGACGCCATCCCCTTCGGGTCAAGCTGGTATGCCGGGATGGTCGAGGCACGGATGCCGGTGGCCTGACTGCGCGATGAAGCCGTTCCTCATTCTGCAACTCCGGCCCGAAACCGAAGCCGCCGACGATGAATTCGCGGCCTTTCTGGCTAAGGGCGGGCTTGGCGCCGGTCAGGTGCGTCGGATTCGTCTGGACCGCGAGTCCCTGCCGCAGGGGCTTGACCTTGGCGACTGTTCCGGCGTGATCGTCGGGGGCGGTCCGGGCTGCGTTTCGGACCCGGCCGAGACCAAGGACCCGGTCGAGGCGCGGATCGAGGCGCAGATCCTGTCGATGATGCCGGAAATCGTCGGCCGCGACATCCCCTTCATGGGGTGCTGTTACGGGATCGGCGTTCTGGCCCATCACCTGGGAGGCGGGGTTTCCAAGGAACGGTATGGCGAGCCGGTCGGGCCGGTGACGTGCCACCTGACGCCCGAAGGGGCCACCGACCCCTTGCTGGCCGGGTTCCCGGCAAGTTTTGACGCCTTTGTCGGCCACAAGGAAGCCGTGCAGGACCTGCCCCCCGGTGCCCGGCATCTTCTGTCCTCGGGGCCGTGCCCCTACCAGATGATCCGCCACGGGCAGAACGTCTACGCCACCCAGTTCCACCCCGAGGCCGACGCCGAGGGCTTTGCCACCCGCATCCGCGTCTATCGCAACCGGGGCTATTTCCCGCCCGACGAGGCCGATGCGCTGATCGCCACCTGCCGCGCGGCCAATGTGACCGCGCCCGAACGCATTCTGGCGCGCTTTGTCGCCCGCTATTCCCAGGGTTGACTTGCCCGTCATCTGAAAAATCCAAAGCTGAGCCCTGCGCTCCGTTTCCGGTTGACCGCGTGGCAGATATCGGGTCCAGTTCCGATCAGGATCGGTAAAGGAAAATCGTTATGAAACAATTGGGTGCAACTGGGTTTCTGGCCATCGGGCTTTTTTTCGGCGCCGGCCTCGCCCAGGCGCAGGATCAGCGCATTCCGGTGGACAAGAATTTCCATGCCTCCGAGATCAAGATCAACGGCGGCATCGGCACCGTTTATGAATACATGATCGACCTCAAGGATTTTGGCGGCCAGATAGCTGTTTGCGGCGTCGGCAAGCAGATGGAACCTTCGTCGCGGGCCTTCGTCAACGACCTTCTGCGCAAGACCAAGATCATCATCAACGGCAAGACGATCATCAAGGACATCAGCTATTTCAACCAGGTCAAGAAAAACGATGACCTGACGAAATCTCAGGCGGTGTGCCGGATGACCGGTGTCAAGCCGCCAAGCGGCAAGAACAACAAGATTTCCATCGATCACGGCTTCGCGGTCTATCGGGACTAGGGCCCGACCGTGCGCCGCGCGGCGGCGGGCCGGTTCGGGAACGGTCCGGCACGGCTTGAAATCTGACGTTTCGGGGACAATTGATGCTCTGAGCCATCCGGGCAGGAGTATTCGGTAATGCGCATTCGGCATCTTTTCATTTTGCTGGCGGTCCTTGCGGGTCCGGCCCTTGCCGGGCCCGTCGTTCCGTCGACACAGACGGAAATGACATTGTCCTTCGCGCCGGTGGTCAGGACGGCCGCGCCCGCGGTCGTCAACATCTATGCCAGCCGCATCGTCGAACAGTCGGCCAGCCCCTTTGCCAGCGATCCGTTCTTTTCGCAGTTCTTCAATTTCGGTCCGACCACGCCAAGGGTCCAGAACTCGCTCGGCTCGGGTGTGATCCTGCGCGGCGACGGGATCGTCGTGTCGAATTACCATGTCGTCGGCGGGGCCGAGGAAATCCGCGTGGTGCTGGCGGACAGGCGCGAATTCGCGGCCGAGGTGATGCTGGCCGATGCCGCCGCCGATCTGGCGATCCTGAAACTGACCGGGGCAGGTGGCCTGCCGGCCCTGGCGCTTGCCGACAGCGATCATGCCGAGGTCGGCGATCTGGTTCTGGCCATCGGCAACCCGTTCGGCGTCGGCCAGACGGTGACGACCGGTATCGTTTCGGGGCTGGCCCGGGCGGGCACGGGGGGCGGTGGCGGTGCGGGGCAGGGGATCGGGTATTTCATCCAGACCGATGCGGCGATCAACCCGGGCAATTCGGGCGGTGCGCTTGTAGACATGGACGGCAAGGTTCTGGGTATCAACACCTCGATCCTGACGCGCTCGGGCGGATCGAACGGTATCGGCTTTGCGATCCCGTCGAACCTTGTCGCGCAATATGTGGCCCAGGCCGAAGCGGGCAACCGCCAGTTCGCAAAACCTTGGGCGGGCATCGACGTGCAGGAGATTGACGCCGATCTTGCGGCTGCCCTCGGCCTGCCGGCGCCGCAGGGTGTCGCGATCCGGCAAATCCACCCGCAAAGCCCCTTTTCGGCCGCCGGGATGCGCCCCGGTGACGTGATCACCGCCCTTGACGGGCTGGCCGTGGACGGGCCGCAGGAACTTGGCTATCGCCTGGCCGTGATCGGCCCCGGCGTCACCGTGCCGGTGACATACTGGCGGGACGGAGCGGAGGGTACGGCCGAGGTCGCGCTGGCCGAGGCGCCCGGGTCGCTCGCAAGCCGGACGCAGAGGATCAGTGGCGACACCGCCTTTGCCGGACTGGCCGTCGCCGCGCTTGATCCGGCGATGATCGACCGTCTTGGATTGCGGTTCGATGTGACGGGCGTTGTCGTGACCGAGGTCGCGGGCCGCGCGGCACGGACACGGCTTCAGCCCGGCGATGTCATTCTGGCCCTGAACGGCGAGGCGGTCGCCAGCCCAGACGAGTTCGCCGCGATTGCCGGCCGCCCGGACCGAAGCTGGAAGATCGAGTTCCTGCGGGGCGGACGGCGCGTGACCTTGCGGTTTTCGGGCGGCTGAGCGCCCGGGCGGCATTCTCCCGCTGTTACGGGCGCCGAAAGCCCCGTTGTGAAACCCGTATCGTTGGCCTAACGTCCCCGCGCATCAGCATCAGCGGAGAGAACGATGACCAAAAGCTACGGATTTGACACCTTGCAGGTTCATGCCGGTGCGCGGCCGGACCCGGCGACCGGGGCGCGGCAGGTGCCGATCTATCAGACGACGGCCTTTGTCTTTCGCGATGCCGATCACGCCGCCGCGCTCTTCAACCTGCAAGAGGTCGGCTATATCTATTCGCGCCTGACCAACCCGACCGTCGCCGCCCTTGGCGAACGGATCGCGACACTTGAGGGCGGGGTAGGCGGGGTTTGCTGCTCGTCAGGCCATGCCGCACAGATCATGGCGCTCTTCCCGCTGATGGGACCGGGGCGCAATGTCGTCGTCTCGACCCGGCTTTACGGCGGCACCGTCACCCAGTTCAGCCAGACCATCAAGCGTTTCGGCTGGTCGGCGAAATTCGTCGATTTCGACGATCTCGCGGCCGTCGAGGCCGCGGTCGACGGCGATACCCGCGCGTTCTTCTGCGAATCCATCGCCAACCCGGGCGGCTATATCACCGATATTCCGGCCATCGCGGCCGTGGCGAACAAGGTCGGCCTGCCGCTTATCGTCGACAACACGTCGGCAACACCCTGGCTTTGCCGCCCGATCGAACTCGGCGCCACTCTGGTCGTCCACTCGACCACGAAATACCTGACCGGAAACGGGACCGTTACCGGCGGCTGCATCGTGGACAGCGGCAAGTTCGACTGGTCCGCCTCGGACAAGTTCCCGTCGCTTTCCGCGCCCGAACCCGCCTATCACGGGCTGAAATTCCACGAGACCTTTGGCGCGCTGGCCTTCACCTTCCATTCGATCGCCATCGGTCTGCGCGATCTTGGCATGACGATGAACCCGCAAGGGGCCCATTACACGTTGATGGGGATCGAGACGCTTTCGCTGCGCATGGAACGGCATGTCGCGAATGCGGTGAAAGTCGCCAATTGGCTCGAGGCCGATCCGCGGGTCGAACATGTGACCTATGCGGGGTTGAAATCCTCGCCCTATTACGGCCGCGTGGCCAGGGTTTGCCCGAAGGGGGCGGGGGCGCTTTTCACCTTCGCGGTCAAGGGCGGCTATGACGCCTGCGTCAAACTGGTCAATGCGCTTGAGCTTTTCAGCCATGTGGCCAACCTTGGCGATACCCGGTCGCTGATCATCCATTCGGCATCGACCACGCACCGCCAGCTGAGCGAGGCGCAGCAGGTCGCCGCCGGCGCGGCGCCGAATGTGGTGCGCCTGTCGATCGGGATCGAGGATGCAGACGATCTTATCGCCGATCTCGATCAGGCGCTGTCCAAGGCAACCGCCTGACCGGTCGGGCCGGCAAGGGCAGGGCGGGGGATACCCGCCTTGCCCCGCCTTGCCCCGTCTTGCCCCGTCTTCTATTCCGGCGCGATCGCGTAAAGGATCGCGACACTGTCGCTGATCGTCAACTCGCCCTCGGCCACCGGCACGTCGGCGGCCTTGGCATAGCGTTCGGCGGCCATGACGAACGGCATCGGCGCGGGTGCGGCCCCGGCCTCGGTGATCGACAGGATCGGGCCAAGCGTCACGCCCGCGGCATTGGCATAGATGGCCGCCTTGCGCGCCGCATCCTCGACCGCCAGCCTGCGCGCGTCATCGCGGGGCGCGGCATCGTCCTGAAGACCGAATCTCGGCCCGTTCAGGGTGTTCGCGCCCTGCGTTACCACCGTGTCCATCAACCGGCCCAGAAGCGACAGATCGCGCACCCGGACCGTCACCGAATTCGACGCGATGTAACCGGTCAGAAACGGGGCGCCGTTTGAACCGCTGTAATCATAGCGCGGGTTCAGCGCGAGACCGGCCGTCTGTATGTCGCGCCCCTCGATTCCGGCATCCTTCAAGGCCGAAATGACCTGCGCCAACCGCTCGGAATTGGCCGAAAGCGCTGCCGCCGCGGCCCGGTCCTCGGTGGTCACGCCAAGGTTGATCGTCGCCATGTCGGGGGCAAGCTCGACCTGCCCTTCGCCGGTGACCGAAATTGTCGCGGGATTGTCTGCGGCCTGCAGCGGCATTGCCAGAAGGAAGGCGGTGGCAGCGATGGTTACGATACGCATGATCTAACTCCTTTGCGGGTATCGGCAACTTTCCCCTGTTGGACGCGCGCCGCAAGCACTTCCTTGGCTGCGGCCTTTCCTTGGGCCTTTTTCTGCTTTAGGACAAAGCTCGTCGCCCCGACCTGCCGGGGCGGGAAAGAAATCCGGCACGCCCCAGAATGAAACCAGGTTTTGCCCTCGATCTGCGCCAAGAGACGATCCGCCTGTTGCACCGCACGAGGCGGGGCTGGCTTGAGGTCGGAAATGCCAATCTTGATGCGCCCGATCTGGGGGACGAGCTTGCGGTTCTGCGGCGAACGGCGCTGGGGCTTTCGCCAAGTGGCATCGCGACAAAGCTGATCCTGCCCGAATCGCAGCTTCTTTTCACCGAAGTGCCCGTCCGGTCGGCGGTGCGCGGCGATCAGCATCGCGAAATCGGCCTGACGCTGGAGGGGATGACACCCTATGCGCTGGACGATCTGGTGTTTGACTGGTCCGCGACAGGCCAGCAAGGTGTCGTGTCCGTGGCGGCCGTCGCGCGGGTGACCTTGGCCGAAGCGGAAGATTTCGCCGTCGCCCACGGGTTCAATCCGGTTTCCTTCGTCGCCCATCCCGGCCAGCGCACATTCGCTGGCGAACCTTTCTTCGGCGCGGCCAGCCATGCCGCAAGGCTGCTGGCGAAAGGAGAGCAGGTCGAACGCGACAGCGAACCCGTCGAGATCGTCACGGCCTTGCCGGACGGGCGGGCGGGTCGGCCGGTGCCGGATGGGACCGGGACGGACACGCAGGAGGGGCTTCGGCCTTCCGATGAGCCGCCGCCCCTTCGGGATGAGGCCGAAATCCCCGGGGAAGTGGTGACGGAAGGCTTGCCCGAAACGGTGGCTCGCGACCTGCGCAAGGCCGACGACGGAACGACGAGAGAGCCGGCATCCGGCGATGATGGCGCGTCGGATCTTCCCGGGGAAACCGGGGATGCCGCCGATGACACCCGCCGGGCGGCGGAGGATGCCGCCGGTCCGGCCGCGCATGGGGCAGGGGGCGAGGCGGAAGCGGCGGTAGACGAAGCGCCCTTCATTGCCCTGGGCGATATTCCCGAATTCGACGGGGAACCGGGGGAGGAGCTTCCCTCGGTCGCATTCGTGTCGAGCCGGGCGCCGGAAGATCCCGGCTCGGACGCCGGACTGCCGCAAAGACTGCTGAGCCCTGCGGCACGTTTCCGGCCCTTCGGGGATGGCGAAGCCGGAGGTGGCGGAGGCCAGGTCACCGAAGCCGGGCAGGCAGAGGCGTTGCCACGGGTAACGCTCGGTTCGGTGGTGGACGATGACGATGATCCGGGCGACACGGATGCGCTTGTGGCGCGGACCGGCGCGGTTCGTGCGCCGCGTCCCGTGCGCGCCCCTGTTCCCGAAGCTGTTCACGGCACGGCGGCGCAGCGCCGGATGAGCCAGGATGCGGGTCAGGCCCCGCACGCGCCGCCGCACACGCCTCTGGGCAGTGCCACGCGCGGTTTGCCGCCAGAGGCGGCGGGGGTCGGACAAAGTGCGGGCCGGATGCGTCTGGCCATCGTCGGCGCGATCGTGCTGTTGCTTGTCGCGCTGGCGGTTCTCGTCTGGGTCGTCGGTCTTTCGTCAGAGGGCGATGGTTCGGCATCGCTGGCACCCGGGGCGGTGCCCGTCGATGCAAGCCCCGCGCCGGGCGGGGATGACGCCCCGAACGCCACCGCCGCAGCCGGCCCTGCCGACACGCAGGATGCCGCCGCGGCCCCGACGCTTCCCGTCGATCCGGACGCGGATCAAACGGCGCTGGCGGCAGAGGAAAGCGCGGAGCCGGCGGCGGGTTTGCCGGCCGATGACGGCACCGAGGCCGCACTGGCCGAGGCGCTGGGCGTCGCGGGCGCGCTGGACGATCCCTCTGCCGGCCTCCCCGCCGATCCGGCGAAGATGCCGGTGGCCGCGCCGACCGCCGCTGACGGGCAGCCCCCATCGATCGCAGCGGCGCCCGGCGCCTCGTCCGCCGATCCCGTCGCCGAAGAAACGATGCCAGAGCCTGATGCCGCCGGAGCGCCCGCGCTGACCATGGTGCCTGCGGCACAGTCGCCAGCCGCGGGCCAGTCGGCACTCCCGGTTCCTTCGGCAGACCCCGGTGATGCGGCACCCGCAGCCCCGCTGGCTCCGCCGCCTTACGGGACGGTCTATGAATACGGTGCCGACGGGCTGATCCTGCCGACACCCGAGGGGGTGATCCTTCCCGGCAGGGTCACCCTTTACGCCGGACGCCCGCCCGTGGTGCCAAAACCGCGACCGGGCAGCGCCCTGCCAGCCGCGCCCGAACCCGCGCCGGGCACCGATCCGGGCCCGGATGACGCATCCCTGAACGACCCGGCCGCGCAGGAAGCGGCCGCGCTGGCGGAAAGCGGAGCGGCCAGCGACGTGCCCCCGCCCGTTGACCCGGCCCATGCGGCGAAAAAGCCGAAGGCGCGGCCGGCCTCGGTCGTGGCGCTGGCCGAACGCAGGCGCGCCGAAGCCGAAAAGGCCGCCGCCGCTGCGGCCGCCGCCGCGGAAGCGATGGCAAAGGCCAGTACCCTGGCTGTCGCCTCTTCGCGCCGCCCGGCGGCCCGGCCGGATGATCTGGCCCGCTCGGTCGCCGCTGCCGTCGCCGCCGCTGCCCCGGCCATTGCCGATCCGCAGCCGGAAGCCACCGCATCCGCCGCCCCGTCTGCCGAAGTCGATGAACCCGAGCCGGTTTCGGCCATGCCGAACATCCCCACGACCGTGACCGTTTCGCGGCAGGCGACGGTCAAGAACGCGCTGAAGCTGGGCGACACCAATCTTATCGGGGTGTTCGGGTCGTCCTCCAGCCGGCGTGCGCTGATCCGGATGTCCAACGGCCGGATGATCAAGCTGAAGGTCGGTGACACATTCGACGGCGGCAAGGTGGCCGCGATCGGCGACAGCACGCTCAGCTATGTCAAGAACGGCAAGACCTATACGCTGAACATTCAGTAGCGGTTCCGAAAGGCGGCGCCCCGGGGCATCCCCCCTGCGTTCCGCCACCGGGCTTTGGCATCACGCCGCAATCCGGGCGCCGGCGGACGCCCGGGCGCGGCGGGCGCGCGGTCAACACATCGGCGTCATTTATTCAAGTTTTGCGGGCAATTGGCCAAGTGCCTTGGTTTACGTGCGAAAACCGCGCGCTATACTGGAGCTATCATGAATGATTTGCGCATGACGCTGGACGACGTCGACACGCGACTTCTGACCGCGCTGCAAAACGACACATATCTGACCGCGCAGGAATTGGGGGGCACGCTGAACTTTTCGGTCCTGAACCGCCTTCTTCATCAGGTCCTGCCGGGCCACCCCGGCGTCGCCCGGCTGCAGGGCCAGATCGTCAGGGAAAACGTCAGGCAGGTTGCCCCGTTACCCACCTGGTCCATCGGGTGCCGAACACCCGGAACATGTTGAAAGATTGAATGGAAAGTTTCCTTTTTCAAGCCTCGCTCTACCTGATCGCCGTTGTGGTCGCCGTGCCCGTGGCGTCGCGTCTTGGCCTTGGGTCGGTGCTTGGCTATCTGGTCGCCGGGATCGTGATCGGGCCGATCTTCGGCCTTGTCGGATCCGAGACCCGCGACCTGCAGCATTTCGCCGAATTCGGCGTTGTGATGATGCTGTTTCTCATCGGTCTGGAGCTGGAGCCAAAGGCGCTCTGGCAGATGCGCGACCGATTGATCGGGTTGGGCGGGCTTCAGCTGATCGTCACGACCCTTGTGGTCACCGGCTGCGCGCTTGCGCTGCATCAAAGCTGGCGGATATCGCTGACGCTCGGCATCATCCTGTCCTTGTCGTCCACCGCGATCGTGCTTCAGACCCTGTCGGAAAAGCGGCTGATGCAGACGGCGGGCGGGCGCAGCACCTTTTCCGTTCTTCTGATGCAGGATATCGCGGTCATCCCGATCCTTGCGCTCTTGCCGCTTCTGGCGCTGCCGGGGGCGCGGGCACTGGCGCGCGCGCAGGCGAGCGAGAATCATGCGACGCTGGATTTCCTGCAAGGCCTTCCGGCATGGGGTGTCACATTCGTGACGCTGGGCGCGGTCGCGGCCACGGTCCTTGCCGGCCATTATGTCGTCCGGCCGCTTTATTCCTTCGTCCACCGGGCAAGGCTGCGCGAAGTGAATACGGCTCTGGCGCTGATGATCGTCGTTTCCATCGCCTCGCTGATGCTTCTTGTCGGCCTCTCGCCCGCGCTCGGCGCGTTCCTTGCCGGTGTGGTTCTGGCCAACTCCGAGTTCCGGCACGAGCTGGAATCCGACATCGCGCCCTTCAAGGGCCTGCTGCTGGGGCTGTTCTTCATCACCGTCGGCGCCGGCATCAATATCGATCTTCTGATGCGCGAACCGATACGGCTTCTGGGCCTGACGCTGCTTTTGATGATCGCAAAGGGTCTGGTCCTGTATCTGATCGCGATCCCGTTCAAGTTGCAGGGCCGGAACCGGTGGCTTTTCACGCTCGGGCTGGCACAGGCGGGTGAATTCGGCTTCGTCCTTTCGGCCTTCGCGGTCAAGCAGCGGATATTGCCGGATGCGC
Source organism: Paracoccaceae bacterium (assembly GCA_020447005.1). Classification (GTDB taxonomy): domain Bacteria; phylum Pseudomonadota; class Alphaproteobacteria; order Rhodobacterales; family Rhodobacteraceae; genus Albidovulum. The sequence goes on from JAGRDO010000081.1 coordinate 30,899, forward strand.
TTTCGGAAACCCTGCTGCTGGTCATCGCCCTGTCGATGTTCATCACGCCGCTTTTCTTCATCCTGCACGATCTGATCGCGCGCCGGATGGTGGATGAAAAAAGCGAAGCGGAAGCCGATGAGATCGATGAGGCCCAGCCGATCATCATCGCCGGGGTCGGGCGTTTCGGTCAGGTGGTGAACCGGATGGTGACCATGTCGGGTCTGAAGACCATCGTGCTCGACCACGATCTGAAGGTGATCCAGCTTCTGCGCCAGTTCGGCTTCAAGGGCTATGTCGGCGACCCGACCCGGCCCGAGCTTCTGAAAGCTGCCGGGCTGGCCGATGCGCGGGTGCTTGTCGTGGCGCTCGACGATCGCGATGCCGCCATCCACCTTGTCCGCTATGCGCGCCGCCAGCGCGAGGATCTTCACATCATCGCCCGCGCGCGCGACCGCGAGCATGTCTTTCAGCTTTATCGCGCCGGGGCGGATGACATCGTGCGGGAATATTTCGACGCGAGCCTGCGGGTCGGGCGCTATGTCCTTGAAAATGCGGGGCTAAGCAAGTACGAGGCCGGCGAGCTTGAAAAGCTCTTCTACGATCTCGATCGATCCGCCGTGCGCGAGCTGGCGCGGGTCTGGCGGCCCGACATCCCCACCGAAAAGAACGAAGCCTACATTGCGCGCGCCCGTGCGCTGAACCGCGAACTTGAAGCTGCCCTGACAAACCGGTTTTCCGACGCGCATCGCAAGGGCGAGACGGCCGAGGAACCGAAGCCCGGCCAGGAAATATCCGACACCTGAACGCTAGGGATCGCGACCCCGCAAATACTCGCCGGACCGCGGGCCGTTTTCGTGTCGGGCGCTTGACTTCCACGCGCCCATGAACCATAAGCCCGCATCCCGGCGGGTCTTTCGGCCCGGCCGGGATTCAATATTTGGCAATGACGTCCCGAAAGGGGCGCGCTGCCCGAGGCGGGGAAACCCAAAAAAACGCCGGAGCGATCCGGGGCCACAGGGCGCGGATGAAACAAAGGAAAGACCCATGTTTGCGGTCCTCAAGACCGGTGGCAAGCAATACAAGGTTCAGGCGGGCGATGTGCTCCGCGTCGAACTGATCGCAGCCGCCGCTGGTGACAAAGTCCAGTTCAACGAAGTTCTCATGATCGGCGGCGATAAGCCGGTTCTGGGCGCGCCGCTCGTCAAGGGTGCCGCCGTGCAGGCCGAAGTCATCGACGACATCAAGGCCGACAAGGTCATCACCTTCTGGAAGCGCCGCCGCAAGCACTCGTCGCAGCGCACCCGCGGCCACCGCCAGAAGCTGACGCTTCTGCGCGTCACCGACATCCTTGCCTCAGGCGCGGAAAAGTCGGGCGTGAAGGAAGCCATCGGCACCCATGCCGCCCGCGTCGCCGCGCATAACAATGCGGCCCCGGCGGAAAAGGCCGAAAAGAAGGCCCCGGCCAAGAAGGCTGATGCCAAGGCCGCCCCTGCCAAGAAAGCCGCGCCCAAGAAGGCCGCGGCGGAAGCGAAGGAGTAACACCCCATGGCACATAAAAAGGCAGGCGGTTCCTCCCGCAACGGTCGCGACTCGGCCGGCCGCCGTCTCGGCGTGAAACTTTTCGGCGGTCAGGCGGCACAGCCCGGCGCCATCATCGTGCGCCAGCGCGGCACCACCTGGTGGCCGGGCGAAGGCGTCGGCATGGGCCGTGACCACACGATCTTTGCGACCGCCGAAGGCCGCGTGACCTTCAGGAAAGGTCTCAAGGGCCGCACCTTTATTTCGGTTCTCCCCGTGGCGGAGGCAGCCGAGTAAGCCGAACCTTTACAATCGGATTGTAGATGGGGACCGGCTGAAAGGCCGGTCCCTTCGCTTTTTCGGGCAGGAGTTTGCCAATGTACGGTTTCACCGAGGCAATGATGAGATTGATTACGGTGCGTTTTGACGGGGCATGCTTGATCCGGTCACGCTCGCGCCCCAATTGGACTGTATCGAGCAGCGTGGCGCCCAAGGCGGCCGCAATGGCCGCGCGCCGCTTTGCGAGTGTCGGGAGGGGCCTGGCCGGAAGGGCGGCCGGGGTCCTTGCCATTCGTTGAGGAGGAGGAAGGGTCAGTGATCCAGGAACCGATCGTCGTCCAGCCCGCGCTGGCGGCCGAACGTTTTGTCCTGCGTCCCTTGCGGATGTCGGATGCGGGTCTCATCGAGATGTACACCGCCGACCGGCGTGTGGCCGAGGGGACGCGCACCGTTCCCCATCCTCTGCCGCCCGGCGTCACCGAGGCCTTCGTGGCCCGTGTGCTTGCCGACGGCAAGGGCGAGGATATCTGGGTGCTGGACGGGTCCGAACTTGGCCATCCCGATGTGCTTGGCCTTGTCAGCCTGACGCGGATGGACCGCGAACAGAGCGAGATCAAGTATTGGGTCGCCCCCGCTTTCTGGAACACCGGTTACGCGTCCGAAGCCGTCGCGGCCATCGTTGCGACCAATCCCCATCGCGCCCGCACGCTCTTTGCCGAGGTCTTTCAGGACAATCCGGGCTCGGCCCGCGTCCTGACCAATTGCGGCTTCGAATATCTCGGCGATGCCGAAGCTTTCTCGGTCGCCCGCGGCGCCACCGCGCCGACCTGGACCTATCTGCGCAAGATGGGGTGAAAGACGCGCGGGGTGTGGCGATGATCGCGGATGCGGCATAAGCGACATTGCGGTCGCATCATCGCACCCCCGCTTTCGCGGCAACCACAGACTTCGCCCCCTTCTTCATTGCGAAAATACCCCGGGAGGGTCCGGGAGGGCAGCGCCCTCCCGGCGGGTCGGCCGAGGCGCAGCCAAGGCCGAACACCCGACCCTCCGCGCGCCCCTGCCATGCGTTTTGCCGGTGCACCGCCGACCGCGCCGCCCTTGCGAAAACCGCCGCCACAAGCTATCGCCACACGATCCCTAGGAAAGCGACCCCATGAAGTTCCTCGACCTCGCCAAAGTCTATATCCGTTCCGGCGGCGGCGGCGCGGGCTGCGTGTCGTTCCGGCGCGAGAAATTCATCGAATTCGGCGGGCCGGATGGCGGCGATGGCGGCAATGGCGGTTCGGTCTGGGCCGAGGCGGTCGAGGGGCTGAACACGCTGATCGATTTCCGCTATCAGCAGCACTTCTTCGCCAGGTCCGGCCAGCCCGGCATGGGCAGCCAGCGCACCGGCAAGACGGGCGACGATATCGTCCTCAAGGTGCCTGTGGGCACCGAAATCATCGATGAGGACGAGGAAACGATCATCGCCGATCTGACCGAGGTCGGCCAGCGCATCCTGCTTGCCCAGGGCGGCAATGGCGGCTGGGGCAACCTGCGCTTCAAATCCTCGACCAACCGTGCGCCGAGCCGCGCCAATCCCGGGCAGGAAGGGGTCGAGCGGACGATCTGGCTGCGCCTGAAACTTATCGCCGACGCGGGCCTTCTCGGCCTGCCCAATGCCGGCAAATCGACGTTCCTTGCGGCCGTCTCCAACGCCAAACCCAAGATCGCCGACTACCCCTTCACCACGCTTGTCCCCAATCTCGGGGTCGTGGGCGTTGATGGCCGCGAATTCGTCATGGCCGATATTCCGGGCCTGATCGAGGGCGCGTCCGAAGGGCGGGGCCTTGGCGACATGTTCCTTGGCCATGTCGAACGCTGTTCGGTCCTGCTTCACCTTGTCGATGGAACATCTTCAACGATAACAAAAGATTACAAGACGATTCTGACAGAGTTGGAGGCCTATTCGCCCGATCTTGCGGCCAAGCCGCGGATCACGGCGCTGAACAAGATCGACGCGCTGGATGCAAAGACCCTCGCCAACCGCCGGCGCAGTCTTGAAAAGGCGGCGGGCGCGCCGGTGCATCTGATGTCCGGTGTTTCGGGCGAAGGGGTTCAGGACGTGTTGCGCGCGCTCTGGAAGATCATCGCAACGACGCGGAAAGAGGCCGGGCCGGAGGACGATCAGCCGTGGCGGCCGTGACGCCGGATATCGCCGCGGCAAGGCGGCTGGTGGTCAAGATCGGCTCGGCGCTTCTTGTCGATCCGGCGGGCGGTTTGCGCCGTGACTGGCTGGCCGCGCTGGCCGAAGACGTGGCCCAGGCCAAGGCGCGCGGCACGGATGTGATCCTCGTCTCATCGGGCTCCATCGCCCTTGGCCGGGGCGTTCTCGGCCTGCCGAAAGGCGCGCTCAGCCTTGATCAGAGCCAGGCGGCGGCCTCGGTCGGGCAGATCAGGCTTGCCCGCGCCTATGAAGAGGTCCTGGCCCCGCATGACCTGACCGCCGGTCAGGTTCTGGTGACGCTGGAAGATACCGAGGACCGGCGACGCTATCTGAATTCGCGCGCAACGATGGAAACGCTTCTGTCGCTTGGCGTCGTGCCGATCGTGAACGAGAATGACACGGTGGCAACTGATGAGATACGTTTTGGCGACAATGACCGGCTGGCCGCTCAGATCGCGGTGACGGTCGGGGCGGACCAATTGGTGCTTCTGTCCGATGTGGACGGGCTCTACACCGACAATCCCAAGATCAACCCCGCTGCGCAACACATTGGCATCGTGGAAAAGATCACGCCGGACATCGAGGCGATGGCGGGCGATGGCGTCTCGGGCCTGTCGAAGGGCGGGATGAAAACCAAGGTGATGGCGGCCAAGACCGCCGTCGCGGGCGGCTGTGCGATGGCGATTGTGGAAGGCTCGGTCCTCAGACCGCTGTCGGTGCTGGGCGGCGGTTCCACCGCGACCTGGTTCCTGCCCGAGGGCACGCCTCAGCTTGCCCGCAAGCGCTGGATCGCGGCCATGAAGCCCAGGGGCGAGCTGCATCTGGACGCGGGCGCCGTGGTGGCGCTGCGGTCCGGCAAGTCGCTGCTGCCCGCCGGTGTGACGCGCGTGACGGGCCGCTTCGAACGCGGCGATCCGGTTGCGATCCTCGGCCCCGCGGGCGAGGCGCTTGCCAAGGGGCTGGTGCGCTATTCGGCGGGCGAGGCGATGGCGATTGCCGGTCGGCGTTCGGGTGACATCGAGGCTATTCTCGGCTATGCCGGTCGCGGGCCGATGGTTCACCGCGATGACATGGCGCTATGAGTTTTGGCCCTGACGGGCCAAGCCTGCGGCGCGGGTATTTGGGCCATGAAGAAGAGGGACCTTGCATGAAGGACATGGCGCGCATTTCGGAAGTGATGTCCGGGATCGGGCGCGCGGCACGTGCCGCCGCCGCCGAGTTGGCCTTTGCTGCGGCAGACCGCAAGCGTGCGGCCCTGACCGGGGCGGCGGATGCGGTCTGGGCGGCGCGCGCGGCGATTATCGAGGCGAATGGCCGCGACCTTGATCATGGCCGCGAAAAAGGGCTGAGCCCGGCGATGATGGACCGGTTGACGCTGGACGAGGCCCGTATTCGCGGCATCGTTGACGGGCTGCGCTCGGTCGCCGGGCAAAAGGATCCGGTGGGAGAGGTCATCGCCGAATGGGACCGGCCGACGGGCCTGCATATCAAACGGGTCCGCACGCCGCTGGGTGTTGTCGGCGTCATCTATGAAAGCCGCCCGAACGTGACGGCGGATGCGGGGGCGCTGTGTCTGAAAGCCGGCAATGCCGTGATCCTGCGCGGAGGCTCTGAAAGTTTCCATTCCAGCCGTGCCATCCATGCCTGTCTGATCGAGGGCTTGCGGCAGGCCGGTCTGCCCGAGGCCGCTATTCAGCTTGTGCCGACGCGCGACAGGGCCGCGGTAACCGAGATGCTGCGGATGGTCGAGCATATCGACGTGATCGTGCCGAGGGGCGGCAAGGGGCTGGTCGGTCTGGTGCAGGCCGAGGCGCGGGTGCCGGTCTTTGCCCATCTTGAGGGTATTTGCCATGTCTATGTCGACAAGGATGCGGATCCGCAAAAGGCACGGGCGGTGGTTCTGAACGCCAAGACCCGGCGGCCCGGCATCTGCGGCGCGGCCGAGTGTCTGCTTGTGCATCGCGAGATCGCCGCGACGCTTGGCCAGCAGATCGTTGACGATCTGATCGCGGCCGGGGTGGAGGTTCGCGCCGAGGGGCTTTCGGGAAGCAAACCCGCCAGCGCCGGGGATTTTGGCCGCGAATTCCTTGACATGATCATTGCCGCCAGGGTGGTCGATGACGTCGATGGCGCCATCGACCATATCCGCCGCTATGGCTCGTCCCATACCGAAGCGATCCTGACCGAGAATGACGGGGTTGCGGAGCGGTTCTTTGCCCGGCTCGACAGTGCGATCCTGATGCGCAACGCCTCGACCCAGTTCGCTGACGGGGGCGAATTCGGGATGGGCGGCGAAATCGGCATCGCCACGGGAAAGATGCATGCGCGCGGACCCGTGGGTGCCGAGCAGCTGACCAGCTTCAAATACCTTGTAACCGGCGACGGGGCGACACGGGCGTGAGCGCGCCCGAGGACGATGAGCGGCACCGCCGATACCGTCCGAAGATCCTCGCGGAGCTGGGTGAGCTGTCAGAGGCGAGCGCGGCATCCGAAAGCGATCGCAGGCCGGTGGCGCTTGACCAGCAAAGTGTCGGACGGCTGAGCCGGATGGACGCGATGCAGGCGCAGGCGATGGCCGCGGCGGTCGAGGCGCGGCGCGGCCAGCGGCGCGCGCGCCTTCTGGCGGCGCTGGAACGCATGGATACCGGCGAATACGGTTATTGCATCGGTTGCGGGGACTGCATCGGGGATGCACGGCTTGCGATCGATGCGGCGGCCCTGACCTGTGTCGGCTGCCGGTCTCAGTAACTGATCGAAATCCGGGTTTCGCTGCGTTTGACATGTGCCCGGCGGCCGTCGCGCGCCAGTTCTCGCGGCAAAAGCGCGAATTGTACCTGAGCCGGGACAAGGGCCGACGCGTCGCCGGAGCCGTCAAGAAGGGCCCAGCATTCCGGATTGATCATGGTCCGCGCGGCATCGGCGGCAATCGTCCAGCCATCGCCGTCGGCATCGACCGTGACCTCGCCGCCATAGGGCAGCGCCGATTCCATGCATTGCAGGGCCAGGAACGCGCATTTGACATCCACACGATCCCGATCGCCCGCAACCTTCCAGCGCAGCGACAGGCGGCTGCCGACGGTCATATCGGAAAGGGTGGAGAGAATTTCGCTTCTCGCGACGGTTTGCCCCCGCTTGGCCGATCCGAATGCAATGCGGAAAAACCGGATCCGTGCGTTTGCGTTCGAAACGCTTTCCGAGATCAGTGCGATTTCGGGGCCAAGCTGGCTTCCCGACATCGTCAAAAGCTCCATCCCGTTGCCGATTGCGCCGATTGGGCTGATAAGGTCGTGGCAGATGCGGGATCCGATCATTGCGGCCAGGTCGGGATGGTCCATACGCGAGAGTCGTCCTGTCTTGGAAGGGTTCAAACCATGAACGATATACTGGAACCGGGTATGCTTGTGCGCCATCCCGGAAACACCGATTGGGGACTTGGGCAGGTCCAGTCACGTATCGGATACAAAATCACCGTAAACTTCGAACATGCGGGAAAGGTCGTCATCGATGGTCGGCGGGTGGAATTGGATCTGGTCACAAGTTCTGAGGGTTGACAGAGGCGCGGTGGCACCATGCGTGCGCCAGAAACGCTAACACAACCAAAGCGAGAGTCAATCTCGGTCCGGCATCGGTTTGTTGCAATATCCGGCCCGGCCACCTAATTAACGCCTCGATCAACCCCTGTCAGGGCAAGTATAACTGACCATGACCATCGACACGTCGTCGCTGCAAATCCGCATAGCCGAAGACGAGGCGGACCTTTTGGCAGCACAGCGCCTGCGGTACCGGGTATTCGTCGAGGAGCTGAAGGGGGGCGGTGGCGCGATGGTCGACCATGCGAACCGGCTGGAACGCGACCATTTCGACCCGTTCAACGATCACCTCATTCTGGTGGACCCGTGCCGGGACGCGGGCAGGCTGGATCACGTCGTCGGGGTCTACCGCCTGCTGCGCGATGACCGTGCGGCCGAGGCCGGCCGGTTCTATTGCGACGACGAATACGATCTTACGGCGCTGAAACGGTCCGGGCGGCGGCTTCTGGAGCTGGGCCGGTCCTGCGTCGATGAGGACTATCGTGGCGGCGCGGCGATGCTTGTGATGTGGAACTGGCTGGCGAATTACGTTCTGAACAACGGGATCGAGATCCTGTTCGGCGTGGCCAGTTTTCACGGCACCGATGTGAAGGCGCTGGAAATGCCGCTGTCATGGCTTCATCACCATCATCTGGCCCCGCCCGAATTGCGGGTGCGCGCCCTTGCCCCGAATGACATAGCGATGGATCTGGTTCCCGACGACCGGCTTGAGCGGAATGCCGCGATGGAGGCGATGCCCGCATTGATCAAGGCCTATCTTCGGCTGGGCGGTTTCGTGGGCGAAGGTGCCTATGTCGACCATGGCTTCAACACCACCGATGTCTGCCTTCTGATGGATACGGCGGCGATGAGCCAGAGGCACAGGTCGTTCTATACACGCAAGCACAAGGGCACCGCGTGACGACGTGGCGCGAAACGACGCCCGAGGAGCGGATCAGGATCGGTCCGGCCGGGGCGGTGATCGCGGCGGCGCGTGGCCTGTTGATGTCGCTGCTGGTTTTCGGCGGTCTTGGGGTTCTGCTGGTCGTCCGGGTGTTCGAACGGCCGCTTTTCGGGGCGGACCGGCCGGTTACGCCCTGGATCACGCGCGCTGTGTGCCGCGGGTCACTGCGGATCATCGGCATTTCGGTGACGGTGAAGGGAAAGCCGGCGACGGGGCAGGGGGCGGTCGTCTCCAACCATGCCTCATGGCTCGATATTTTCGCGCTTAACGCCTGCCAGGCGGTTTACTTCGTCTCGAAGGCCGAAGTGGCGCGCTGGCCCCTGATCGGCTGGCTTGCATCGGCGACGGGAACCGTCTTCATCACAAGGGATCCCCGTCAGGCCCGCGCGCAGCAGGCGCTGTTCGAAACCCGGATCCGCGCCGGTCACCGGTTGCTGTTCTTCCCCGAGGGGACATCGACCGACGGGTTGCGGGTGCTGCCCTTCAAACCGACGCTCTTTGCCGCCTTTTACAGCCATGGTCTGGATCATGTCATGCAGATCCAGCCGGTCAGTCTTGCCTATCGCGCCCCAAAGGGGCGTGACCCGCGGTTTTACGGCTGGTGGGCCGAGATGGAGTTTGCCCCGCACCTGATGAAGGTTCTTTCGTCATGGCGGCAGGGCTCGGTACGGGTGGAATTTCACGACCCGGTCGCGGTCGATGCCTTTGCCGACCGCAAGGCGCTTGCGCAGTATTGCGAGGGCGTGATTGCCGGCGCTGTCGGGTCCGCGCTCGGGGGCGATTACGCGGGCCGGTAGGCCCCCCCGGCCGCGATGGCATCAAGATGCGCGGCCAGAAGGCGCGGTACGGCAAAGAAGGGCGAATGCCCGCAAGGCAGCGGGTGGACGGTCTCGGCGGGGAATTCGGCACTCATCCGATGCTGGTATTCCGGCGGGATCGTATGGTCATCCTCGCATAGCAGATAGTGCTTTTCGACCGATGACCAACGCTGCAAGGGCGGCAACACCGTCGATTGCGGCATGATGGGTTCCGGGCAAAGCCTTTGCAGGGCGAAGTCTACCGCGCTGTCGTCACAGTCATGGTAAAAGCATCTGCGTGCGCCATCTGCATCGACGCGATAGGTGATGCCGCCCGGATCGGCATGGACGACGCCCGTCAGGGTTTGTCTTGGCCCCGCGCGGCGCATGTCGATCATCGACATTCCGGGTTTCGGGACATAGGCGCAGAGGTAAATCAACCGCGCGATCCGGTCGGGTGCGCGCTCGGCGGCAAGGGTGATCGGGAACCCCGCCGCGGAATGGCCGACCAGATGAACCCGGTCTTCGGCGGCGTTCAGGATCGCATCGGCGTAAAGCGACAGCGTCGCATCCGAAGCCGGGGTGTCGTCCGCCCCGTGGGCGGGAAGATCGATGGCGCGAACCTTGTGACCGGCCGCCTCCAAGAGCGGGATGACCTCGTGCCAGCACCAGGCGCCGTGGCATGACCCATGGATCAACAGAAAATGCGCCATCGGCTAAAGATGCCCGATCGACGCAAGAAAGCCGGTCAGAAGCTCTGCATAGGCCTGCGGCGCCTCGACCGGGGGCAGATGCCCGACGCCGCGCATCATCTCGAACCGCGCGCCGGGGATCAGTGCTGCGGTTTCGCGCACCAGATCGGGCGGGGTGGCACCGTCGTCGGACCCCGAAATCACCAGTGTGGGCAGGCGCAGGCCCGATGTCGGCGTGATGAAATCGGTTCCCGAAATCGCGGCGGCAACACCGCAATAGCCCTCGACCGGCTGGCGGGTCAGCATGTGGCGATAGGCGCGCATCGCGGGGCGCGCCTGAAACCCGCGCGAAAACCACCGTTCCATCATCGCGTCCGCGACCGCTTCGATCCCGCCGGAACGGATCGCGGCGATGCGGGCCTCCCACATCGCGGCGGTGCCGATCTTCGCCGCCGTGTTCGACAAGACCATCGCCCGCACCAGATCCAGCCGTTTGACCGCCAACCCCTGCGCGATCAGACCGCCGACCGAGAGGCCGACGAAGACGCAGTCACGCAGTGCAAGCGCGTCCAGAAGCCGCTCGGCGTCGCGGATCATCGCCCCCATCGAATAGGGGCCCGCCGGACAATCCGACAGCCCGTGACCGCGCAGGTCGTACCGGATGATCCGCAGCCCCTCGGGCATCAGCGGCACCAGCGCGTCCCACATCCGCAGGTCGGTGCCAAGCGAATTGGCGAAAACCACGGGCAGGCCGCCCCTGTCGCCGTCTTCGCGCCAGTGAAGGCAGGTGCCGCCGATGTCGAGCATGTTCATGTGGGCTGCCCCGTTCTGCGCCGCCACCGCGACAGGATCATCGCCCCAAGGGGAAGTGCGACGGCAAGGACCAGCAGGAATTTCATCTGGGTCAGCATCCCGGCCCGTTCGGCCTGTCCGGGGTCCGGCATGTCCGGCCCCGCGCGAAGCATCGCGGCGATGGCGGCATTCTCCAGATAATCCACGACGGTCTCGCAGGCCGCGATGCCGATCAGAAGGCTGCGCCGCCATCCGGTGGCCAGACCCGTGATCGCCGCCATCGCGGCAAGGAACGCCAGAGAGGGAAACACCGTATCGATACGTAGCTGCACGGTCAGATAGTAGTCGCGCCCGGTCGTTCCGAGCGCCATGAGATAGCCCCGCGCTTCATCCGCGCCATAGCCGTACCAGCGCAAGTCGAAGGGCGGCTGACCGGCGGCAAGCTGGCGCAGTTCCGGCATGGTGTGGACCAGCATGACCCCGCCTGTGACGGCCGCGGCCAGATAGGCCGCCAGCCGCAGGGGCGCAGCCGGCCTCACCGGTTGGCCCGCTCGATCCGGGCCCCAAGCCCTGCCATGAGCGGTTCGAACACAGGAAAAGAGGTCGCGATGGGGCTGCCGTCATCGACGCTGACCGGCTGTTTCGTGGCAAGCCCCAGAACCAGAAAACTCATCGCGATGCGATGGTCGAGATGCGATTTCGTCCTCGCCCCGCCGGGCACGCCGCCTGCGCCCATGCCATGGACGATCAGCACATCCTCTTCCTCTTCGATCCGCACGCCGCATGCCTCAAGCCCGCGCGCCATCGCATCGATCCGGTCGCTTTCCTTGACCCGCAATTCCTTGACCCCGCGCATCACGGTCTTGCCCTCGGCAAAGGCCGCGACCACCGACAGGACCGGATATTCGTCGATCATGCTGGCCGCGCGCGCCTCGGGCACCTCGATCCCCTTCAGCGACGATGCCCGGACGCGCAGATCCGCCACGGGTTCGCCGCCTTCCTCGCGCGGGTCGAGAAATTCGATATCCGCCCCCATCTCGACAAGTGTGGTGTAAAGGCCGTTGCGCGTCGGGTTCTGGCTGACACCGGGCACGAGGATGTCCGAGCCTTCGACGATCAGCGCCGCGCAGACCGGAAAGGCCGCCGAGGAGGGATCGCGAGGGACCGCAACCCGCTGGGGTTTCAGTTCCGGCTGGCCGGTCAGGGTGATGACCTGGCCCTCCCCGGTCTTCTCGACGGTCAGTTCGGCGCCAAAGCCGCGCAACATGCGTTCGGAATGATCGCGCGTCGGTTCTTTCTCGATCACGACGGTCTGGCCGGGCGCGTTCAGCCCCGCCAAAAGGACGGCGGATTTCACCTGTGCGGATGGCACCGGCACCGCGTAGCGGACGGGAACCGGATCGGCGGCACCGAGCACGGTCATCGGCAGACGCCCGCCGCGGCGCCCATAGGCCTGCGTCCCGAAAAGCGACAGCGGATCGGTGACACGCCCCATTGGCCGCTTGTTCAAACTGGCATCGCCGGTGAAGGTCGCGGAAATCGCCGTTGTCGCCATCGCCCCCATGATCAGCCGGACCCCGGTGCCGGAGTTGCCGCAATCGATGACATCGGCCGGCTCGGCGAACCCGCCAACGCCAACCCCGTGCACCGACCACGCGCCTTCGCCATGCCGGATGACCTCGGCGCCAAAGGCGCGCATCGCCGCCGCGGTGTCCAGAACGTCCTGACCTTCCAGCAGGCCGGACACTTGCGTTTCGCCGATCGCCATCGCGCCGAGAATCAGCGCGCGATGGGAAATCGACTTGTCGCCCGGCACATCGGCGCGGCCTTTCAACGGCCCCGATTGTCGCGCCGTCATCGGTATCGCTTCACCATGGCCGGACATGCGCTGCTCCCTCTTCTGATCCGCTCCGCTGATAGCGCAAGCGCCGAAGACGGTCCATGCCCTGCTGCATCTTCCCGGCGCAAATACTCAGTCCGGGGTGGCGGCCCCCGTGCCAGCGGGCGGGTTCAACGCCGCCGATAGGTCAGGTAATGCGGCGCGCGCCCTTCCCTTAGGGCCTTTTTCTCATAGCGGGTCGAAATCCAGCCGTCCCATGCACGGGCGGTATCGGCGACCGGATCGAAACCCGCCACGGGCAGTTCCTTGCGCGCCTGCCGCAGGTAATCGGGAATATCCGAGGCCAGCCGGAACTCGGCGCCCGGGGTCAGAACCCGGGCCAGCGGGCGCAAATGATCGGGGGTCACGAACCGGCGGCGATGGTGGCGCGTCTTTGGCCAGGGATCGGGATATAGAAGAAACGCCCGCGACAGGCAGGCATCGGGGAGAACGTCGAAAAGATCGCGCGCGTCACCGGGATAGATGGCGACATTGGTCACCCCGGCCGCCCGCAGCTTGCCCAGAAGCATTGCCACGCCGTTGATGAAGGGCTCGCAGCCGATCAGGCCGATTTCCGGGTTCGCCGCGGCCATATGGACGAGGTGTTCCCCGCCCCCGAACCCGATTTCCAGCCAGATCTCGCGCCCGTCGCCGAAAATCGCCGCGGGGTCGATCGGGTGGCGATCGGGGTTTTCGGCGGGAAAGATGCCTTTGGGCACCAGCCGGCCCAGATCCTCGGCCAGATAGGCCTTGTGCGCGTCACGCAAGGTCTTGCCGTGGCGGCGCCCGTAGAAATTGCGGCTGTTCGGGTCTGAGCGGTCCATGGCGGCGCGATCTATCGCCTCTCCCGGCTCTCTGCAACCGTCCGCAAGCCACGGCGGCGCGGTCGCGTTAACCGGTTCTTAACCACATGAACATCACCCTGTGGCATGATCCGACGTCCTTGCGCATGTCTGGCCCTTCTTGCCGCGATGACCGGCTGCGTCAGCCCGTCGCCCGGGTTCTTCGGCGCGACGCGCGGCGAGGCCGAACTTGGCGGCATCCGGTTCGTCGTCTTCCACGACACGAGCCGGGCCGAGGTCGTGCGCATGGGCTATCTTCGCCGGTCCGAGCGCCGGCCGGTCCCGGCGCTGATGGCGGCGGCGGCGGCACAGGTATCGGGCTGCCGCGTCATCGCGAATTCGATGGTTGCAAAAATACCCGGCGATACCGGCGTTGCGCAATTCAGCCTTGACTGCAAGCGGCCGGAAAACGCGCCCTAAATGGCCAGCAGCCGGCGAAACAGCGTTTCGAGAAACGCGTCCGCTTCGGCATAGGGATCATGCCCCGGCCCAAGCACCGCGCGCACCTGCACGTCGAAATCGGCATAGTGCTGGGTCAGCGCCCATATCGAGAAAATGAGGTGATGCGGCGGCAGCGCGGCAATCCGCCCCTCCTCCATCCATCTCATAAGGACACGGGCCTTTCGGTCGACAAGGTCGCGCAGCACCGTCGCAAGCACGCGTTCGATCCGGGACGCGCCCTGCAGGATTTCATTGGCGAAAAGCCGGCTTTCACGGGGGTAATCGCGGCTAAGCTCCAGCTTCCGATGAACATAGGCCAGAATCTCGCGCAAGGGATCACCCTTCGGGTCGAGCTTTCTCAGGGGATCAAGCCAGATGTCGAGAAGCCCGGTCAGAAGCTGTTCGTGGATCGCCTCTTTCGAGGGAAAGTAGTAAAGCAGGTTGGGTTTCGACAGCCCGGCGACCTCGGCGATCTGGTCAAGGGTCGCGCCCCTGAAACCGTGCTGGGAAAAGACATCAAGCGCCGCGTCCAGAATGGCCTGCCGGTTGCGCCGCTGGATCCGGGTCTGAGGACGGTTGGCGGTGGGTTCCGGTTGCACAAGAAGGCCCGTTCTGGAGAGGTTGCCGTTTAGCTATCGCGACTTTGACCGGAAGGTCAAACGCCAACTCGACGCAGGGGGCGCCGGCCCGGTCTGCGGCTCAATGCAGGCTGGGCAGAGGGCAGAGTTCGGGTTTCCTTTGCGGATCGGGCCGTCGTTTTATCGCGGAACGTGCTTTCGTCGAAGCCCGGCACATGAAATACCTACGGCGCCCGGTGCGGAAATCCTCATAGATCCAGCTGCCTTGCGTCCCTGCCCAAAGCGCAGCCAGCTTGCGTGTCCCAAGGGGAAAACGCTTGCCGATCTCGCGATGCCGCCGGTCACTGTCGCGGTCGAGGCCACGAACGATCCCGTCGGTGATATCGGCGAAGGTGATATCGCGAAACCCGGCCGCCCGAAGTTCCGTTTCGGTCTTTTGCAGTTCGGTGTCCGGAGGGCTTCCTGCGGCGGTGAAATCGGCATGAAGGAACGTGCCGCCGGGCTTCAGCACCCGCGCGACATTGGCAAAAAACGCGGGGCGGTCGGGATAGCAATGGGCGCTTTCGACATTCAGGACCGCGTCGAACTCGGCCGCGGCGAAGGGCAGGGCGGTTGCGTCACCGTGCAGGAATGTCAGCCCCTTGGTATCGCGGTAAAGCCGGTTGCAGAACCTGACCGCCTGCACGGCCAGATCCAGACCGATCGATATTTCCGGTCCGTGATGCCGGTGGACGAAGCGCAATCCGCCGCCCCGTCCCGATCCGACATCGAGGATCCGCGCCCCGGAAAGGTCAGTCTGAGCGGCGACCGCGTGATAAAGCGACACGCAGTAGCGTTCCTGCGCGTCATCGGGGTCGAGTGGCGGCAAGCCGGCCGCATGGGGGCCGTCATAGCCATAGTTCATGAAGCGCAGGTGATGCGCGTTGCGAAACTGCCAACCGATGAGTTCATAAAGGAACCGGGCGCGGCTTCCGAAAAAATAGCGCTTGTCGCGCAGGTCTAGTCTTGACTGCCCCACTGGTGCGCACTGTCCCTTGATATGTTCTTTTGGGAAACAGTCCGGTGCGGGGTTTGCCGCGTCAACCTGTCCTTTAGATGGTAGAAATCCCGCTTTTGCTTGCGAAAAGGGATCAGGCGGCACCGATCCCGCGCAGGATGATGGTCTTGACGCTGGCCTTGGCCGCGCGCCACTGGGTGTCGGACAGGGTGCGCCCGCCGTTCAGCGTTTCGATCTGGTGGCCGAAATCGGCATAGTGCTGTGTCGTTGCCCAGAGCATGTATAAAAGGTGCCGGGGATCGACGGGCGCCATCTTGCCTTCGTCGATCCATTTCTGAATGAGGGCCGCGCGCCCCGCTGTCCAGTCGCGCAGCGTCGTTTCCAGATAGTCCTGAATGACCGGGGCGCCATGCATCACCTCGCTGGCCCAGACCTTGGAGCCATCTGCATGGCGGCGCGAGATTTCCATCTTGGCGTCGATATAGGCGCCGATCCCCTCGACCGGGCCGGGGGCCTTGTCGAAACTGTCCGCCGCATGCAGCCAGATCTCGAAAATCTGCTGAACGACCTTGCGGTAAAGCTCTTCCTTGGTCGCGAAATAGTAATGCAGGTTGGCTTTCGGCAGCCCCGCCATGTCGGCGATCAACTGCATCGTCGCCCCGCCAAAGCCCGCCTCGGCAAAAACCTTTTCGGCCGCCGACAGGATGCGCGCCTCGTTCTCGCGCCGCGTGGCATCGCGTTTCGATATGCGTTCGGGGGCGGACATGTGCTCCAGTTTTTCGTTGACCGGTTGGTCAGGTTATGATGCTCTCAACCCTGACCATACGGTCAGAAAACGAGTCGCCGCAAGGGGCATCAAGACCCCGGATAAGCCCGACAGGAGGATGACGATGCCCGCCCCCGGAGAGAATCTCAGGATCGACCCCGCGCGCCTTTGGGACAGCCTGATGGAGATGGCGAAGATCGGCCCCGGCGTGGCGGGCGGCAACAACCGCCAGACCCTGACCGATGCCGATAGCGAGGGGCGGCACCTTTTCCAGAAATGGTGCAAGGCCGCCGGCATGACGATGGGCGTCGACACGATGGGCAACATGTTCGCGACGCGCGCGGGCGAGGACCCGGATGCGCTGCCGGTCTATATGGGAAGCCACCTCGACACCCAGCCGACGGGCGGCAAATATGACGGCGTTCTGGGGGTTCTGGGCGCGCTGGAAGCCGTGCGCACGATGAACGACCTCGGCATCCGAACGAAACACCCGATCGTCGTGGTGAACTGGACGAATGAGGAGGGGACGCGCTTTGCCCCCGCCATGCTCGCCTCTGGCGTCTTTGCGGGCAAGCACACGCAGGACTTCGCCTATGAGCGTGAGGATCACGACGGCAAGACATTCGGCGATGAGCTGAAGCGCATCGGCTGGGTTGGTGACGAACAGGTCGGCGCGCGCAAGATGCACGCGCTGTTTGAACTCCACATCGAACAGGGCCCGATATTGGAGGCCGAGGGCAAGGATATCGGCGTCGTCACCCACGGGCAGGGTCTTCGCTGGATTGAATGCACCGTGACGGGCAAGGAAAGCCATACCGGATCGACGCCGATGCATATGCGCAAGAACGCGGGCCGGGGTTTGGCGCTGGTCACCGAACTGGTGCATGAGATCGCGATGAAGAACCAGCCGAACGCGGTCGGCGCCATCGGCCATATCGACGTCTATCCGAACTCGCGCAACATCATCCCGGGCCGCGTCGTCTTCACCGTCGACATGCGCACGCATATCCTGCCGAAGCTGAACGCGATGGTGGCCGAGTTCATGGAACGCGCGCCGAAGCTTTGCGAGGGGATCGGTGTCGAGTTTGATGCCAGGATCGTCGGCCAGTTCGACCCGCCCGCCTTCAACGAGGGGTGCGTGAAGGCCGTGCGGTCGGCGGCCGAGCGGCTGGGCTACAGCCACATGGACATCGTGAGCGGAGCGGGCCACGACGCCTGCTGGATCAACGACGTGGCGCCCACCGCCATGATCATGTGCCCCTGCGTCGATGGGCTGAGCCACAACGAGGCCGAGGAGATCAGCCCGGAATGGGCGGCGGCGGGGACGGATGTGCTGCTGCACGCCGTGCTGGAGACGGCGGAGGTCGTGGGGTGAGCGTTGGGTATCGCAACGCAGTCCCGGACTTGATCCGGGACCTCTCGGCCAGCCCGGGCAGAGGTCCCGGATCAAGTCCGGGACTGCGTTCAGGAAGCGTTAACCTTTCCGCGCCACGACTGTCGCATGGCGTTTTACACCTACATCATGAGTTGCGCGTCCAATACGGCGATCTACATCGGTGTGACGGGCGATCTTCTGAAACGGGTCGCCGAACACAAATCCGGCTTCGGCAGCGAGCACACCTCGAAATTCCGAATCCGCAAGCTTGTTTACTTCGAGGTTCACGAAACCTTGCCGGATGCCATCGCGCGCGAGCGGAAATTGAAGCGTTGGCGCCGGGCGTGGAAAGACGAACTGATCCGGGAAACCAATCCGCACTGGTCCGACTTGACGATGGAGGTCTCGTTTCTCTGAGGCCCCGGATCAAGTCCGGGGCTGCGTAGAGCCACAGGGAGACGACCACAATGACCACAGTCATCAGGAACGGCACCATCGTCACCGCCGATCTGACCTATAAGGCGGATGTGCTGATCGAGGGCGGGAAGATCGCCCGGATCGGCGAAAACCTCAAGGGTGACAAGGAGTTGGACGCCACCGGCTGCTATGTCATGCCGGGCGGGATCGACCCGCACACCCATCTCGAAATGCCCTTCATGGGCACCTATT
>JAGRDO010000081.1:49289-49508 GCA_020447005.1 Paracoccaceae bacterium
CCCGCGCGGCCCTTGCGGGCGGCACGACGATGGTCGTCGATTTCGTGCTGCCGGGGCAGGGGCAGGGGCTGATCGACGCCAAGCAGATGTGGCACAACAAGTCGGGCCGGGCGAATTGCGATTACAGCTACCACATGGCCGTGACCTGGTGGGGCAAGCAGGTTTTCAACGACATGAAGACCGTGATCGAGACCGAAGGCATCACCACCTTCAAGCATT
>JAGRDO010000082.1 GCA_020447005.1 Paracoccaceae bacterium
GAGATCGCGCTCGCGCATGCCGATGATCTGGTAGTCGAAGGAGGCATAGCCCTTGGAGATCGAGTTCAGCCGGTCGTAGAAATCGAACACGACCTCGGCCAGGGGCAGGTCATAGACGACCATGGCGCGGGAACCGGCATAGGTCAGGTCCATCTGGATGCCGCGCCGGTCCTGACAGAGCTTCAGCACCTCGCCAAGGTAATCGTCGGGCACGAGGATCGTCGCCTTGATGCGCGGCTCTTCGATATGATCGACATAGGTCAGGTCGGGCATGTCGGCGGGGTTGTGCAGGTCGCGCACCTCGCCGTCGCGCATATGGAGCTTGAAGACGACCGAAGGCGCGGTGGTGATCAGATCGAGGTCATATTCGCGTTCCAGCCGGTCGCGCACGACCTCAAGGTGCAAAAGCCCCAGAAATCCGCAGCGGAAGCCAAAGCCGAGGGCGGCCGAGGTTTCAAGCTCGGTGCTGAAGGAGGCGTCGTTCAGCGCCAGCTTCTCGATGGCGTCGCGCATCGGTTCGAAATCATTGGCATCGACGGGAAAGAGGCCGCAGAAGACCACGGGCTGCGCCGGTTTGAAGCCGGGCAGCGCCTTGTCGGTCGGGCGGCGTTCATGGGTGACGGTGTCGCCCACGCGCGTGTCGCGAACCTGCTTGATCGAGGCGGTGAAGATGCCGATTTCGCCGGGGCCGAGTTCGGGGATATCGACCATCTGCGGTTTCAGGACGGCAAGCTTGTCGACCCCGTAGACAGCACCCGTCTGCATCATCTTGATGCGGTCGCCCTTGCGGATCATGCCGTCGATGACGCGGATCATGACGACGACGCCAAGATAGGGGTCATACCAGCTGTCGACCAGCATGGCCTTCAGGGGCGCATCGGCATTGCCCTTGGGCGCGGGCAGGCGGTGAACGATGGCTTCCAGCACATCGGGGATGCCGATGCCGGTCTTGGCCGAAATCGGGATCGCCTGGCTGGCGTCGATGCCGATCACATCCTCGATTTCCGCCTTGACCGCATCGGGATCGGCGGCGGGCAGGTCGATCTTGTTGAGGACGGGGACGATTTCATGGTCGGCGTCGATGGCCTGATAGACATTGGCCAGTGTCTGCGCCTCGACCCCCTGCGTCGCGTCGACGACAAGAAGCGAGCCTTCGACGGCGCGCATGGAGCGGCTGACCTCATAGCCGAAATCGACATGGCCGGGCGTGTCGATCAGGTTGAGGATGTATTTCTGGCCGTCCTGCGCGGGGTATTCGATGCGCACGGTGTTGGCCTTGATGGTGATGCCGCGTTCGCGTTCGATATCCATGCTGTCGAGAAGCTGGGCCTTCATGTCGCGTTCGGCGACAGTGCCGGTCAGCTGGATCAGCCGGTCGGCCAGCGTGGATTTGCCGTGGTCGATATGCGCCACGATGGAGAAGTTACGGATCTTTGAAAGCTCGGTCATGATGGCGGCGATATGCGCGGGAATACGCGAACGGTCAAGCCGTCTTCGCAGCGCGGGGCCTGGAACGTTCCGGGCGACGGGCGGGGGCTAGCCGCGCAATCGGGCGGCAAGCCAGACCGCGCCGAAGAGCACGGGCTGGTGGATCAGGTAGACCGCAAGGCTGTGACGCCCAAGCCAGGCCAGCCGCGCGAGGATGGGGCCGGGGGCGGGCCGCCGCGCGAGCCGCCCGAAGAGGCCGGCGGTGCCGGCGATCCGCGCAAGGCCAAGCCCGGCGAGGAAAGGGGCAAGCCAGGGAACAAGGGGCACGTAATCGACGGCGGCGGCATAGGTGCGCGACAGGCCGGTCGGCCAGAAGGCGGGGTGATCGAAGCCGGGCAGGGGCGCGATCCGCGCGAGGGCGAGCACCAGCGCCGCAAGCGCAAGGTTGATCGGCGCGGGCAGGCGCAGGGCGAGCACGCCGATCACGCTGGCCGTGGCGATGGAATGCAGGATGCCGAAATAGACGAAATGGCCGGGCAGGACGATGCGGGTGGCGACGGTCACCGCAAGGGCGGCGGCGGCGATCGTGGCCAGCCGGCGCAGGAAGGCCGCGCGCCGGAACCCGCCCCCATGCGCGAGCCAGAGGCTGACCCCCGCGAAGAAAAGGAAACTGCCCGCGACCAGCCGCGCCTCGACATACCAGAAACCCGAAGACACCGTGCCCGGCGGCAGGAAGCCGAAAAGCTGAAGATCGTAGGTCAGGTGAAAGGCGGCCATGCCGAAAAGCGCCGCCGCCTTGGCGATGTCGAGCGCGGGGATACGCGCAGGCCCGGCATGTGGCCGGTCGGTCAGGTCAGCACCACGAGCGCGTGGCGCTTCTTGCCCGCCGTCAGTTTCAGCGGGGTGCCGAAATGGCTTGCGCCGAACATCTGGCCCGCGTCGACGGCCACCTCGTCATTCACCCTTGCGCCGCCTTCCGCGATCAGCCGCTTGGCATCCTTGCCGGATTTGGCAAGGCCCGAGCGTACGATCAGCTGCGCAAGGCTGATGCCGTCCGCCACGTCGGCGGGCGAAAGTTCGAGCGTCGGCAGATCGTCGCCCACACCGCCCTTTTCGAAGACTTCGCGCGCGGTCGCCTCGGCGGCCCCGGCGGCCTCTGCCCCGTGGCAAAGCCGGGTGACCTCATTGGCGAGGATGACCTTGGCGCCGTTGATCTCGGACCCTTCGAGCGCGCCGAGGCGGTCGCATTCCTCGACCGGCAATTCGGTATAAAGCTTCATGAACCGGCCGACATCGGCATCGGTGGTGTTGCGCCAGAACTGCCAGAATTCATACGGGCTGAGCATGTCGGCATTCAGCCAGATTGCCCCGCCCTGGCTTTTGCCCATCTTGCGCCCGTCCGATGTGGTCAGAAGCGGCGAGGTCAGCCCGTAGATTTCATGGTCGAGAACCCGGCGCGTCAGGTCGA
>JAGRDO010000083.1 GCA_020447005.1 Paracoccaceae bacterium
ATTCGTCGCGCGTGGAGCACGAGGCCACGACATCGAAGGTGGATGACGATCAGCTTTTCTATTGCCGAAGCCGCGGCATGGACGAGGAAGAGGCCGTGGCCCTGGTGGTCAACGGTTTCGTCCGCGACGTGTTGCAGACGCTTCCGATGGAATTCGCGATGGAGGCGCAGAGCCTTGTCGCGATTTCGCTGGAAGGAAGCGTCGGGTGACGGGGTGGCCGGGGCTTGGGTGAGGGTATGAACGCGCGTGCAGAGCCTCCGGCCGAAAGGCCGGTTCTTACGCTGCCCAGGGCCGAAGCGGCCTGGGTGGCGGAAGAATACGCGCGTGCGACGACGATCCTTGAATATGGCTCGGGCGGATCGACGGCGATGGCAGCCGAAATGGCGGGCAAGCATGTGTTCGCGGTTGAAAGCGATCCGGACTGGCTTGCCGGAATGGAACGGTGGTTCGCCCAGAACCCGCCGCGCGCGGACGTGACGCTGCATTTCGCCGATATCGGCAAGGTGAAGGAATGGGGCTGGCCGGTCGACGCGCGGTCATGGAAGAAATTTCCCGGCTATGCGCTGTCGGTCTGGGACCGGGCGGATTTTTCCCATCCCGATCTGGTTCTGATCGATGGCCGGTTTCGCTGCGGCTGTCTTCTTACGACACTGTTTCGCATCACGCGGCCAATACGCGTTCTTTTCGACGATTACCTGTCGCGGCCCCGGTATTCCGAGGTCGAGGATTTCGTTCGTCCGGTTGAGACGCGGGGGCGGATGGCGCGGTTCGACCTTGCCCCGACGGCGGTCCCGGCAGAGCGGCTGGCGCAGATCCTGCCCATGCTTTCGTGGCCGATGTAAGGCAGGTGAGCTTTATGAATGTCTTAATATTCGCCCAGTCTCATCCCCATTTCTGCCGCAAACGGGCGTCAGGTTATCCGCGAAGGGAAGCCGCAGACCTGTTGCGGAAGGGTTCGGGACATGCTGGATCAGAAGGCTGTATTTGCGGATCGGCTGAAGCGCATCAATTCGGGGCGCCAGTACGAGCATGCCGATGTGGTGGGCAAGGCGACGCAAAAGGCCTACAACCGCAAGTTCGGCGAAGCCCTGAAGCAGAAGAAGAAGCGCAAGCCCTTCGACCGCGTCATGGTTCCGCTTGCCTTCCTGCTTGGCATGGCCGCGGTGACATCGGGCCGGCTGCTTTATTTCCAGATGGCAAAATGGGACGGACTGCCCGACGCCTTCTACGATCTGGGATCGCGCGGGATGATTTTGTTTGCCATCGTGCTGGCCGGGCTGATGACGGTGGTCTTCCACCTTTCGACGCGGAGCCGGTTGCAGGCCCTTCTGGTCGGCTGCGTGGTGATGCATTACGGCGAGGCGGCCGTCGCCTCGAACGCGCCCGAGCTTTGGTCAAACCTCTTTTCGCCCGACTATGCGGCCGCACTGGCCGAAGAGGGCCGGGACTATCGCCTGAGCACCTCGGGCTGACACCAGCCAGAACCCCTGTTAAGCCGGCAGCCCGGGCGATTTGCCCGTTGGCTGCCCGTCCTGATTCTAGAAGGAAGTTACGACATGCTTGAGATCAAGAACCTGCACGTGAAGCTTGAGGAAGAGGACAAGCAGATCCTCAAGGGGGTTGATCTGTCGATCGCGCCGGGCACGGTCCATGCGATCATGGGGCCGAACGGATCGGGCAAGTCCACGCTGTCCTATGTGCTCAGCGGGCGCGATGGCTATGTCGTCACACAAGGGTCGGCCACGCTGGATGGCGCCGACCTTCTGGAGATGGAGCCAGAGGAGCGCGCGGCGGCGGGTCTGTTCCTTGCCTTCCAGTATCCGGTCGAAATTCCCGGTGTCGGCAACATGACCTTCCTGCGCACGGCGCTGAACGCGCAGCGCAAGGCGCGGGGCGAGGCGGAGCTGAGCGCGGGCGAATTCCTCAAGCTTGTGCGCGAAAAGGCCAAGACCCTGAAGATCGATGCCGAGATGCTGAAGCGGCCCGTCAATGTCGGCTTTTCGGGGGGCGAGAAGAAGCGCAACGAAATCCTGCAGATGGCGATGCTTGAGCCGCGCATGTGCATTCTGGATGAGACCGACAGCGGGCTGGATGTCGATGCGATGAAACTGGTCGCCGACGGCGTGAACGCGCTGCGCGATGCCGGGCGGTCGTTTCTGGTGATCACCCATTACCAGCGCCTGCTGGATCATATCCGCCCCGATATCGTGCATATCATGGCCGACGGGCGCATCATCAAGACCGGCGGGCCGGACCTTGCCCTTGTGGTCGAGGAAAACGGCTATGCCGATATTCTGGCGGAGACGGCCTGATGGCGGCCCCGATGCGTAACGATGCGGCAAGGTTCGCGGCGGCCGAGGCGCGGCTGGCCACGGCCGGGCCGGCAACCCAGGGTTTCACCGCTCAGGCCCGCAGGCGGGCGGTCGAGCGGCTGCGCGGGATGGGCCTGCCCGGGCGGCGCGACGAATACTGGAAATACACCGATCCGACATCGCTGAACGCGCCCGAGGCGCCGGAAGCGGCGGTGTTCGACGCGAAGGAAGCGCCGCTTTTCGCCGGGGTCGATGCGGTCAGGCTGGTCTTTGTCGACGGGGTTTTCGATGCGGGTGCCTCCGATGACCCGGCGATGGCCGGTGTCGAGATCGCGCTTCTGTCGGCGGCGGGGCGGGCGGATATTCACTGGGCGCAGGCGCTTTACGGCACGCTGGAAGAGCGCGGGCAAAGCCCGGTCGCCCGGCCGCTGGCGGCGCTGAACACCGCCCTGGCAAGCGACGGGGTGCTGATCCGGGTGACGGGGCAGGCGGCGCGGCCGGTGCATCTGGTCTATCGCCACGAATCCGCCACCTCGGACGCGGTCTTGCATCACTGCATCGCCATCGAGGAAGGCGCGGACCTGACGCTTTTGGAAAGCGGACCGGCCGCGGCGCGGTTCAACAAGGTGCTGGAGGTCGACATCGCCAAAGGCGGGCGGTTCCATCACGTCCGCGCGCAGGGGCGCGACCACGAGCGGCGCGCGGTGACGCATGTCTTTGCGCGGGTCGCCGGGGAGGCGCTGTTCAAAAGCTTCACCCTGACGGTGAACGGCCAGATGACGCGCAATGAATGCGTGATCGAGATCACAGGCGACGACGCGGTGGCCCATGTGGCGGGCGCGGCCCTTGGCGATGGCGCCTATGGCCGGTTCCACCATGACGATACCGTCTTTGTCACCCATGACGCGGTCGGCTGCGAAAGCCGTCAGGTCTTCAAGAAGGTGCTGAAGAACGGGGCGGTGGGTGTGTTCCAGGGCAAGATCCTGGTCAGGCCGGACGCGCAGAAAACCGATGGTTATCAGATCAGCCAGGCCCTGCTTCTGGACGATGACAGCCAGTTTCTGGCCAAGCCGGAGCTGGAGATCTATGCCGATGACGTGCAATGCTCGCACGGGTCGACCACCGGCGCGATCGATGAGACGGCGCTTTTCTACCTGCGTTCGCGCGGGGTGCCCAAGGCCGACGCGACCGCGCTGATGGTGCTGTCCTTCCTTGCCGACGCCATCGCCGAGATCGAGGACCCCGCGCTGGCCGATGAGGTCGTCGAGCGGCTGGAAGCCTGGCTGAGACGGCGGATCAGGTAGTGGCGGTGATCGACGACATCGCGGCCACCTATCGCGGACCGCGCCGGATGATGGCGCGGCTTCTGTCGCAGGGCAGGGACGAGGCGCGGGTTCTGGCCTGGCTGCTGGCCGGGCTGATCGTGGCCTATGTCGCGCAGTGGCCGGTCATCGCGCGGGCCGACGCCCTGGCCGGCGCGGGCAGCGCGGTTCCGGCGGTTCAGCGCTATGTCGCGGCCTTTCTGGGCGTTCTTGCGCTTATTCCCGTCTTCTATCTGGTTGCGGCCCTGTCGAGACTGGTCATGCAGCTTTTTCGCGGCAGGGGCAGCTTTCACGCATCGCGGCTGGTTCTGTTCTGGGCCTTTCTGGCCCTGGCCCCGGTGATGCTGGTGCGCGGTCTTGTCGCAGGATTTGCGGGGCCGGGGGTGGCATCGGGGATCGTGGACGGTCTGGCGCTGGTGGCATTCCTGTGGTTCTGGTTCTCGGGTCTGACCGTCGCGGAATTCGGAGAGGCAGGATGAACGGGCTCGCAGGGATTTTCGGGCAACTTGCGGTGGAAACACTGCGTCAACCCCGGATGGCCGCGCGGCGGCTGATCGGCTGGGACCTGCCGCCCGGTGCCCGGTTCACGGCCCTCGTGCTGGCGGCGGTTCTGTCGATCCTGTCCTTTCTTGCCTCGTTCGCGATCTCGCCGCCGGCCGAGATTCCGGCGATCTTCGCCCTGATGACCAACCCGTGGCTGGGCGTGCCGCTGCAGGTTGCCTCGCAGCTGGTCCTTGCCCTGATCATGACGCTTTCGGGGCGGGCGCAGGGGGCGAAGGGGCGGTTCGCCGATGCCGTCGTTCTGGTCGCCATGGTGCAGGTTCTGCTGGCGGCCGGGCAGGTCCTGCAGACACTGATCTATCTGGCCCTGCCGATCCTGACCTTACCGCTTGCCCTTGGGGTTCTGGCGCTTTTTGTCTGGATCATCACAAGTTTTACCGCCGAGTTGCATGGTCTTCCCGGCTTTCTGAAACCCTTCGGCGCGCTTTTGCTGACCTTTCTTCTGATCATGGTCGTTCTTGCCGTCATCATGTCGGTGCTGGGCTTTGCCCCTTCGGTGTCAGGAGCAGGCCATGTATGACGTCGAGCGTATCCGGGCGGATTTCCCGATCCTGTCGCGCGAGGTCAACGGCAAGCCGCTGGTCTATCTCGACAATGGCGCGTCGGCGCAAAAGCCGCGCGTGGTGATCGACGCGATCACCAAAGCCTATTCGCAGGAATATGCCAATGTTCACAGGGGTCTGCATTACCTTTCCAACCTTGCGACCGACCATTACGAGAACGTGCGCGGCATCATCGCGCGCTTTCTCGGCGCGCCCGATCCCGAGGAGATCGTCTTCACCAGCGGCACCACGGAGGGTATCAATCTGGTGTCCTACGCCTGGGCGGCGCCGCGGCTGACCGCCGGGGATGAGATCGTGCTGAGCGTGCTGGAACATCACGCCAATATCGTGCCCTGGCATTTTCTGCGCGAACGGCAGGGCGCGGTGCTGAAATGGGTCGAACCCGAGGCCGACGGTTCGCTTGATCCGCAGAAGGTGATCGACGCGATCGGGCCGAGGACGAAACTGGTGGCGGTGACGCAGATGTCGAATGTCACGGGGGCGCTGGTCGATGTGGCCGCGATCTGCCGGGGCGCGCATGACAGGGGTGTGCCGGTTCTGGTCGACGGCTCGCAAGGGGCGGTTCACCGCCCGGTGTCGATCCCCGCGATCGGCTGCGATTTCTATGCGATCACCGGCCACAAGCTTTATGGCCCCTCCGGCTCGGGCGCGATCTGGATCGCGCGGGAACGCATGGCCGAGATGCGCCCCTTCCTTGGCGGCGGCGACATGATCCGCGACGTCGGCCGCGACACCGTGACCTATGCCGATCCGCCCATGCGGTTCGAGGCCGGAACACCCGGGATCGTGCAGCAGATCGGCTTCGGCGCCGCGCTGGAATATCTGATGGCGCTGGGGATGGAGAATGTCGCCGCCCATGAGGCGGATCTGCGCGATTATGCGATGGCGCGGTTCAAGGGGCTGAACTGGCTGAACATTCAGGGGACTTCGCCGGGAAAAGGAGCGATCTTTTCGCTGACACTGGACGGCGCGGCCCATGCGCATGACATCTCGACCGTGCTCGACAAGAAGGGCGTGGCCGTGCGCGCGGGAACACACTGCGCGATGCCCCTGATGGAACATCTCGGCGTGACGGCGACGTGCCGCGCCTCATTCGGCCTTTACAACACCCGGGCAGAGGTCGATCGGCTGGTCGAGGCGCTGGAGCTGTGCCATGAGCTTTTCGGCTGAGGCATTTCACGCCCGTCCGGTCAAGAAAACCGATTGCGAGCGCTGCCCCTTTGGCCTATAGCGTCGCCCAACGCACCCGTAGCTCAGCTGGATAGAGCGCTGCCCTCCGAAGGCAGAGGTCAGAGGTTCGAATCCTCTCGGGTGCGCCACCTCTTCTTTTCCACTGCAAATTTCGCCTAAAGCCTTGAAAGGCAAGGCAATTTCTGGTGTTCGAAAACCGTTTTCACGGCTGTATTCCAAACGGTCATCAAAAGCCAGTTTCAGCACCGTCTGACGGTGTTCAATGCTGCCATTTTCCCATATTTTCCAAAGGCTTGACAGGAAATCCATCGAGTGTTCGAACGTATCCTCGTAGGTATTCAGTGGCTTACCGCAATCGCTGATCTTTTCGCGCAGAACCATGCGCTCGGTTTCGAGGTCGCCGATGCGTTTCTCGTAGGCCTTGATGACTGACTCGCCGTCTGCTTCGACCAGACGGTCCATGAGTTGTTCAATCTTGCGGTCGATCTGCGAAACTTTCGCTTTCATCGACTGACCATGCGCCTTTAGTGTTGATATCCGAAGGTCCCAAAGATCACGGAAGATGGCGAGGCTCACCGTAGCCGTTGCCAAGCGTCACGGCGGGTGGTTCTCGTCGTTCAGAGGCCGCGGCGCCATCCCCGGCTACCAGTTCAAGAGCGAGGAAGCGCGCAAGGCCTTCCTCGAAGATGTGCGCAAGCCGACCATCGGGTTTGAGCAGCCAGCCGGGTATGACTCCGTCGAAGGTTTCGAAGAGAGCGAAACGGCATTCGATCCTTACGAGCCAGTTCCGCGAGATGTCATTCGCGCAATGATGCCGGAACTGCGGGCCGAGTTGGATCGGCTTGATCTGAAGCGCGTGCGTCTCTTCCACGATGAAAATAACATTCTCGATCTGCCAGATGGCACGCAGGGCATGTTCATGCGCAACCCGAGTGGCAGCATGGCCATAGTCATCGCGCAATCGCTCAACCCGACGAAAACCCTCTATCATGAGGTGATCCACGCACTCCGATCGATGGAGATTTTCACACCGCAAGAATGGCGTGCTCTTGAACTCATGGCGGAGCGGAAATGGCTCGATGAATTCGATATACTCGACCGCTACCCACATTTGACGACATCAGAGCAGATCGAGGAGGCCATAGCTGAGGCCTTTGCAGATGCGACCAACGCGAAGAAGTCGCCAAGTCAGTCGATCATCGCGCAGGCATTCAACAAGATATTGCGCCTCCTTCGGGCGATCAGGAATGCGTTCAACGGCGCTGGTTTCAACACGGTTGAAGACGTCTTTGGCCGGATCATCGCGGGCGAGATGACACGCCGCAACGTTGGAAACACTGGCGCGGCGTTTGCGATGCAGGAAGATAAACGGCAGGCGCTACCCGAGGATATTCGCCTTTGGCGCGACGCCCTTGCACGTTTCCTGCGCGGGAAGATCCCGTCATCTGCCGATCTTCGTGTCGGTCGGGTGCCTCTTGTTCTGCGGGCGCTTGGCGTTCCCAATGGCGCGATGGTCATGCGTGCCAGCAAGGCGCGCCTCGTGGTCAAAACCCATGGGGATTTGCCGCTGGCGGCGTTGAGCGACCTTCCGAATCTAATCGCCGATCCAGAGATGGTATTTGCCGAGAAGGGTAAGGAAAGCGACGCGCTGGTTTTGACCACCGCGAAGACCGACGACGGTCGGCCGGTTGTGGTTGCAATCAAGGTTGAAGGGGAAACCAATAAGGGGCAGCGCGCTACAGTCGTCATGACCGTCTACCCGCTCGATGATGCCAAGACCAAGGTCCAGCATTACGCTAGGAACGGTCGTGTTCTTTATCTCGCAGATGAGCGCAGCGTTGCTGAGTACGAACTCACCGGGGACAATTCCCTTAGAGGGCCAAAAGGCGGCCTCTCAGCCAACGCTGCGCCGAAGAAGATACTCCGCCGGACCGATGTTTTCAAGGGTGATGCCAAGATGCAGGCGGCCCGCGTGACCAATACGCTTCTGGCCGAAGTGGCCGGATCGTCCGACCGCCTCGTCATCATCGAGGACACGCGCGAGCTGCAATGCACAGCACCCGACCTCGTGGCCCTGCGAACCAAGGACGGCGTCGCCTCGCTCTATAGCGCAGACATCGTTCTCGTCTTCACCCGGCGCGGCGCGTCATTTTTATAAACATTTGAAGTTTAGAGATTGTTGCATTTACTGCACCCGGTGTTTGGCATGCATTACGCAGCCAAGACCCATGCCTCCGGCAGACTATCCCATAATGTCTGACGAATGATGGTCGCGAGATGTGCGCTGATCTGACTCATCGGCGTGCCCGAGCTTATAAGGCTTAAACCGAGCGAAGGCAGGCTGGGCAGATTGTGTTCGGCTGCATCCAGAACGCGCACGCTCGCCGGGCGGCCGAGGGGTGTGCGAAGCGCAATGCCGAGGCCCGCGGCGGTGGCAGCCCACAGGCCCGCCAAGCTCGGACTGACAAAGGCGATGCGCCAGGCAATCCCCGCCCGGTCGAGATGGCTGCACGCGAGGTTCCGTAAGATGCAGGGTGCTTCCAGCGCGACCAGCGGCAGCGGATCGCCCGCGTTCACTTGCCATAAAGGCTCCTCATCCGCGGGGCCGAGCCAGCAAAGCGGCAGCGTGGCGATCCTGTCGGCCTGCGTTGCCGCGCCGTCATCCCAGGCCAGCGCCAGATCGAGGTGGCCGGCAGCAATCTTCTCCCGCAATTCGAGATTGCGGCCGATGCGGCCCTCGATCCGAACCTTGGGGTGTGCGCGGGCAAAACGGCCGAGAACCTGCGGAAGGATCGTCTCACCAAAGTCCTCCTGAATGCCGAGACGCACCCAGCCTTCCAGTTCAGGCCTATGGATTGCACTCACCGTTTCGTCGTTGAGATTCAAAAGCCGCCGGGCATAGGACAGGAACAGCTCGCCGCCCCCGGTCAACGCAAGCCCACGACCGGCTCTCTGCACCAGTTTCATGCCGGTCTGATCTTCAAGCTTCTTCAGTTGCGCGCTGACTGCAGAGGTGGACCGGCCGAGCCGATCGGCCGCCAGCGCGAAGGAACCGGCCTCGATACCGGTCACAAAACTCCGCAACGCGTCCATGTCGAGATTGGTGGACCGCACCTAAACCATCCTTAAAAGCAGGACGTTATATCCTGAATAATCTGATTATCAGGATGATCGTGCCGCGGCATACTGTGCCTGTCAATCGTTTTCAACGGAGTACAGACATGCCATTCACCCGTATTTCAATGCTGGCCGGCAAGCCCGCCGGCTATCTCTCTACCGTCTGTGAAAGTCTCGACCGGGCGCTGGTCGATTGTTTCGAGGTTCCTGAAGGGGACCGGTTCGTTGCGATCCACCAGCACCAGCCGGGCGAGCTGATCTTCGACCGGAGTTATCTCGGCGGCCCGCGCTCTGACGACTATGTCTTCTTCCACATCACGACCGGCAAAGCGCGCTCGGCGGAGACCAAGGCGCGGTTTTACCGCAGGCTGGTCGACAATCTCGTGGCTTCTCCGGGTCTCCGGCCGGAGGATGTCATGGTCGCCATCGTCAATTCGACCCTCGAAGATTGGTCCTTCGCCTTCGGTGCTTCCGCCGCAGCGCCCACCGGGAAGGGCGCATGATGAGCGATGCCTTTGGTATGCAAGAGCGTTGCCCTGCAGCCATGAGCCTCTTTCGTGCGGGCGAAGGGATCAATGCCGCGCCCGAGGGTGTCTCAAGTGGTCCCTTCCTTGTCCAGATGATCCTGTCGAGCCGCACGGAGGGCGAAATGACGGCGATGCGCGCCTTTGTGCCGCCGGGTGTCGTCACCCATTGGCATAGCCATCCGCGCGGCCAGCTTCTTTTCGTTCTCGATGGCGTCGGCCGGGTCCAGCGCGAGGGTGGTGAGGTGACCCAGGTTCGCGCCGGCGATGCGGTCTGGTTTGCGCCCGACGAGCGCCATTGGCATGGGGCAACGCCCTCATGCCCTTTCTGCTATCTCAGTGTCCAACCCGTGAAGAACGGCACGGCGGTCGCATGGTTCGGCCCCGTCGACGAGGAAAGTTTTGCGCGATGATCGCGATGCAATACAGTTACACCCTGCCGGCAGATTACGACATGACGGTCATCGATCGGCGGATCAGGGAAAAAGGGCCGCTGCTCGACCGTTTTCCGCGTCTGCGGTTCAAGGCCTATCTATCGGCAAGGAAGCAAGACGACGGCTTCTCAAGCACAGAAAACCTTTATGCGCCCTTCTATCTCTGGGACGAGCCGGAGGGGATCGAGAGTTTTCTGACCAGTCCTGGCTTTGCCGCGTTGACCCGCGATTTCGGCTGGCCGTCGGTGCAGGTTTGGCAGGTTTGGCAGACCCAGTTGACATCGGATCTTAGTGCAGCCCGATTTGCAACCCGGCGAATTCGGTCAATCGCACCCTATTCCAGTCTTGTGGAAGAGCGTGAGAATGCAGCCGCGAAGGCGGAAACGAACATGAAGGCTGGCGCGCTTGCAACGGTCTGCGCATTTGATCCGGCAGCGTGGCGGCGGATGGAGTTCAGCCTTTGGAAAGCCGTTCCCGATGCCGTGGAAAGCAGCCAGACCTACGTGGTCGGTCACGTGTCGCTATCAGGCATGCCGTGAGGGGAGTGCTGTTCGGATTGCCGCGGCAGTGGCGCGGCGCACTTAAAGAAGGGCTATAGCGCAGAGATCGGTCTCGTCTTCACCCGGCGTGGTGCGCGAGCCCCCTGCGACAAGGCAACAAAAAACGCCGGCGGACCGGCGTTTTGGCGGATGGAAACGGGGTGTCGCGTTCAGGCGCCCCAGGTGCGAAGCGGGCCGCAATCCATGTGGACGAAATTCGAGCTGGAATATTTGCCGACACCGCCCGCCTCACAGGCCGTGGCGGCGCGGTAGATCTGGCTGACCGAGCGCGAGCGCAGCCGCAGGTCGGCGGCCTGACCCTTGATGTGCAGCGAATTCTTGGCGACCTTGCGCGACTTGCTGCGCAAAAGCGCATTGGTCTGCGCGGTGCGATAGCCCGAAAGCAGCATGTAGGGTTCGTTGACGTCAAGCAGCCGGTGGGCGGCCGCGGCGATATCGATCGTGCGCGGATCGATGTCCTTGGTCTGGTCCGAGCGCCAGTCGCGCATGAAATAGGTGATCTCGTTCAGCGCCTCGGGGATATACTCGCCCTCGATCCAGTAGATCGTGTCGAGGTTTTCGCCGGTGCGGCCGGAATACATGCGGATACGGCGGACATCGCCGGCACCTTTCAAGAAGCTGAAGGCGTTCGAGCAGGTCGGTGCCGCCGCGACCACCGTCGCCGCAAAGACCGACATCAATCCGCGCCGCGTCCATCCAGAAGATGCGTGATCCGTCATGGCCAAGAGCCTGTCCCAGTGCCTAACGCCACCTTTTCAGCGGCTTGTTTGCAATTCCCCAAGTGCTGAGTGTTTATGGCACAAGACGATTTGGAGGCCAACCGCGCAATCGTGCCGAATTTGGAAACAGATGCGGATCGGCGAATTTCTGCCGAGTTCGCGCCCCGTCTGGCGGCGCCGCCCTTTGCACATTGGCGTTGCCAAAATGCGACAGATGGAACGGCTGGGGGAATTCGGCGGGTCCGGCGTTGGCCTCGGGGGCGAAATCCGCGACAATGGGCAGAAGGAAAAGCCACGTTGTTTTGCTTCGATCTTGAGGTTTGGATGACATCTATGTCGGGTTGCGGCCGGGGTTCGCTGCGCAGGATTGTGGCTGCGGCCATCTTGGCCCTTGGGGTCGGTACGGGCGCGCAGGCCGAAAGCCTTGGCTTTCGGCAGGCCGTATCGGAAGCCGCGGCGGGCGACCGGGTTGTCGCGGATTTCTACCTGGCGCGGGATTTCGCCCCGCTCTGGACCGGAAAGGACGATGGCGCCCGCCGGGCGGCGCTGATGACGGCGCTTCGGGAAGCGGGCATGCACGGGTTGCCGGTTGGCCGCTATGCACCCGAAACCATCGTCGCGGAGTTTTCCGCGCTGGATACGGAACGCGCGCGCGGGTTCCTTGAAGCGCAGATGACCGAGGTTTTCCTGCGCTACGCCCATGATGTCCAGACCGGGATCATCGACCCGGCCCGGGCCGATGACGGGATCGTGCGCGAAGTTCCCTTGCGCGATCCGGCCGCCACGCTTTTGGCCTTCGCGGCCGCCGATCCCGCGCGCTTCATCCGCGATCTGCCACCCCATTCGCCGGCCTATACCGCGCTGATGAAGGAAAAGGTGGCGCTTGAGGCGGCGATCGCGGCGGGGGGATGGGGGCCGATTGTGCCGGTCGCAAAGCTTGAGGCCGGTGACAGGGGCAAGGGCGTGGTTGCGCTGCGCGACCGCCTTTACCGGCTGGGCTATCTGGGCCGGAGCGCCACGCAGGACTATGACGGCGCGATCATGAAAGCGGTGCAACGGTTTCAGATCGACAACGGGCTGACGGCCGATGGCGTTGCCGGGCAGGGCACGATCGAGGTGCTGAACACCGCGCCCGAGGACCGCCTGAAATCGGTGCTGGTCGCGATGGAGCGTCTGCGCTGGATGAACGGGATCAGCCTTGGCAAGCGCCATGTCTGGGTGAACCTTACCGACTTTACCGCGAAGATCGTCGACGACGGACATGTCACGTTCGAGACGGTGACCGTCGTGGGCATGAACCAGCATGACCGGCGCAGCCCCGAATTTTCCGACCAGATCGAATTCATGGTGATCAATCCGACGTGGAACGTGCCGCGGTCGATCGCGGTGAAGGAATATCTGCCGATGCTTCAGAAAGATCCCAACGCCGTCCGGCATCTGCGGATCGTGGATCGGTCGGGCCGCGCCGTGAACCGCGCGGAGACCGATTTCACCCAGTTCACGGCGCAGAGTTTCCCGTTCTCGATCTCGCAGGCGCCGTCGGGCGACAACGCGCTGGGGCTGGTGAAGTTCATGTTCCCGAACCGCTGGAACATCTATCTGCACGACACGCCCTCCAAGTCGCTGTTCAACCGCGAGATCCGCGCCTTCAGCCATGGGTGCATCCGTCTCGGCAAGCCCTTCGACTTCGCCTATGCGCTTCTGGCGCCGCAATCCGACAACCCGCGGGCCGAATTCGCCAGCCATCTGAACACCGGGCGGGAAAATACGCTGATGCTGGATCGGCCCGTGCCGGTGCATCTGGTCTATTTCACCGCATGGCCGGATGAAAAGGGCCGGGTCGGCTATCGGCGCGACGTTTACGGGCGCGACGGGCGGGTCTTTGACGAAATGAAAAAGGCCGGGGTGGTCTTGCCGGGCGTTCAGGGCTAAATCCTTCTTCCAACGGGGAAGACGGAGCCGCCCATGACACACAGCATCGCAGAGATCGCCCGCGCGCTTGGCGCGGAAATGGTCGGGGACGGCGAGTACCGTATCGCGCGCGCCGCCGAACCGGCCGGTGCCGGCAGGGGCGATCTGGCGCTGGCCATGGACGAACGCAAATACGGGGCGGCGCTGCGCTCCGCGCAGGCGGAAGCGGCCGTTCTTTGGGACGGGGCCGACTGGCGGGAACTGGGGCTGGTTGCGGCGATCTTCGTCAAGCGGCCACGGGTGGCGATGGCTTCGCTGACATCGATGCTGGATCCGGGCGCGGACCGGTGGGAGGGCATTCACCCCAGTGCCGTCATCGCACAGGATGCCGTGATCGGGGCGGATGCGGCGATCGGGCCTTTCTGCGTGATCGGTCCGGGCGCAAGGATCGGGCCGGGGGCGCGGATCGGCGCGCATGTCACCATTGCCGGGGGCGCGATCATCGGGGCGGGCGCGCGTATCGCGGACGGTGTGCGCATCGCGCGAAACGTCCGGATCGGCGACCGGATCATCTGCCAGCCGAACGCGGTCATCGGTTCGGACGGCTTTTCCTTTGTCACGCCCGAAAAATCGGCGGTCGAGCAGGTGCGGGGCACGCTTGGCGACCGTGGCGACGCAACCGGGCAAAGCTGGCTGCGCATCCATTCGCTGGGCGGGGTCGAGATCGGCGACGATGTGGAGATCGGTGCCGGGTCGACGATCGACGCGGGCACGATCCGGGCGACCGGGATCGGGTCGGGCACCAAGCTCGATAATCTTGTCCATGTCGGGCATAACGTGCAGGTCGGGCGCGACTGTCTTCTGTGTGGTCAGGTCGGCATTGCCGGTTCGGCGCGGATCGGGGACCGGGTGGTTCTGGGCGGGCAATGCGGGGTCAGCGACAATATCTTCGTCGGGGATGACGTGATCGCGGGCGGTGCGACGAAGATCTTTTCCAACGCGCCCGCGGGGCGTGTCCTGCTCGGCTCGCCGGCGCTGAAGATGGAAACCCATGTCGAGGCCTGGAAGAATATCCGCCGGCTTGGCCGCCTTTACGAACAGGTGGCCGATCTTCGCGCCCGGATTGAACGGAAGGACCGGGACCGCGACTAATGTGACAGGGTTCGGAGGAAGGGTGCGATGGACGTCGCCGCGATCGTGACCGCGATACTGGCAAGGCAGGCGGTGCGGGATCCCGCGACGTTGCGGCCCGGGATGCGGCTGGACGATCTGGGCATCGACAGTCTTGGGCGGGTCGAGGTGGTCTTTGCCATCGAGGAGCAGTTCGATCTGTCGGTGCCTTTCAACGCCAATACGCCTGATGCGGGCGGGTTCGATCTGACCAGCGTCGGATCGGTCATTGCCGCGGTCGAGGCGCTGCTTGGCGAAGGGCGGGGATGAGACGCGTCGTCATTACCGGCATGGGCACGGTGAACGCGCTGGGGCAGGATGCCGGCACGACGATGGCCGCCCTTGCGGCCGGCCGCCCCGCCATCGCACCGCTGGAAATCCGCGATGCCGCCCGCCTTTCGATCCGGATCGGTGCGGGGGTGCGGGACTGGAACGCCGATGCGCGGTTCAGCCCTGCCGAATTGTCGCTTTACGACCGCGCCACGCAGTTCGCCCTGACGGCCGGCGCCGAAGCGATGGCCGGTGCCGGGTTGGGGCGCGCGGCGACACCGGACATCCGGGCAGGGGTGGTGCTTGGCACGGCCGGGGGCGGGCTGCAAAGCGCCGAAGAGAGCTATCGGACGGTGTTCGAGGCGGGCCGCGACCGGGTGCATCCCTTTACGGTTCCGCGCCTCATGCACAACGCGGCCACATCGGCGCTGTCGATCCGCTGGGGTCTGGGCGGGCCGTCCTTCACCGTCGCCACGGCCTGCGCGTCATCCAACCATGCCATCGGCCTCGCGTTCCAGATGGTCCGCGCCGGTGCGGCCGATCTGATGCTGGCCGGCGGGGCCGACGCGATGCTGAGCTTTGCCGGGATCAAGGCGTGGGAAGGGTTGCGGGTGCTGTCCCCTGACGGCTGCCGCCCGTTCTGCGCCACGCGCAACGGGATGGTGATGGGCGAAGGGGCGGCGGTTTTCGTGCTGGAGGCCCGTGACCGCGCGCTGGCGCGCGGCGCGGGGATTCTGGCCGAGATCGCCGGGTTCGGCATGACAAGCGACGCCGCCGACATGGTGCTGCCCAACCCCGAAGGGGCGGCCGCGGCGATGCGTGCGGCGCTGGACGATGCGGGGCTATCCCCGCGCGACATCGGCCATATCAATGCCCATGGCACCGGCACCGCCGCGAATGACAGAAGCGAGGCATCCGCCATTCATGCGGTCTTTGGCGAGGGGCCGCCGGTGACCGCGACGAAATCGTTGCACGGGCATTGTATCGGGGCGGCGGGTGCGGTGGAACTGGTCGCCTGCATCCTTGCCCTGCGCGACGGTGTTATCGCACCCGTTGCGGGCCATGTGGCGGCGGACCCGGACATCGGGCTGGACCTTGTGACCGGCCATGCGCGAAAGGCCGGGGTCGGCGCCCTCTTGTCGAATGCCTTCGCCTTTGGCGGGCTGAACGCCGTGCTGGCGCTGCGGCAAGGGTAAGCCGGCCCGCCTTGCGGGGCGGACCGGCCGGAACGGCCCTAGTTCTTCGGGGCGGTTTCAGTGATGGAATCGAAGCCCGCCGTGAAACCTGCAAGCGAGACGTCGATATTGACCAGCCGGTCGGGCGCGATCACGGGAACCACCGAGATTGTCGCGACCTTGCCTTTGCGGAAGGCGTCGATATCCGCCTTGGTGAAGCCCGCGCGGGCGACGCATCCGGCTTCCGAACAATAGGTGAAGGGGAAGCGGCGGGTTTCGCCGCCATCCACGGTGATGTTGAGCTGCTGGGTCAGAAGCGTTTCCAGCGGGACCACGATATTCGCGCCCGCCACGGCCTCGCCCCCCTCGGGCAGGCCGACGATGGTGATTTGGGCGACCGGCTCTTCGGAATCCTTTTCCTTCAGAAGCTGGTGCAGCTGGCAGGGATCGGCGCCATCGGCGGTCCGGATGCAGCGCAGGTCCCAGTCGCCGAAGGTCTTGGCGACGTAGGCCTGACCGACGCCGTCGGCGGCCGGCGCGGCGGGGGCTGCCTCGGCTGCGGGGGCTGCGGGATCGGCGGCGGGTT
The DNA here is from genome assembly GCA_020447005.1 of Paracoccaceae bacterium. GTDB lineage: Bacteria > Pseudomonadota > Alphaproteobacteria > Rhodobacterales > Rhodobacteraceae > Albidovulum. The sequence goes on from JAGRDO010000083.1 coordinate 16,416, forward strand.
GCGCGGCCTCCTGCGCCCATGTCGGCATTGCGGTTGCCAGCGTCACCAGAAGCGGCAGAAGGCTGTGTCTCAAGGTCATGGTCTTTCCCGTGATGAGGGCGTTTGATGGCGACCGCATAGCATGGCCAAACCGCGAAGTCAGGGGGCAAAGCACGGCTGGCGACTTACCGCCGAAGCCCGGGCCAAAAAGGAAAAGGGCCCCGGAAAAGGGCCCTTAACTAGTCATTATGCTCCCTGTCGGACGGGCCGACTTAGTCATTGCGCCGAACGCTATTCAACTCGGCCCTATGCGTCAACAGGAAATATTCCACGATCCACAAATTTGATTTTGCACGGAAAAAACCGCGCCCACCGGGCGCGGCCAGTCAAACAGGGAGGAAGTAGTCCCCGGACGAAAAGGACCGACGTCCGGATGAACTCGACACTGGCATGTGAAAGTTAAGGATGTATTGTCGCTGCCGAGGGAAATGTGCGCAAGAGGACCGATCGTGTTGACCGAGGCTGGAATTTTCGTTGGGGGCGGGGGCGATGCCTATGGGGCGGCTCAGGAACTTCTGTTGAAATATGGTAATCGCCACGGGCTGATCGCGGGGGCAACCGGCACCGGCAAGACGGTCACGCTGCAAATTCTTGCCGAAGGGTTTTCGGCGGCAGGGGTTCCGGTCTTTCTTGCCGATGTCAAAAGCGATCTGGCGGGGCTTGCCGTCGCGGGTTCGGCGGATGGCAAGCTGCATGACGCCTTCATGAAACGCTGCGCGACCATTGGCTATGATCTGAAATATCAGGCCTTCCCGGTCGCCTTCTGGGATCTTTTCGGGGAAGCGGGCCATCCGATTCGCACGACAGTGACCGAGATGGGGCCGCTTCTGCTTTCGCGCCTGATGGGTCTGACGGATGCGCAGGAAGGGGTTTTGAACATCGCCTTCCGTCTTGCCGACGAGGAAGCGCTGCCGCTTCTGGATCTGAAGGACCTTCAGGCGATGCTGGTCTGGATCGGCGAACATTCCGCCGAGATCGGGTTGCGGTATGGCAACGTCGCCACGGCGACGGTGGGCGCGATCCAGCGCCAGCTGCTGGTTCTGGAAAATCAGGGCGGCACGCGGCTTTTCGGCGAACCGGCGCTGGAACTGGCCGACATGATGCAGGTCGGCGCGGATGGGCGCGGGCGCATCAACATTCTTGCCGCCGACAAGCTTATGGCCTCGCCCCGGCTTTATGCGACCTTCCTGCTCTGGCTTTTGTCGGAACTTTTCGAGGAACTGCCCGAGGTCGGCGACCCCGACAAGCCGAAATTCGTCTTCTTTTTCGATGAGGCGCATCTTCTTTTTGACGACGCGCCGAAAGCGCTCGTGGACAAGGTGGAGCAGGTGGCGCGGCTGATCCGGTCGAAGGGGGTAGGGGTGTTCTTCGTCACCCAGAACCCCGGCGACGTACCCGACGATATTCTTGGCCAGCTTGGCAACCGGGTGCAACACGCCTTGCGCGCCTTCACCGCCAAGGACCAGAAAGACCTTGCCCGCGCCGCCCAGAACTATCGCCCGAACCCCGCCTTCGATACCGAAACCGCGATCAAGGAAGTGGGCACGGGCGAGGCGGTGACATCCTTTCTGGAAGCCAAGGGCGTGCCCGGGATCGTGCAACGCACATTGGTTCGCCCCCCCGCGAGCCGCCTTGGCCCGATCAGCCCGGAAGAACGCCGGGCCGCCATCGCGGCAACCGGGCTTGGCTACAAGTACGACAAGACCGTGGACCGGGATTCCGCCTTTGAGCGTTTGCAGGCGCGCGCCGATGCCGCCGCGAAGGAGGCCGCCGAGGCCGCGGAGAAGGAAGAGCGCCTCAGGGAAGACGAGCGCCAGCTGAAACAGGCGCGGCGTTATGACGACCGCCCGGCGCGACGGTCGTCCTCGTCACGTTCGGACAGCCTTGCGACGGCCTTCGGAAAAAGCCTTGTGCGCCAGCTAGGCACCAAGACCGGTCAGGCGCTGGTGCGTGGCATCCTCGGGTCGCTTTTCAAGTCGCGCTAGGTTCATCCGGCGGCTGGGGTGTGACTTCCGCCAAGAGGGCGTCCGCCGCCGCCGCGTGATCGGGGTATCTGTCATCGACGAGCCCCCTGGCAATCAGGAAATCGGTGATCTCGGTGCGAACCTGGGCGATATAGGGGTCGACCCGGTGAAAATCGTGCCGCGCAACGGGAACCTGAACAAGGCGTGTCGGCGTCTTTTCGGCCAGAAGCGTCTTGTGGAATTTGCGGATATGCTGGATCGGGACCGTGGTATCGCCTTCGGCGTGAAAGGCGAGGACGGGAATACGGATGAGATGCGCAAAGCTTTGCGGCGACAGATCGGCGCGCCCGCGCTGCGGCACGAGGCTGTTGCGATAACCGCCCGGCCCGATATCGGTGACCGCCGAGATCAGTATCATCGCGCCGCAGAGCGGTTGCAGGGCGCGGGCGAACCAGACCGCCTGGCCCGCCTGGCCCGGGTTACAGCGGTCGTATTTTCAGGCGGGTGATGCGGTTTTCCTTGCGGGTCAGGATCTCGATCCGGAAGCCGTGGAACGAAAAGACCTGCCCTTCGTTCGGGATCATCTGCGCTTCGTGGATGACCATGCCGGCAATGGTATTTGCCTCGTCATCCGGCAGGTTCCAGTCGGTGGCCCGGTTGAGGTCGCGGATCGTCATGGCGCCATCGACGATGCATTCCCCGGTTTCCGACATTTTCAGCGGATGTTCGGCATCCAGATCGAATTCGTCCGTGATCTCGCCCACGATCTCTTCGATGATGTCCTCCAACGTGATCAGACCGCGCAGGTCGCCATATTCGTCGACGACCAGCGCGAAATGGGTGCGGCGTTTCAGAAACTCGCGCATCTGTTCATCGAGGGGCGTGGTATCGGGCACGAAATAGGCCGGCTTGGCGACCGAAAGGATATCGAGATCGCGGATCGAGGCGAGCGAGCCATCGACGCCGCGAACGGTCTTCTCGACCGCGCGCAGCAGGTCCTTGGCGTGGATCACGCCGACGATGTTGTCGCGTTCATTCTTGTAAAGCGGCAGGCGCGAATGAGGCGAGGCGAGCACGGTGGAGAGGATGCGGTCGGGCGAAGCCTCGGCGTCGATCATCTCGATCTTCGAACGGTGTCGCATGATTTCGTCCACCGTGCGGTCATTGAGGTCGAGCGCGCCCAAAAGCCGGTCGCGCGCCTCTTTCTGGACGGCGCCCTCGGAATGGCCAAGGGCCAGCGCGCCGACGATTTCCTCGCGGAACGACAGGATGCGGCTGTCAGGATCGGTGCGGACGCCGAAGAGAAGAAGGATACCGCGAACGACACCGCGAACGAGCGTCACCACCGGGGCGAGAACAAGGATCAGCACCCGGATCGGCAGGGCCACCCGGGCGGCGGCGGTTTCGGGCGCGGTGATCGCGTAGGTCTTGGGCAGCACTTCGGCGAAGACCAGCACCAGCACCGTCATGACAAGCGTGGCCAGCGCCACGCCATTGGCGCCGAAAAAGCGCGAGAAAAGCGCCGTCGCCAGCGCCGCCGAAAGGATATTGGCGACATTGTTGCCCAGAAGGATCGCCCCGATCAGCCGTTCCCCGTCCTCGGTCACGCGCAGCGCGGTTGCCGCCCCGCGGCTGCCCTTGTCGGCCTGCGCGCGCAGCTTGCCGCGCGACGCGGCCGTGAGCGCGGTCTCGGAGCCCGAAAAGAAGGCGGACAGCACCAGAAGGCCGAGGATGGCCCCCGCCGTCAGCCAGACCCCTGTATCCAGAACGATGGTGGAAGACATGTTCGATCCTTTCGCTGCCCCCCGTTATGGGGGCAGATGCGGCGCCCTTCAAGCGCCACCCGGCGGTCTGTCAGCGATCATCCCGCGCAAGGGGGTGGTGTTCGAGGACAAGCGCCTTCAGCCGTTCGTCAAGCACATGGGTATAGATCTCGGTCGTCGAGATATCCGCGTGGCCGAGCAATGTCTGGATCGCGCGAAGATCGGCGCCTCCGGCCAGAAGATGGGTTGCGAAGGCATGGCGCAGGACATGCGGGGTGACCCTGTCGGGGGAAAGGCCGGCTTCGGCGGCCAGTTGCTTCAAAAGCCGGTGGAAGGCCTGCCGCGTCACATGGCCTTCCTTGCCGTGCGAGGGGAAAAGAAAGCGGCTGGGCGGCGCGGGCCGGGGCCCGCCGGCCAGGGTCCGCGCGGCCTCTTCGCCCGCATCGCGATGCGCGATCCAAAGGGCCAAAGCCTCACGCGCGGGGGGCGACAGGGGCACCATGCGCTCTTTCCCGCCCTTGCCGCGCACCAGAAGCATGCGGGGATCGCCCCGGGCGGCGGCAACCGGAAGGGACACAAGCTCGCTGACCCGCATGCCCGTGGCATAGAGCAGTTCCATCAGGCAGGTGGTGCGCAACGCCTCGTCCCGGCCACGATCGGGGTTCCGCGCGGCCGCCAGAAGTGCGTCGACTTCCGCGACGCTCACGACCTTCGGCAACCGCCTGGCCTTTCCCGGCCCGGCGATGCGCACCGACGGATTGTCCGCGCGCCAGCCTTCGTCATAGGCCAGCCGATACAGTTGCCGGATCGACGAGAGGCGCCTTGCGCGGGTCGCGCGCGACAGGCCTTCGGCATCGCAGGCGACAAGATAAGCCTCGATATCGGCCTGCATCGCCCGGGCGAAATCGGTTTTCCGGCGCGAAAGCCAGCCTGCGAAATCCTTCAGGTCGCGGCCATAGCCCAGAAGCGTGTTGCGCGCGGCGTCCTGTTCGGCCGCATGGGCGGCCAGAAAGGTGGAAATCCAGCTGTCCATCGAAGGCGACATCAGCCGCGCCGTTCCAGCAGCACGAGTTCGAGCGCCGCCTTGCGCGCGACCGATTCGAGCCCCATCGCCCGAAGCACGGCCAGCCCGTCGCTGACATCGCGCAGATCGCCACGCGCGCCGTCGGTGATGTGGTCGATCGCCATCAGCAGGGCTTCGCCCTGCCGGTTGTCGGCAAGCAGGCGCCTGAAACTGTCCGCAACCGGGGGATCGGCGCGGAACGCCGTCGCAATCGCCGCGCCCATCTGATCGGGCGGGCGCAACCCATCGGTCCGCCCCGTGGCCAGCCCGATCAGGAAGCGTTCATCCTCGTCCTCGGGGACGCGCGCCTTGGCGACCTCTTCATAGCCTTCCGACAGAAGACCGACGCGGAACGCGATGCGCCCGGCTTCGCCCGGCAGCCCGTATCCGGCGACGCGCACCCCGAAGATCGTGGCAAAGGGCACTTCCAGTTCGGCGGCCGACATTTCCGCCCAGGCGGCGGGCAGGGCCTGGGCAATCGCGTTCCGGTCGCCCGATGACAGCGCCTTGTCGAGGGCCTGCGCCGTGCGGACGCGTTCCCAGACGCCGCCCGAGGCGGCGGGCTGACGTTCGAAATAAAGACCGGCCAGCCGGTTGGGCGAAATCGCCCCCGTCCGCGCCAGCCGTTCGCCCGCATCAAGCCGGTTCTTCCAGCCGACGTTCGAGCGCAGGTCAGACTGCGCGAAGGCGGGCGGAAGCATGCCGGTCGAGACCGGCTGGCCGATGGCCTCCATCAGCCGCAGCACGAGGGGCGACGGGCGAAGGGGCGGGGGCAGGTCGGGTTCGCCCTCGAAAAGGTCGGGGTCGAGGAAATGTTCAAGCAGCGTGGCGGTGTCGCCGTCGATATAGCCGAGCGTCTCGCCGGTTCGCAGCGACAGCGCGGCGGCATTCCAGTCGCCGCCGCGGGCAAGGCAGAAGACACGGGCCGGAAATGTGGGCGCGATATCGGGGGCGGCGCGCATCGCGGTGCAGCTTGCGTTTTCCTCCCCGGTCAGAAGCGCGATGTCAAAGCTGCGGCGGAAGGTTTCGGGGCGCGGGGGATCGACCTGTGCCAGAAGGGCGGCCGCGGGATCGAGCGCGCCGAGATCCAGCAACCGGTCGACCCGGGCCAGAAACAGCGTGCCGCCGCCATCGGAATCGGCCGGTGGCGACAGTTCGGACAGCAGGATCCGGTATAACAGCGCCTGAATGGCGGGCAGGGTGTCCAGCCGCTCGGCCCGGATCATCCGCACGAGGTCAACGGTGGGCGTTGCCCCCCAGAGGTTTCGCGGCAATCCCGAGGTCGAGGCCGAAACGATCCCGATCCCGTCGAGGGAGGGCGCGTCGAGCGACCGCATGGTGATGGTCGGCGCGGGCACGAGTGCGGGATTGCCGGCGGCGGGTTGGGCCGGTTCGGCGGGTTCGGCGGGCGACGTCACGGTGCCCGGCTGCGCAACCGACCGGGAAAGCCAGTCGATGGCCGACATCGGCCCTTCGTTTCCGGCGGTCTGGGCCGCGCCCGGGGACGGCAGGACGGACGCCGCGAGAAGCGCCGCGAAAATCCGCGCTTTATTGACCGGCATTCAGGACGACCGGCACTTTGATGTCGCTTCGTTGTGGAGACATGTCGCCAAGATAGGCATAGCTCGACAATCCCACCAGAACCACCACCGATAGAAACACCAGCGCCTTGAGTGTCCGCACCATATCTTTTCTGCCCGTCTTCTTCTTGTTTCAGTCCCGGGTCTGAGCGCCCGCTGCCTTCGCATCCACCGGCACCATTCCCGGCCATTCCGGCCGGTTCCGCCCGGAATGCGATTCATATATAGCATTTCCGCCGGGATCACGCCATTCAGGGTAAAAATCCGTGGCTCGGCGGCGGATTGCCGGTTTTCCCCCCCTCTGCCGGTCCGGGGCGGGGATGGGGGCTGGCAGGCAGGAAAGGTGGTCGGAGGCAAGGTGACGTTCCAGTTGCAAAAGACGGTTGTGCTTGTCGGAATGATGGGTGCGGGCAAGACGGCGGTCGGGGGCGCGCTGGCGCGCAGGCTTGGCGCCGAGTTCCTCGATTCGGATACCGAGATCGAGCGTGCCGCGAACATGAGCGTGACCGATATTTTCGAGCGCGACGGCGAGGCGTTTTTCCGGGCCCGGGAATCCGAGATATTGCTGCGCCTTCTCACCGGCAGGCCGTGCATCCTGTCGACCGGAGGCGGGGCGTTTCTGGCCGAGGCGAACCGGCAGGCAATCGCCGCGCATGGCGTGGCCGTATGGCTGCGCGCGGATCTGGAAACGCTGTGGAGCCGGGTCCGCCACAAAACGACGCGCCCGCTGTTGCGCACGGCCGATCCCAAGGCGACACTGCGCGAGATCTATGACAGGAGAACCCCCGTCTATGCGCTGGCGGGGCTGGCGGTCGACTCGGCCGCTCAGGGGTCGGTCGATGAAATGGCCGACAAGGTAATCACCGCGCTGAAGGCGCGGCCGGACGTACTGGACGCAAGATGAGCAAAGACACCGAAACCCGCAAAGTGGCCGTCGACCTTGGGGCGCGCCGCTATGAGGTGCGTATCGCCGAGGGGCTGATCGCACGGGCCGGCGCGGAAATCGCGCCGTTCTTGCGCCGCCGTCGGGTGGCCGTTCTGACCGACGAAAACGTGGCTGCCCTGCATCTCGATGCGCTTCGCGCGGGGCTTGGCGACATTGCGATGACGGCGCTTGCGCTGCCGGCGGGGGAGGCGACGAAGGGCTGGCCGCAGTTTTCCCGCGCCGTCGACTGGCTTTTGAGCGAAAAGGTCGAGCGGCGCGACATCGTGATCGCGCTTGGCGGCGGGGTGATCGGCGATCTTGGCGGCTTCGCGGCGGCGGTTCTGCGCCGGGGTGTCCGCTTCGTGCAGATCCCGACGACGCTTCTGGCGCAGGTTGACAGTTCGGTTGGCGGCAAGACCGGGATCAACTCGGTCCACGGCAAGAACCTGATCGGCGCCTTTCACCAGCCCGCGCTGGTGCTGGCCGATATCGGTGTGCTGGGGACCCTGCCGGCCCGCGATTTCCTGTCGGGCTATGGCGAGGTGGTGAAATACGGGCTTCTGGGCGATGCGGCGTTCTTCGACTGGCTTGAGGTGAACGGCCCGGCCATGGTCGCGGGCGACCGCGCGGCGCGGGCCCATGCGGTCCACCGTTCGGTCGAGATGAAGGCGCGCATCGTCGAGCGGGACGAAACCGAAGAGGGCGACCGGGCGCTTCTGAACCTTGGCCACACCTTCTGCCATGCGCTGGAAAAGGCGACGGGGTATTCCGACCGGCTTCTGCATGGCGAGGGCGTGGCGATCGGCTGCGCGCTGGCCTTCGAGCTCAGCCAGCGCCTTGGCCTTTGCGCGCAGGAAGCGCCGAGCCGGGTCAGGGCGCATCTGCGCGCGATGGGGATGAAGACCGACCTTGCCGACATTCCGGGCGATCTGCCGGGGGCCGAGGCGCTGATGGCGCTGATGGCGCAGGACAAGAAGGTGGTCGACGGCCGCCTGCGCTTCATCCTCGCCCGGGGGATCGGCGCGGCCTTTGTCGCGACGGATGTGCCGGGCGAGGCGGTCGAGACGGTTCTGCGGGACGCGCTGCGGGGGCGCTAGGCGCCCCCGCCGGCCCGTCAGAAAGGAATTTCGTCGTCGAGATCGGAGCGGCTGCCGCCGCCACCGCCGCCGCCGTGACCCCCGCCGCCGCCATAGCCGCCCGAGGATCCGCCGCCATAGCTGCCGCGGTCATCGTCAAACCCGCCGCCACCGCCGCCGCCTTCGCCGCGCCCGTCGAGCATCACGAGCGTCGAGCCGAAATTGCGCAGCACGACCTCGGTCGTATAGCGGTCAGCGCCTGACTGATCCTGCCATTTGCGGGTCTCCAACTGGCCCTCGATATAGATCTTGGAGCCTTTCTTGAGATATTGCTCGGCCACCTTCACGAGACCCTCGGAAAAGATCGCGACCGCATGCCATTCGGTGCGTTCCTTGCGTTCGCCGGTGTTGCGGTCGCGCCAGGTTTCGGACGTGGCAATGCGCAGGTTGCAGACCTTCCCGCCATTCTGGAACGATCTGACTTCCGGGTCGCGCCCGAGATTGCCGATCAAAATGACCTTGTTCACCGATCCCGCCATTCCGGGTCCCTCCTGCCGATTCCAATTGCCCCGTTAGAGCATCCGCCTTGCGTCATGAAAAGGGAAACACGGTTAATAATACGATAATCGCCCTGCCAAGAAGGGGGCGGGGCGGCCGGGCCCGGGCGGCCCCCCGCCGATCCGGCGCGACGGGCTGGCCAAGGCCCGTTTTTTCGGTATAGTCGCGCGCGGGTAGTCTTGGGGGCCATATGCGACGGCTGGGCGCGGCGTTCTTCACGATGGCGGTGGGGCTTTGCGCGGGCACGGGTTCAGCGCAGGCCGAAGGGCTTGTCTTCGCTTCGAAATCCTCCGGAAGCTCGCGGCTGGCCATGTTTCAAAAACAGCTTCAGGTTCTCGACAGCCGCGCGGCGACGCAATATTCGGCCTCGGGCAGGCTGACGCCCGGGGGCAAGCTGGTCAGCGCGGTATCGATCCCGACCTACACGGGCAATTACCGGGGGACCTATCTGGCCGCGGCGGTCGCGGCGGCCGAACGCTATGGCGTGCCCAAGGATCTGTTTCTTCGCCTTGTCCAGCAGGAAAGCGGCTGGAACCCGCAGGCGGTTTCGCACAAGGGCGCGACCGGGCTGACACAGCTGATGCCGGCGACGGCGAGGCGGCTGGGGGTCAACCCCTCCAACCCGCATGAAAACCTTGCGGGCGGCGCGCGGTATCTGCGGATGATGTATGACCGTTTCGGCGACTGGCGCCTTGCGCTTGCGGCCTATAATGCCGGGCCGGAGGCCGTGGAACAGCATGGCGGGGTGCCGCCCTACCGCGAAACAAAGGGCTACGTCCGCGCGATCCTTGGCAGCTAGGCGGTTTCCTCGCGGATCACGTAATCGCGGGGGATGCCCTTTGTCGCGCGCGCCCATGGCGTCACGGCCGCCCGCGCCTGATGCGCCTCGAACGCTTCGCGGTCACGGAAAGCCTCGCTCACCGCGAATCGGGTCGGATCGGAATGCGAGCGCAGCACCTCGAACCGGAGGCAGCCGGGCTCCGCGCGGGTCAGGCGGATGTGATCGGGCAGGAGATGCGAAATGCGATCGGCCTCTTCAAGGCTGCGGCAGATCAGAAAGCCATTCAGTATCACGCGCGGCATGAGGCGGCCCTACCCGGACGAGCAATGTTGGCATGTGCCTAACCCGTCCGGCATGGTCATGGCAAGAAGCGGAAGTCGGCGGCAACGGGATAGTGGTCGGATGGCCAGACCCCGCCCGGACGCTGGCGCAGAACGAAGGGGCCCTGCGCAAGGGCCACGGGACCGGCCATTCCGATATGGTCGATGGCCGGCAAGATGTTGATCCCCCGGTTGAAATGAAAGGTCGCGCCGGGCACCTGCGGAAAGGTCAGGCCTTCCGTCTTCAGACCGGCCATGCGGCCCGAACCGTTCCTTTCGTTGAAATCGCCGGCCAGAAACACCGGATCGCCCGCCGCGACCATCGGCCGGATACGGTCGGCCACCAGCGCGAGGGTCCGGGCGCGGTTATGGCGGCTTTTGTAATCGGTATGAAGGTTCATCACGGTGAAATCCCGCCTCTCGGCGCGGTCGCGGAACCGTGCCCATGAGGCAAAGGCGGGGTAAGAGCCGTCGAAGCTTCGCGAATAGATCACGTCCGGCGTTTCGGAAAAGAAGAACCAGCCCTGATCGAGCAGGTCGAACCTGTCTTTCCGGTAAAGGATCGGCTGGGTCGAGGGAAACACATGCCAGTCGCCGCTGGCCGCCGCCCGGTAGCCCGGATTTCCGGCCAGCAGGTAGTCGCGCGCGAGGTTGACCGAGCCGTCATCGCCGCGGCGGAAGCTTTCCATTTCCTGAAAGGCGATGATGTCGGCGTCGAGCGCCTTGAACACGGTGTCCAGCGCGGATTTGCGCGCCTCCCACCCCGCAACCGACCACGGGCCCCCGGCATCGTCGAGCATGATGTAATGGACGTTATACGATGCAAGACGCAGGCTGCCCGCCTGCCGCGCCGGGGCCGGCGCGTTGCCGGAATGGGCGACATGCAGCCCGCAGGCGATCAGGACGAGGGCGAGACTGCCAAGCAGGAGGGCGGAGAGGATGCGGCGCATGGCGCCAGCTTAGCAGATTGTGCCGCGACGATCACTCCATCTCGATCGTGCCGGGC
>JAGRDO010000084.1 GCA_020447005.1 Paracoccaceae bacterium
TTCCCCGACATGCAGGGCCGCCTCATGGGCAAGCGTTTCGTTGCCCGCCATTTTATCGATGGCGCATGGGAAGAAACACATTGCTGCAACTACCTTCTGGCCGTCGACGTCGACATGTACACGGTGCCCGGATACAAGACCGCAAGCTGGGAAAAGGGTTATGGCGACTATGTTCTGAAACCCGATCTGTCGACGATGCGCCGCATCCCGTGGCTTGAAGGCACCGCGATGGTCCTTTGCGACCTTCTCGATCACCACACGCATGAGGAAATCGCCGTCTCGCCCCGCGCGATCCTGAAACGCCAGATCGCCCGCGCCAAGAAGCTCGGTTTTGATGCGATGATGGCGACCGAACTTGAATTCTACCTCTTTCAGGACAGCTATGACGATCTGAACGATCGCGGCTACACGAACCTGCAGGCGCTTGGGCGCCACAATATCGACTATTCGATCTTTGGCACCACCAAGGAAGAAAGCGTGATGCGCGCCATCCGCAACGGGCTCTGGGATGCCGGGATCCCGATCGAGAATTCGAAGGGCGAGGCCGATGTCGGTCAGGAAGAGATCAACGCGAAATACTCGGACGCGATGGACACCGCCGACATGCACGCCATCATCAAGAACGGCGTGAAGGAAATCGCGTTCCAGAAGGGCCGCGCGGTGACCTTCATGGCCAAATACAGCCATGCCAAGGCGGGTTCGTCCAGCCATGTCCACCAGTCCCTCTGGAAGGACGGCAAACCCGCCTTCAGGGATGAGAAGGACCCGCATGGCATGTCGGACCTGATGCGCCACTATGTGGCCGGGCAACTGACCTATGCGCGCGACTTCACCCTTTGCCTCGCGCCCTATGTCAACAGCTACAAGCGCTTCGTCGTCGGTCTGTTCGCGCCCACCAAGGCGGTCTGGTCCTTCGACAACCGCACCGCGGGCTTCCGCGTCGTGGGCGAAAACAGCAAGGCGATCCGGGTCGAATGCCGCATCGGCGGCGCCGATCTCAACCCCTATATCGCCTGCGCGGGCCTTCTGGCGGCGGGCCTTGCCGGCATCGAGCAGAAGCTTGAGCTGGAACCCGCGATCGCCGGCGACATCTACAATGCCAAACAGGTACGCGAGATCCCCCATACTTTGGGCGAGGCCGCAAGCCTCATGGCCAAGTCCAGGATGCTGCGCGACGCCTTCGGCGACGATGTCGTCGATCACTATGTCCGCGCCGCCGAGTGGGAGATCGGCGAACAGAACCGGGTCGTGACCGACTGGGAATTGAAACGGGGCTTCGAACGGCTCTGAGAGGGATCGGCGCGAACCGGCGCCAAGCGAGGACGAAATGACCAAGATGATCCAATGTATCTCGCCCGTGGACGGGCGGGTCTATGCCGAACGCGCAGCCCTGTCGCCCGAGGCGGCGGCAGCGGCAGTGGCACGGGCCAGGGCGGCGCAGGGCGCATGGGCCGCGCGCCCGCTCGACGACCGCATCCGGCTGGTGCAGGCGGGTGTCGCCAATCTGAACGCCGACAAGGACCGGATTGTCGAGGAACTGGCCTGGCAGATGGGCCGCCCGACCCGCTTCGGCGGCGAATTCGGGGGGCTGAACCAACGCTCGGGCTACATGGCCGAAATCGCGGCCGAGGCGCTTGCGCCGATGGTGGTCGAGGATTCGGGCAGTTTCGCCCGCCGCATCGAATTCGCGCCCCATGGTGTCGTCTTCGTCGTGGCGCCGTGGAACTACCCCTACATGACCGCGATGAACACGATCGTGCCCGCACTGATCGCCGGGAATTCGGTCATCCTGAAACATGCAAGCCAGACCCTTCTCGTCGGCGAACGCATCGCCGAGGCCCTGCACAAGGC
>JAGRDO010000191.1:0-354 GCA_020447005.1 Paracoccaceae bacterium
TTCCGATCTCCGCCCAGAGCGCGCGGAGCCAGCCCATCACACCGCCGCGTAGGTGGAGAAGAAAGCGTCAACTTCGGTCGCCGTCTTCCCGACTGCCGCCGCCAGCACGTCCACCAGGTCATCGGTACGCGCCACGCTGGTCATTCGCAGCATCCGCGCCTTGGCCGCGAACTGCGCCTCGGTTGGCAAGGTGCCGATGACCGCGACCGCAGAAGCCGGAAGCGCGGAGCCGGAGAGCCACGCCTCGCCCTCGGCCTCGGTGATCCATCCGGCGGCGACCAGGCCGATCATCAACTGCACCACCGTCAGCGACATGCCCGCCCGCACCGCACCCATATCCGGCTCGACGATCTG
>JAGRDO010000191.1:392-2255 GCA_020447005.1 Paracoccaceae bacterium
CGCCCCGACATACGGCCAGGGCGGATCGATGCTGATCCTGGCGGTCACCGGAGCCGCCAGATGCACGTCCGAGGCCGTGATCTCGACCGGATCGGGATAGATGCTGTCCCAAACGGTCAGCAGCGTTCCGGATGGCGGGGCGGATGCAAAGCCAAGCGTCTGCCCCGTAATGGTCAGCGTCGGCAGCGCCGGGCGCGGGTTTGCGACACCGCCCGGCAGGTATTCCTCCTCTCCGTCAAACGTGCCCTCGATAGCGGTTTCACTTGTCCCGGCCTGCGCCGCGAGCATGTCGTCCTGGCAAACGCCCGTGCGCAGGATTGCCCCCGTCGCGGTATCGTAGACGGTGAAAGCGATCACTTCTATCACCTCTTGAACTGGTGCGCGGACAGGTAGGACTTGAAGGCGCGCCCGTTATACGGCGAGGTGCCGAGAAGCCGTCCCTGAACCTTGTAGGCGGTGCTGCCGGTTCCTGTATTCCCGTCGAGATACGAAAACGCGATGCACTGTTGCTCGCCGAGGTTGTGGCACCAGACGTTGAATCCGGCCTGGATTTCGGTTCCGCTCCGCAGGATGCGAAAGGTCATCCCGGCGCTGCCGAACCCATCGACCTGCGACGTGAACTGGAGCGCGGTGGAATAACCATCGCGGTTGATCGTGAGCGAGACGCAATCGATCCAGTCCACGGCGTTCGCGAAGTTCTTAATCGAATTGTCCTGCGCATAGACCGGGATTGTCACCGCGTTCCCGGCGATCTTCAGGGTCTCGACCGCCGCATTCGCGATGATGCCGGATGCCGCCGTGATCGTGCCGGTCGTCATCTGGGTCGCGGTCACGGTGTTGGCCGAGATCGACCCGCCGTCGATCTTTGTCACGTCGCCAGATTTGCGCCAATCCGCGAGTGTCGTACCGCCCGAGATCACGATTTTCCCAGGCAGGATTTCCGTTGACTTCCCGTTGATCCGCGCCGCCGGGTCATCGGCCCGCGTCTCGATATCGCTCAGGGCCGTTCCCGAGACGGTGATGCTCCCGGCGAGCGCCGTGCCCGCGTTGATCTTGGCCGCGCTCAGATCGCTGATCTTCGCGTTCGTGATGATCGCGTCCTTGATCTGCGCCGTCTCGGTGATGACCTCGCCCGACGACAGCTTGCCCGCCGTGATCGCCCCGTCCGCGATGAACACGCCGTCGACGATCCTGCGGAAGGTGATATCGTCGAGATAAACGTCGCCCGTCGCGTGATCGCTGTTGATGCGAAGCTCGATAGAAACGCAGCCCGCCGGGACCGTGAAGGACTCTGTGCGCTGGCTCCACGTGCCGAGATCAACCGATTGCCACGAGTTGTACCCGCCCGAGAACTGCGCGCCTGTGTCGTCCAGGAACCGCACGATGATCCGCGATGCGAAGGTCATCCCGGTGACCGCCGCAGTCGGCTTGACCCAGTATGACAGGAAGAACTGCTCACCCTCAACGCAGTCGATCAGGGTCAGCAGTATCGAATTGCCCGATCCAGGCGACGTCAGTTTGAGGCTCTTGCCCGGCGAGTGCTTGAACGTGCCCGAAAGTTCTGCATTCGCCGCAAGGCTCCACGGGTGCCGCGTCCAGTTCCCCGTCGATCCGCCCGTGAAATTCGTGAAGTCCCCGATTGCCAGCTTCTCGAACGTCGCCGCATAGGCGTCGATCTGCTCGGCCTTCACCGCCCCCGCCGCTATCGCCCCGGTCGTCACGCTGTCGGCCACCAGGTCGGCCCCATCGACCGCCTTCGTCCACGCCGTGCCATCGTGGCGATAGAGCTTTTCGTCGCTGGTCAGGAAGACGATCCGGCCCTCGAAATTCCCGCTCGCGGGCAATGTCGCCTTGATCTCGACC
>JAGRDO010000191.1:2327-5944 GCA_020447005.1 Paracoccaceae bacterium
GGTGCCCGCCGTGGTCGCGTCGCTCTGGGAGGACCAACCGGACTTGTTGCCGGAGGTATCGACGGCGCGCACCCAGTACCAGTAGTGCGTCGAGTTCGCGAGGCCACTGATCGTCGCCGCCGTGCCCGCCGCCGAGAATTTCGGCGTGGCCCCCGCGCTCGGCGTCGTGCTGTTCGTCTTCTGGATCACCTCGTAGTGGCTCAGGTCCGCCTCGGTGTTGGCGTTCCACGAGAGCCACATGACGCCATAGCCCGCCTGCGCGGCCAGGCCTGTCGGATCGGCGGGCGGAATCG
Organism: Paracoccaceae bacterium; assembly: GCA_020447005.1. Taxonomy (GTDB): domain Bacteria; phylum Pseudomonadota; class Alphaproteobacteria; order Rhodobacterales; family Rhodobacteraceae; genus Albidovulum. Next base: position 2,621 of record JAGRDO010000191.1, read on the forward strand.
CGTCCAACGCCGCGACGATGGTCTCCGTCGCGGTCCAGGCCGATACAGAGCCGGTGCCGCTGACCGCGCGGACCCGGATATCGAATCCCGCGCCGGGCTGCGTCTCGAACTCGTAGCGCGTCCCGCCGGCCTTCTTGATGACCTCGTTTCCGCCCGTCCGCGTGATGCCGATCTCGTGTGATACGGCATTCGCGCCAGCGATCCACGTAATGATGATCTTGGCGACGCCATCCTTGACCAGCTCCGAGGTGACCATCAGTCCGGTCGGAACCGTCGATGTCGTCAGGGTCTCGTCGAGATCGTCTTCTCCCGGCTTGATGTTCAGCGTGACGACATAGGTCCACGCCGTCCACGCCCGCCGCCGGGTCGTCACCAGACGCCCGCGCACCTCCAGCGCTGCTCCCGGCAGGATGCCGCTTGTGACAAGTCCCTGACCCTTCGCGACGTCCGTTTTCGCGCCCTGCGAAACCAGATCGGTCTGTCCGTAGGGGCGCACCTCGAATTCCAGCGCCGTCGCATCGCCGACCTTCGTTCCGTCCCACTCCAGTTTGATCGCCGGGCGCTTGCCCGTCCCGGCGGCGTTCTTCACCGAGACCGCCGACACCGCCCACCCAGGCACCGAGCGAACGGGCGGCTTGACCATGATCGTCGATGGATCATCCACGTCGATCTCGTCGCCCGGCACCCAGTCGAAATCGCCCGTCTTTCGCGCCCGCATCGCGACCGTCTGCAACATGCTGCGCGGATCGTCGGACAGCTCGCCGATCTCGAACACTTCCGCTGAATACTGGTTGCGCGCACTGGTCCAGCCCACGCTGTCCAGCGGTTCCAGGACCGCCGCATCTGGCGGCAGGGTCAGGCTGTGCCGCCGGAACCTGCGCTCGTCCGCGATCCATGCCTCCATCAGACGCTGCACCTGCGGACGGCTCGACACGGCTGGCAGATCGACATGCGCGATCAACTGCCGGTCGCCGTCATCGCCCTCCCAGGTCGCATTGTAGCGCGGCGGCGCATCCCGCGTTTCCCACATCGCCTTGGGGTCCGGGTGGCTGGCGTGGATGCCGTTATAGACGCTTTCGAGACCAGGGAACGGCACCAGCGATTGCGGATTGTCGGACACGATATCGTCGTCTGTGAAGTAATAGACCGGCACCCCCGGCCCGCCGACGCGCACCTTGTAGACCCCGCCGAACTCGACGATCTCCGCCGAACATGCCTTGAGAAGTTCCGTGATGACCGAGGCCGGCTCGTCGTCCGCCGTCTTGACCTCGTACCCGGCGCAATACCGCTTTTCGGTGCCGCCCGCCTTCAGGGTCACGTCCTCGTCGCAGACGTTCATCGCCGCGAACCAGTTGGCCAGCGGCAGGTCTTCCGCCGCGACCTTCCCGCCCCAGATGCGCCCACCCGGCATCTCGATCCCGCGCAGGATGTTGTAGACCATCACCAGCGGGTTTTCGCTGAACCCCCACGTCGCCTTGTTCGCCCAGCGGTGCGACCCGGTGCCGCCGACGGTGCTGTCCTTGCGCGGGTCATAAAGCGGAATGCCCTCGACCTCGAACCGAACCCCTGGCTGGCCGCTGTAGACGTCTGGCGCGAAGTAGAAGGTGATGACCGCATAGGCGATGCCCTCGCCCACCATGTCCGCCGCCCAGGGCCGCTCCGGGTAGCTGGCGTAGTACTCCATCATGTAGGCATCGGCTGTCGTCTGACTGCCATCGTGCCAGGTCATCCAGAGATAAGGATAGTTCCCGAAATCGTTGGTGTTGAAATTGCCCTCGTACTGGTGCTCCCCGCCAGTCACGGTGTTCAGCTGCAGGTCGTCGATATATTCGCCGCCGACGATCAGACGAGAGAACTGCACGCCCGGCAGGTCCGACACGTCCACCACATAGGTCAGGAAAAGATTCGGCTGGTCGCCGCTGTTCTCGTGCGAGTAAGGCGGCGCGACGAGATTGCCGCTGGTCGCGTAGCGCCCAAGGATGAACGTCTCGGAATTGACCCCGCCGGTCGTCGTGGCCTCGGTGCGGATGCCGGGACGCTCCGGCGCGTCCGGCTTGCCACGGATCGCCGCCGCCAGCGCGGACAGAACGACAGACGCGGCCACCCGGAACAGGAACGCGCCGGCCACCGTGGATGTGATCGCGCTGATGCCCGCCGTGATCGCCGCCCAGGCTGCGACGACCGGAGCTGCCTCTACGGGGGCCGCCGCAAAGATCGACGCGGCCAGGGCAATGGCGAGGACGTTCCAGATCATACGCGCAGCGCCCGCTTGGCGTCGAGCCTCGACACCGCGACGATCCCGCCGGGATGCAGGCAGAACACCACCTCGCCCTGCAACACCCCAAGCGCATCCGTCCCGTCCGGCCCCGGCATCACCATGATATCCCCCACCTGCGCGAAGGACGGGGCCACGTCCGGGCAGAGCGCCGCGAAGATCGCGGTGTGATCGGCATAGCCCTGCGCCTCGGCCAGCTTCTGCCCGGCCTCGAGGCTGCGGTATTTCCCGCGCCAGCCGCGCCCGAAATCGTGCCCGGTCATCACCTCGACGGCCCCCGCCACGAACAGCGCGCAATCGTGCTGACCCGGCCGGAACGGCTTGAGCCGCGCCGCCGCGATATAGGCCACCAGCCGGTCACGCCAATCGGCCCGCCGGGGCGGCAATGTCGCTTCATCTTGCATGGATCATGGCCCCAGCGGATAGATCGGATCGGGCTTGGACGCCTGCGCATTGGATTGTGGCGCAGGCTTCGGATCGCTCGGCGCATCGATGCGCCGCGTTCCCCACCAGACCGGGACCATGCCGGAGATATCCCCGTACTTGCGAAAATTGTCGCCGCCCGCCGCCTTCCACGTCTGCGCCGACTTCTTCCCCGAGAGCTTGCGGGTCAGCCCGCGCGTTGCGCTCACCACCGAGATGACGCAAACGGCCACCTGCCCCGGCGCGGTGGTGGGAAAGTCCACCCCGTCGATCAGCCCCTTGAAGATGCGATAGGGTGCGCCCGCCAGCGCCCGCGTCTCCGGGTCGAACAGCATCCGGTGGATCTCGACCGGCGCGAACCGGGTGTCATACCCCTTCACCATGTCCTCGACGGCACCGGACGGCGCGGCCAGGCGCACCTGCACCGTTCGCACGTCCAGCCCCGGCGCAGCCGTGATCGGATCAATATCGATCAGCTTGCCAGCGCCGATGTATCCGCGCCCCGATCCGCCGATGGTCACGGTCGCATCGTCGTCGCCGGTCCAGAAACCGATCTGCTCGATGGCATCCGTGGTCGTGTTGCGCGCCTGCGTCCAGAACCCGACATGCGCGACCAGCCCCCCGCG
>JAGRDO010000192.1 GCA_020447005.1 Paracoccaceae bacterium
CGGACTTCTTCTTTCGGCGGGGGCGCTTGGGGGTCATTTCCACTCTCCAATACTTTCGAAAATCAGCCTGTCGGATCCGAGCGTCGGGAAAGGCGTAGGGGTCGGGTTCCCTATAGGGAAACCCGACAAACCCGACACCTGCTGCTTTGTGCGTCGGCTTTGTCGGAAAACCTCAAACCCGACAAACCCGACGCAAGACGATATTTCGTTTATTTTCATCTCTTTACCCTCTTATCAATGCGCCAGCACAAACCCGACGCTGTGCAGAACAGTCCTTTTTGCTCGGTCACACCGCGCCAAGCCGTCCGCCAGGCGTCCCGCTTGTTTGCGCTGTCGAATTTGCCCATGCAGTAGTCTCGAAGTTCGTCCATTTTGACGGTCCAGAATTGCCCTGTTTCGGGGAACCCGACGCCTCCCGGGTTCGGTTTTCCAAGCCCTTCGCCGAGCATTTGGTCGAAGGTGTCCATGATGATTTTCTGGTTCCCGCCGACGCCTTTTTTGGCTGCCTTCATGGCCTTGAATTCTTCGCTGTCGGTTGCCTCGACAACGCAGCTTGTCACCTCGTCGCCGTCCTGATCGTGTCCGAGGCTGACGCTTTTCAGCGTGAAGGCGAAGGTTTCTCCACCCTGATAGTCGCGCTGTTTCTGGACCTGGGCTGCGCGTTCCCCGTCCTCGTTTTGCACCTCGATTTCGGTATCAGTTGCGGCCCGCAGGCTGCTGTGGCCTCGTGCGCCGCGCGCTGTGTCCTTGCCGGTGTGATGCACCAGCATGACGTGTGCGCCGGTTGCGGTTCGGATTGCGTCGATGTTTCGGATTAATGCCGTCATGTCTGCGGCGCTGTTTTCGTCGCCCCCGGCCATGATGCGTGATAGGGTGTCGATCACGATTAATAGCGGCATATCCGGCGCTCTGTCCTTCACCTCTTGCGCCAGATTGTAAACAGATTGCAGGTCTGCCTCGTTGTGCAGGAGATCCATTCCAGCCCGTCGCACCGCAATAGGAGCGGCGGTAATGCCGGTTTCCTTCTTGAGCGCCACAACTCGATTCAGAACGCCGCGCCCGCCTTCTGCAGCGAGGTATAGAACGCCAGCTGCATTTACCCGGAGGCCGCGCCATTCGCGCCCGGTCGAGATATGGAATGCGAGATCAAGAGCAAAGAAAGTCTTGCCGCTGTTGGACGGCCCGTAGATTACCGACATGGTGTCGGATGCCAGGACGCCCTTGACCATGTAGGCGTCTGTCAGACTCGCCTCGATATCCTCGAACCATTCGAGCGGGCCGCTAGGCTTCGGTTCATCCGCCTTTCCCGTCTCCGGCGTGTAACGCGTGGCAATGGCGAACCCATTGAGCGGGCTTGCAAGCGATGCAGGCTTTCCCATGCGCGCGATC
>JAGRDO010000085.1:0-749 GCA_020447005.1 Paracoccaceae bacterium
TGCAGCGTTCCTCGCCATTGGGATAACGGCGGAGCGCATGTTCGCCGCGGAAGCGGGGGGAAAGCGGCCCCTTTTCATGCGGATAGTTCAGCGTCGCCTTCGGGGCAAAGAAGTACTTCATCCCAAGGCCGAAGCCCTTGATGAAATCGACAAGCAGGAAGTACTTGGCGGCGCGGGTGTAGTCTATGTTTGCCATGTCATTCTTCCTCCGGGTCGAACAGATCGATAGTTTCTGTCTGCCAGTTCGAAAGATCGGATACGATCTTCAGTTCTTCTGGTGAGAACTGATTATTCTCCTTCACGCGCCTTACGGCGGCTTCGTGCGCCAATCGGTAGCCGGGGAAGGATGCCTCGTAGTCGCCTTCAACGATCACTGCATAGTTCTCAACATCGATTGGATCGAGCGACAACTGATGGGGTCCAGTCTCAAGAACGAAGCGGTTGCTCAGGTCGCTCATCCTCACCCCCCCATCGCCCAGCGGGCCCAGAAGCCGCCAAGCACTTCGAATTTCGCCAGGAACGAGACGATCACGACCCAGCCGATCGACATCGGCAGGAACACCTTCCAGCCGATCCGCATCAGCTGGTCATAGCGGTACCGGGGTACGATCGCCTTCACCATCGCGAAGAGGAAGAAGAAGAACCACATCTTGCCGACCATCCACCACCAGCCGTCCGCGATCCCGGGGATGGGCGAAAGCCAGCCGCCGAAGAAAAGCAGGCTCATCAGCGCGCACATCAGGAAGATG
>JAGRDO010000085.1:837-3145 GCA_020447005.1 Paracoccaceae bacterium
AGGTCGAAGGGCGGGCGGTTGGTTTCGGCCAGCGCCGAGATGAAAAAGAGCGCCACCATCGGCAGATGCGGCAGCCAGTACCAGTTGAAAAGGCCCCAGTCGCCTTCCTGCGCCGCAACGATGGACGAGAAGTTCATCGAACCGGTCGAGATGATCACCCCGATGATGATCAGGCCCAGCGAAACCTCATATGAGATCATCTGCGCCGCCGACCGCAAGGATCCGAGGAACGGGTATTTCGAGTTCGACGCCCAGCCGCCCATGATGACGCCGTAAACCTCAAGCGAGGAAACGGCGAAGACGAAAAGGATCGCCACGTTGATGTCGGCCAGCACCCAGCCCGGATGGAACGGAATCACCGCCCAGGCGAGGACGGCCAGAACGAAGGAAAGCATCGGCGCAAGGAAGAAGACGAACTTGTCCGCCCCGGCGGGGACGACGATTTCCTTGACCACAAATTTCAGCGCGTCGGCCACCGATTGCAGCAATCCGAATGCGCCCACGACGTTCGGCCCCCGGCGCATCTGCACCGCCGCCCAGATCTTTCTGTCACCGTAGACAAGGAAAAGAAGCGACAGCATCACGAAGGCGATGATGCCGAGACCCTGCACGAGGATCAGCAGGAAGGTTCCGAATGGAGTTGCCAGAAAATCCGCCATGTTATCCCTCAGCCCGTCCCTTTCAGACCGTCGGAATGCCGCGTACGGCACAATCCGCCGCCGTGACTTCCGCGTCCATTGTTCTCAATCCGCGAGGCAGCGACGGCGAGATGGTGTAAACAGCATCCGCAGTCCAAACGCCACCCTCTTCCTTCACTTTTGTGCGCACATGCCGCGCAAAACCATATTTCTTTTCCAGCGTGTAGCCGGCGACAACGCAGCCGACGTAATCCTCGATCTCGGCCGCGCCTTGCGCGCCCTTGAGGGTCACGAAAAACCCGTAAAGATCCCCGCCCAGCCCCAAAGGCGCGTTGCTTGAATACTCTCGCTTCACCGGCGCGCCGGGCTCGGTGCCCCCCGCGCAGGCGCTCAGCACGAACAGCATCGCGGCAACGCTCATGAGGATCGGCATCGCGTCGGCCATTCTCACTCCGCCGCCAGAGTGTTTTCGGCACGCGAGCGGGCCAGCGCGCTCAGCTCGGCCATGACCTGGCTGGCGCGCGCTATCGGGTTGGTCAGGTAGAAATCGGCGACCGCGCCGACAAAATCCGCCTTGCCCGGTTTTTTCACCGGCAGCGCCGTCCAGTCGTTTTGCGGCACCTCGTCGATGGCGGCCAGATGCGGATGGGCCGAGATCAGCGCCTGCCGCAGTTCGCCCAGCGTATCCCAGGGCTGCCTGGCCCCAAGTTCGGCCGAAAGCGCGCGCAAGATGGCCCAGTTTTCCTTGGCCTCGCCGGGGGCAAACCCGGCGCGCATCGCCAGTTGCGGGCGTCCTTCGGTGTTGACGAAAAGGCCGTTCTCTTCGGTATAGGCGGCGGCGGGCAGGATGATGTCCGCGCGGTGCGCGCCCCGGTCGCCATGGCTGCCCTGATAGATGACCGTGGCGCCCGGCGCGATTTCCACCTCATCGGCGCCGAGGTTGAAGATCACCTCGGCTTCTTCGATCGCCGTGGGCAGTCCGCCCTCGGTCACGGCGCCCACATCCATGGCCCCCACCCGCGCGGCGGCGGTGTGCAGCACCAGAAGTTTCGCGCCCGCCGCCCCCGCGGCCTTCATCACCTGGCTCAGCACCGCCTCGCCATCGGCTTCGCGCAGGGCGCCCTGCCCGACGATGACGACGCCCGGAACACCGGCCTTGTCGGAATGATCCATGGCGGCCAGCTTGACCAGCGCCTCCCGGTCCGTGCCGATATGGCTGACCGGATAGGTCAGGTCCGCCATCGGACCGATGAGGGCAACCTTGGCGCCATTGGTCCAGGCCTTGCGGATGCGGGCATTCAGCACCGGCGCCTCGACCCGGGGATTGGTGCCGATCAGAAGGATCATCTTCGCGGCATCGATATCCTCGATGGCCGCCGTACCGACATAGGCGGACCGGTTGCCCGCGGGCAGTTTCGCGCCATCGGTGCGGCATTCGACCGAACCGCCCTGCCCCTCGATCAACTGCTTGAGGCTGAAGGCGGCCTCGACCGGGGCCAGATCGCCGATCAGCCCGGCAACCTTTTTGCCCTTCATCGCCGCCGCTGCCGCCGCCAGCGCCTCGGGCCAGCTTGCCTTGCGCAACTTGCCGCCTTCACGGATGTAAGGCACGTCAAGCCGCTGACGACGCAGCCCGTCCCAGACAAAGCGCGTCTTGTCGGAAATCCATT
>JAGRDO010000086.1:0-1200 GCA_020447005.1 Paracoccaceae bacterium
CACGCGCTTTGGGACTATACGCTTGGCCATCAGGTGACCGAAACCTACGATTTCACCCATGCGATAACCATTGCGGCGCGGGAATTCGCGCCCGATCTTTTCATCGTCACCGGACCGGGAACCACGCTTGGCGGCGCGGTGGCGCAATCGATGATCCTGTCGGATTGGCGGGGCATGGGGTCGAAGACCGATTTTCAGACATGGCAAAAGGAAGGGCCGGTGCTTATCTCCATGGGAATGGAAGATCAGCGCAAGGCCGTGACCAAGGGAGACTGACATGAGCCACGAAGACATCCTGAAGGCTGCGGGCCTGACACAGGCGGAAGTGACCGGCGGAACGCTGGCGGTGCATTCGCCGATCGACGGGGCCGAGGTCGCGCGCGTGCGCGAAACCGACCCCGCCGACATGGCGAAGATCATCGCAAGATCGCAGGAGGCGTTCAAAGCCTGGCGCACCGTGCCCGCGCCGCGCCGGGGCGAGCTTGTCCGTCTTCTGGGCGACGAACTGCGTGCCGCCAAGGACGAACTGGGCGCCGTGGTGACGCTTGAGGCGGGCAAGATCACGTCCGAGGGCCTCGGCGAGGTGCAGGAGATGATCGACATCTGCGACTTCGCGGTCGGGCTTTCGCGCCAGATCTATGGCCTTACCATCGCCTCCGAGCGCCCCGGCCACCGGATGATGGAAACCTGGCACCCGCTTGGCCCCTGCGCGATCATCACCGCTTTCAACTTCCCCGTAGCGGTCTGGTCCTGGAACGCGGCGCTTGCGCTTGTCTGCGGCGATCCGGTGATCTGGAAACCGTCGGAAAAGACGCCGCTGACCGCGATGGCCTCGATGAAGATCATGGAACGCGCACTGAAACGCTTTGGCGACGCGCCGGAGGGGCTTTGCCAGCTGGTCATCGGCGGCCCGGCCATCGGCGAGGCGCTGGTGAACTCGAAGGACGTGCCCATCGTCTCGGCCACCGGATCGACCCGCATGGGCGGGATCGTCGGGCCGAAGGTCTCGGCCCGCTGGGGACGGCCGATCCTTGAACTTGGCGGCAACAACGCAATGATCGTGGCGCCCACGGCCGACCTTGACATGGCCGTCCGCGCCATCGTCTTTTCCGCTGTCGGCACGGCGGGCCAGCGCTGCACGACGCTGCGCCGCCTGATCGCGCATAACTCGGTCAAGGACGATCTGGTCGCGAAACTGGC
>JAGRDO010000086.1:1373-47284 GCA_020447005.1 Paracoccaceae bacterium
GAACCGGCGATTGCCGAAATGCCCACGCAGACCGATACCGTGCGGACCGAGACCTTTGCGCCGATCCTCTATGTCCTTGGCTATGACACGCTGGAAGAAGCCATCGCCATCCAGAACGACGTGCCGCAGGGCCTCTCGTCCTGCATCTTCACGCTGAACATGCGCGAGGCCGAGGCGTTCCTGTCCTCTGCCGGTTCGGATTGCGGCATCGCCAACGTCAATATCGGCCCCTCGGGCGCCGAGATCGGCGGCGCCTTCGGCGGCGAGAAGGAAACCGGCGGCGGGCGCGAAAGCGGATCGGACGCCTGGAAAGGCTACATGCGGCGGCAGACCAATACGATCAACTACTCCGCCCAACTGCCGCTGGCGCAGGGCGTGAAGTTCGACTTCTGAGGCATGCGCGACGCAGTCCCGGGCTTGACCCGGGACCTCTACCGAAACACGAGGCCCCGGATCAAGTCCGGGGCTTCTTTACTCTGATTAGGAAATCTGGCGAAACAGGTTAGAACGGGATGTCATTATCAAGATCCGACCTTCTGGATTCCATCTCGACGTGTAAATCGTCCGGCTTTCGCATCAAGTGCGATGCTGTGGTGTCGCTGACAACTAGCAGCGCAACTTGCACAGCCCTGTATGGGAAGTTGTGACGAACGTACATGCAACCCTCGTCCATATCGTACCGCGGTATCTGGCGGCTAGCCGGGTAGGAGCCCAAAAACACGTTGATGCCCATGTCCAACAACGATGGAAGTAGGGCATTCACCTCCGCCTGTTTTTGCAGAACATCAGCTTGGCTCGGATCGTACTGTGCCTGTGGGATTTCCCATGGTTCCGGCTTAAACGGTTCAAGCAAGGCCGCAAGCTGAGCAAGCGGCTCAATATTGTCTTTTGTGGGTTCCACATCGAAAGCAACTTCTGCCTCGAAACTGCCCCTAAGCGCCTCAATCAAACGCCGCCCAGAGCTTACCGGGACCAAGATGACCTCGTCCCATTCCTTGTTTTCTGTCTCGAAAAGTTCGAGCTGAGTTCCTCGAAGCGACGCCGGGGACACGCCTACGGCCTCCGCGATAAATGCTGCTGTCTCCAAGGCGATCGGGTCGCCGTTTTCTGCCCTCTGTATCGTTCGTTTGTTGACATTCGCCAGTATCGCCAGTTTCTCCTGCGACATCCCCTTTGCAGTGCGAAGTCTACGAAGTTTATCACCATCAAGTGCCATGCTTGGCCTCCGTGTTTTCGATGGCTTGTTCATCGCATTTCCTCACAAGTGCGCCGACGCCACGGAGACGACGGCAGGTGGACTTTATAACGACAGTGTGATGACAGATGACGACAGTCAAGCGACATAAAGGCGACAGATAGACGCCAGTACGGCGAAAAACACCGTGCTGACTAAAACCGCGCCCCTCACCTCCCATCACATTGACCGATCACCCCGGCACTTTTCTGCATTCCCCCTCCAAAACCGCCGGAATACCCGAAGAAATCGCCAGCCGCGCGGGCGATTGTGCTGGCGAACCGGCGACAGGCCGGAGGGTTCAGACAAGAAAAGGAAGCGCGAAATGTCGTTCAACAAGGTTGCCGTTCTCGGCCTTGGAAAGGTCGGCCATCTGGCCGCCGAACTGCTCGCCGAAGCAGGCTTTGCCGTCACCGGCGTCGATGCGCGTGAGGTCTCGGGCTGCCCCTTCCCGACAAGGGCCGCCGACCTGACCGACAAGGACGCGCTGGCCGCGATCCTGAAGGATCAGGAGGCGGTTCTCTCATGCCTGCCCTATCACCTGAATATCGGCGTCTCGACCGTCGCCCACGGGCTTGGCCTTCACTATTTCGACCTGACCGAGGACGTGCCGACAACCCAGCATATCCGCGAACTTGCCAAGACCTCGAAAGGCCTCATGGCACCGCAATGCGGCCTTGCCCCCGGTTTCGTCGGCATCGTCGGCGCGCATCTGGCCGACATGTTCGAGCGTGTCCGCTCGATCCGGCTTCGTGTCGGCGCGCTGCCCCAGAACCCCACCGGGCTTCTCGGCTATGCCTTCAACTGGTCGCCCGAAGGCGTCGTCAACGAATACCTCAACGATTGCGAGGTGATCGAGGAAGGCGTGCAGAAGACCGTCTCGGCCATGGAATGGCTGGAGACGATCTATATCGACGGGGTCAAGCTGGAAGCCTTCACCACGTCGGGCGGGCTTGGCACGATGTGCGAAACCTATGCCAGGAAGATCGAGAACCTCGATTACAAGACCATGCGCTATCCCGGCCATGTCCAGTTGATGAACTTCTTCTTTCACGAGCTTCTGATGCGGGAAAACCGCGCCGAGGCCGGGCGCATACTGACCAATGCCAAGCCGCCGGTCGATGAGGATGTCGTCTATGTCCATGTCGCGGCCGAAGGCTGGAGCGAAGGGCAACTCAAACGCCGTGAATTCGTCCGCGCCTATTACCCGCTGGAAATCGGCGGAAGACGGCGCACGGCGATCGCCTGGACAACCTCGGCCTCGGTCGTCGCGGTCATCGAGATGGTCAAGGCAGGCAGCCTGCCGCAGAAGGGATTCCTGAAACAGGAAGAGATCCCCCTGACCCCTTATCTCGAAACCCGGACGGGCAATTATTACAATATCGGGGCAAAGGGCCGTCACGGCTGACGCTGTTCCGGTATCCGCCGGATCGGTGGCAATCCTTCCCGGACACCCTTCGCCGCGGCGGAGGGTGTTCTTTTTTGCCGCGGCTTCGCCCCGGACAGTGTACGCTGCGCCGGACAGGCCCCATCTTGGGGTTGTAACGCTGAATGGGGTGCAGACTATGGCCAAAGGGATCAGAACGACACATGGGCGCGGCCGGGTATTCGACTCGGTTCTCGACACGATCGGCGACACGCCGGTGATCCGGATCAACAACCTCGCCCCGGATCACGTCACGATCTATGTCAAGGCCGAAGCCTTCAACCCCGCGGCGTCGGTCAAGGACAGGCTTGCCGTGAACATCATCGAGGCCGCCGAACGCGACGGCCGTCTCAAGCCCGGCCAGACGGTGGTCGAGGCCACTTCGGGCAATACCGGGATCGGGCTTGCGCTTGTCTGCGCCGCCAAGGGCTATCCGCTTGTCGTGACCATGGCGGAAAGCTTCTCGGTCGAAAGACGCCGCCTGATGCGGATGCTCGGCGCCAGGGTCGTGCTGACACCTCGCGCCGAGAAGGCCTTTGGCATGTATCGCAAGGCGGTCGAGCTTGCGGCCGAACACGGCTGGTTCCTCGCCCGCCAGTTCGAGACAAAGGACAATGCCGATATCCATGAGGCAACGACCGCGCGCGAGATCCTTGGCGACTTCGATGGCGCAAGGCTCGACTACTTCGTTTCGGGCTATGGCACCGGCGGTACCGTCACCGGGGTCGGCCGGGTCCTGCGCAAGGAACGCCCCGAGACGAAGATCATCCTGACCGAACCGGCGAATGCGGCGCTGGTTTCCAGCGGCAAGCCCCAACCCCGCGACGCCGATAACGGCCCGGCCGAGGGCCATTCCGCCTGGCAGCCGCATCCCATTCAGGGCTGGACGCCGGATTTCATTCCCGCCGTGCTGCAAGAAGCTCTCGACCGGAAACTCTACGACGAACTCGTTCCCGTCGCCGGGGCGGAAGGCATCGAATGGGCGAAGAAGCTTGCCCGCAAGGAAGGTATCTTCACCGGGATTTCCGGCGGCGCGACCTTTGCGGCGGCAATGAAGGCCGCAGAAACCGCCGCCCCCGGATCAGTCATCCTTGCGATGCTGCCCGATACCGGCGAACGCTACCTCTCGACCCCGCTTTTCGAGGGCATCCCCGAAGACATGGATGACGAGGAACTGACAATCTCGCGTTCGACACCGAACCACCAGATGGGCTGACGCCCCCCCGGCCTTCCTGGCGAAAACACTCCCGCCGAAGGCGGCCTGAGCGGCGGCTGGAACCAGCCGCCGCGAGGCAACGTGATGCGTGCGGGCCTGCCCGCACGCGCCTTTGGATCAGGGTCTTTCAGCCCGTCGCGCCCCATGTGTCGGAAAGACGGTAGCCGCCCGGCCAGGGGTCGGAAGGGTCCAGCATATGCTGATGGGTGCCGGTGATCCACGCCCGGCCCGAGATTTCGGGAATGATCGCCGGGCGGCCCGCAACCTCGGTCAGCCCGGCGATGCGGCCGGTGAAGGCGCTGTCGATGATCGACCGCGCCAAAAGCGTCTGACCGGTGGTCATGATCCCCTTCGCCTGCAAGACCGCCATGCGCGCCGACACCCCGGTTCCGGTTGGCGACCGGTCGATCTTGCCCGGACGGATCGCCACAGCCGATCGCGCGGCAAAGCCCGTCGCGGTTTCCTCCAGCGGGCCGGCAAAAAGACAGAATGAAAAATGATCCCAGTCGGGGCGCTCGGGATGGGAAAACCCCAGCGTTTCATTCGCCGCTTTCGTGACGCGCATTCCGATTTCGGCGATATTCCGCGCCTCGCCCGGTTCGATCGCGAATCCCAGTGCCCCGGCATCGACGATGACGAAACTGTCGCCGCCAAAGGCGGTGTCAACCTTCAACTCGCCCAGCCCCTCGACCTTCAGCGTCAGATCAAGCCGGTCGGCGAAGGAGGGCAGGTTCTGAACCGTGATCCGCTCGGCCTTGCCGTTCCTGCAATCGGCCCTGACGCGCACCAGCCCGCCCGGCGCCTCAAGCACGATTTCGGTCACCGGCTCGACCATCGGCAGGATCCCCGCGTCGAGCAGCACGGTCGCCACGCAGATCGAATTCGATCCGGACATCGGCGGCGTGTCTTCCGGCTCCATGATGATGAAGCCCATCTGCGCCCTCGGATCCTTGGGTGGCACCAGCAGGTTCACATGGCGAAAGACGCCGCCCCTCGGTTCGTTCAGCATGAAGGCGCGCAGGGCGCCGTCTTCGGCGATGAAGCGGCGCTGGTCCCAGAGGGTCGCGCCCGGCGGAGGCGCGACGCCGCCGGTGATGACATCGCCGACCTCGCCTTCGGCATGGGCGGAAATCACGTGGATCACCTTGGTCGTGCGCAATGCGGCCTCCTCAGGTCAGCCATCCGGGGGGATCGGCGGGGGCCAACCCGGTCACGACGGCCCCGGCGCAGTCGCCCAGGCTGCCGAACCGCACGGCGCGGCCGGACAGCGCCGGGGCATAATGGGCGTATTTGCCGGAATTCGTCATCAAGGTGCGCGCCGAAGGTGGGAAGACCGGTTCGGAAATCGAACACCAGCAGATGTCCGGCACCAGCCGCACCCCGGCGGCCGCAAGCCGCGCCGCCGTGCCGTCGCCTGCGATGGCCTTCAGCGTGTCACGGCCCGCCGTCACGATCGCCGCGGTGCCCGGATGCGCCGTGCGGCCGTCCAGCAGATCGGCCAGATGCCGGCATTCGCTGGCGGAAAAATGCGGTGAGCCGAAGGCGACAAGGTCAACCTCGCGCGGGGCCGCGTTGAAATCCCGCCAGGCGCGCCGGATATCGTCGCGGGTGAGGCGCACCAAACCGGCATCCGGCGCGGGCGGCAGATGGGCCTCGGGCGTGATGCCCGCGACATGCAGCATGGGCGCGGCCGAGCTTGTGCCAAAGGCGGCGCAAAGCGCCTTCAGGTCGTCCTCGCCCGGACGCGTCCCCTCAAGCCCGGTCAGCAGGGGGATGCGGTCGGGCGCGTGCCGCCCGGCAAGATAGCCAAGCAACGGCCAGAGCGCATCGTCATGCCCCGCGGGCAGATCGATATCGATGATGCGGCGGGGCGCGCGGTCGGCCGTCAGGTAGACCCCCGAAAGGGGGGCCCGTCCGGTCATCGCGATGCAGAGGTCAAGGAAATCCGGGTGTTTGACGGTTCGCGCGCCGAGGACCGAATTGGCGTAGATCACCGCGTTGGATTCCGACCAGCCGATGGCCTCGCCCAGGCGTGGCGCAGGCTCGATCAGATAGGGCGCGCAGGTAAAGCTCGGCCTTGCACCCATTTCCACATAGGCATCCGCCAATCGCATCGCGGGCGTGCCGAAGTTTTCGGCCACGCCCTGTCCGCGCCAGTTGGCATGATCCACCGAAATGGCGTTGGTCGTGGTCGGGATGCGCATGCGCGCGCCCAGCTCGGCCATCGTCCGCGCAAAGACCAGGTTCGCCGGGCTGGCATAGATGCAGCCGTCGATATGGGCGCGGGTCACGTCGGTCAGGGCGGTCGCGCCCTGAGACGCAGCCATCGCCACAAGAATTTCCATCGCGGTCCGGGTCGCGCGCCCGTCGCGGCCCGCGAGCATGGCGCGATCTTCCTCGCTGAGGGTCAGTCCGCCGGTCGCGGACGCCGCAAGCGGCAGGCGAAGCCCGCCCGCCCGGATATCGCCCTCTGTGATCGTCGCGGCCTTTTCGCGGGCAAGTGCGGCATAGTCGGCCGCCCCCAGACGCAGAACGCCAAGCGGTGCGTCGTAAAGCGTGCCCGCGATCAGCGCGCCAAGGGTCAGAACGTCTTCGGCTTCGCGAAAGATCAGCGCGGCGGGCGCGTGGCCGTTCAGGACAAGTTCCAGCAGCACGCCGCTGCCCGTGCAGGAGCCGCGGCTTGTCGGCATCATCACGATCCGGCCCGCCAGTTCGGCGCCATGCTGAGGGTGATGGGCATCGATCAGCCGCCCGGTCGCGGGATCGACCCCGCCCCAGAAGCTCAGCCCTTCCTCCAGCACGAGAACCGGGCCTTCGGCGGTTCCGGCGGTGATGCGTCGGGCCATGCCAAACCCCTTTCCGGTTCAGTTCACCACAAAGCCGTGGGCGAAGGGATCGCGGTCGTCAATGAAGATCGTGTTGAGGCCGGTCATCCGCGCCCAACCCGCGATCGAGGGGATGATCGCCGCGCGCCCGCCCACCGTCGCCCGCCCTTCGATCCGCCCCTTGAACAGCGATCCGATGATGCTTTCATGGACGAAATCCTCGCCCTCGGCCAGCCGCCCTTTCGCGGCCCAATGCGCCATGCGGGCCGAGGTTCCGGTGCCGCAGGGTGAACGGTCGATGGCCTTGTCACCGTAAAACACGGCGTTGCGCGCGGTCGCCTCGGGGTGCCGCGCCGCACCCGTCCAGAGGATGTGCGAAAGCCCGCGAATTTCCGGCTTTTCGGGGTGGGTGAATTCGTATTTGGCGTTCAGCGCGGCGCGCAGCTTCGGGCTCCAGCCGACAAGGTCAAGCGCGCGGTGGTCGGCGATGTCGCGGAAGTTTTCCTGCGGCTCGACGATGGCGTAGAAATTGCCGCCATAGGCGACATCGACGGTGATTTCGCCCAGGCCCTCGACATGCGCGCTCATCCCTTCGGCATAGAGGAAGGCGGGGACGTTGGTCAGCCGCACCTCTTCGACAAAGCGGCCTTCCTGACGGTATTCGGCGATCACAAGGCCCGCGGGTGTGTCAAGCCGCAGGATGCCCGGCGTCTTTGGCCGGACAAGCCCGTGTTCGATCGCCATCGTGACCGTGCCGATCGTGCCGTGGCCGCACATCGGCAGGCAGCCCGAGGTTTCGATGAAAAGGACGGCCACATCGCAATCCTCACGCGTGGGCGGATAAAGGATCGAGCCGGACATGATGTCATGTCCGCGCGGCTCGAACATCAGGCCGGTGCGGATCCAGTCATATTCCGCCAGAAAATGGGCGCGGCGCTCCAGCATGGTCTTGCCCTGAAGCTGCGGCGCCCCGCCGGCGACAAGGCGCACGGGGTTGCCGCATGTATGGCCGTCGATGCAAAGGAAGGTGTGGCTGGTCATTCAGGGTCACCGGAAACGGTTGGGTGAAAACGGCGAAAGGTCGATGGCGGGGGCGGCGCCGGTCACAAGGTCGGCCACGATCCGGGCGGTGCCCGCCGACTGGGTCAGGCCCAGATGGCCATGACCGAAGGCGTAGATCACATCCCGAGACGCGGGGGCAGGGCCGATCACCGGCAGCGTGTCGGGCAGCGAGGGACGGTGGCCCATCCATTCCGTGCCGCCTTCGGTCTTCAGCCCCGGCATGAATTCGGCCGCGCGCTTCAGCATCGCGCGTGAACGCGCGTAATTCGGAGGCAGGTCGATGCCGCCAAGCTCGACCGCGCCGCCGATGCGGATGCCGGTGGCAAGCGGTGCGGCGACAAAACCGTGGTCGGCAAAGGTGATATGGCGGCGCAGGTCGAACGCGCCGGGGGGCAGCGTTGTGTTGTAGCCGCGCTCGGCCTCCAGCGGGATCCTGTCACCGAGGCTTTTCGCGATGCGATGTGAAAAGGCGCCAGCGGCCAGCACGACCTTGCGCGCGGTTTCGGTCCGGCCATCGGTCAGGCGGACGGTCGCCGCCCCGGTTTCGGGCGCGATCGCGGCAACCTCGGCAATCTCGATCTTGCCGCCATCGCGCAAGAAGGCCTCGCCCAGGGCCAGCGTGTAAAGCTTTGGATCCGCAATCGCCCACCAGGCATCCGTCAGGATGGCATGGGTGAAGCGCGGGGAAAGCCCGGGCTGGGCAGAGGCAATTTCGTCCGCCCCGATCAGCGGGCGATGGCTGTAGCCGTGACGCCCGGCATCCTGCCAATTCCGCCGGGCCGCGTCAAAGCCGCGGGCGCTTTCGAAGACGCTCATCTGCCCGGTCTTGCGCAGCATGTCCAGCGTGCCGGTCTGGGCCATCAGATCTTCCAGCGCGGCGCGCGACTGAGCCATCAGCGCGGCCTGCGCCACTACCGAGGCGCGGACCCGGGCCGGCGTGCATTCGCGCGCGAAGCGGATCATCCACGGCAGGATCTTTGTCGCGTAGGCAAGCGGCACCGATAGCGGCCCCAGAGGGTCGACCAGCCATTTCGGCGATTTCAGGAGAGTCCCCGGCGAGGCGAGCGGCTGGATCTCGCAGAAGGCAAACCCGCCGGCATTGCCCGCCGAGGTCCCGGCGGCGGGGCCCGCCCGGTCGATCACCGTCACCGAAAGCCCGCGTGCCAATGCGGTATTGGCGATGGAAAGACCTATGACACCGGCGCCGATGACGATCAGGTCAGTAGATACGGCGTCGGTCACGTCGGTGCACCCCGGTGTCAGCTATTCTGCCGCATCATCACGCGGCCCTGGCATATCTGGCAAGGTCCGGACGACAGGCGAGCCTTTCGCGGATCAGCGCCTCGACCCGGGCGCGGTGTTCGCCTGTCAATGCCATGCGCGGTGCGCGGACACGTTCGTTCGAACCGATCGCCATTGCCTCGGCCAGCTTGATCTGCTGGACAAGGAAGGTCGAGACATCGAGATCGAGCAGCGGGCGGAGCCAGCGATAAATTTCGCGCGCCTCGACGATGCGGCCGGCCTTTGCCAGATCGTAGATCGCCTGATTTTCCTTCGGAAAGGCGATCGAGACGCCGGAAACCCAGCCGTCGCACCCCATCAGCAGGGCTTCCAGCCCAAGGTTGTCCACCCCGGTCAGAACCTTGAAACGGTTGCCGACGGTGTTGAAGATCTCGGTGCAGCGCCGAATGTCATCACTGCTTTCCTTGATCGCCACCATCAGGGGGTTTTCGGCCAGTTCCAGCATCATCTCGGGCGTCACGTCGACGCGATAGCCGACGCGGTTCGAATAGATCATCACCGGCAGGCCGCCGGCATTGGCGATGGCGTTCAGGTTGGCGATCGTTTCGGCGCGGTTGGTGTGATAGATCGGCGACGGCACGACCATGATGCCATCCGCACCGGCCTTGGCGGCACGCGCGGCCAGAGCGCAGGCCTCGCGCGTTCCGGCCTCGGAAATCGTCAGAAGGGCGGGTTTTTTCCCGGCAACGGATTTGGCGGTCTTCAGCACCGAGAGCCGTTCGTCGGGCGACAGCATGTTGCCTTCGCCAAGCGTGCCACAGGTGATAAGGCCCGCGTTCCCGGCATCGATCTGCAGGCCAAAGCAGCGCTCCATTTCCGCGTGATCAAGCTCTCCCGCGTCGGTGAACTTGGTCGTGACCGCGGGCATCATACCGCTCCACATGGGCATATTCCTTCCTGAAAGGTCCGTCGGGCTGCGTCGCAGAGCAGAATCTGCGTGACATGCATAATGAATATTGGATACAATATGCAATACCAAAAATTGGATGACGACCGGATGCAGATCGACAGCGTGAACATTTCGCAAGGCGCCTCGGCGGCCACGATCATCTGCGATGCGCTGAGAAGGGCGATCATCGAAGGCCGCCTGAATGACGGCGACGCGTTGCGGCAGGATGAAATCGCCCGGATGTTCGGCACCAGCCGCATTCCCGTACGCGAGGCGATCGCGATGCTGGAGCAGCAGGGGCTGGTCGTTACCCAGCGCTACAAGGGCGCGGTTGTCGCGGGCATTTCACCGCAGGAAGCTGCCGAAATCTGGGATTTCCGCGCGCTTTTGGAAGGTCATGTGATCGAGGCCGCAGTTCCCCGCATGACAGCGGCGACATTTGCCCGCGCCCGCCGGCACCTTGATGCCTTCGCCAAGACCGCCAATCCCCGCGACTGGGGCGAATTGAACCGGCAGTTCCATACCACGCTCTATGCGGCGAGCGATCTGAGCTATCATCTGACTGTGATCGACAAAGCCCTTGACCGGGTTGACCGCCTTTTGCGGGCGCAACTTTCGTTGTCGAACGGGCTTGCCCGCGCGACGGAAGAGCATGAGGCAATCCTGGCCGCGTGCGAGGCGGGAAATCCCGAGCAGGCCGGGCAGCTTACGCGCCAGCACATTCTGGGCGCAAAGGCCAATCTTCTGGCGCAGATCAACCGGGATTGAACGGCCGGCCGGCCGGTTCAGGCATAGCCGGCCACAGGTCCGAACGGCCGGCCCCGCCCCCGTTTCCCACACCTCTTGCACGGAAATCCTGCCGCTGAGCCGCGTCGGGATGTTCGGTTCCGATTGACAGCCGGGCCAAGGTATGAATGAATGATCGTACATTTATTCGCCGATCCAGTCTGGCGGGATCAGGGTTGGCCTTTCCCTTCCGTGGTGCAGGATGCCTGAACTTCCGATGCAAGCAGCTATGGAACCGACCGGGAAGACAAGGGGGCAAGCGGATTGTTTGCGCCTTCCGATGGCGAGGAAGGCGCAGCCCGAGGCACAGGGGCGGATACCGTTTCGCAGGAAACACGGGAAGCGGTGCGGGGCAACCTCATGACCGAGACATCCCCTTTGCTTGACCACTGCCCCGAAACGCTTCCGGCGGAAAGCTACCACGACCCGGAATGGTTCGCGCGGGAACAGCGCGCCATCTGGCGGCGAAGCTGGGTGAATGTCGGGCGTCTGAACGATCTGGCGCCGGGAACGATGCGGCGCCATGAAATCGGCGGCCAGAATGTGATCCTGTGCCGCGCGTCAGACGGCCGGCTTGGCGCGTTTCACAACACCTGCCGCCACCGGGGCGCCGAATTGTGCCCGGCCGATGAAAAGCCATTGGGCAAACTGATCACCTGCCCCTACCACAACTGGGCCTACGATATGTCGGGGCGTCTGGTTTCCACGGCCTTCGCAACGCCGACAGCGGATTTCGACAGGCAGGCGCACGGGTTGTTCCCCGTCCATGTCCGCCAATGGAACGGCTTCGTGTTTCTGTCCGTGGCGGATGAACCGCCAGAGCTTTGCCCCGATCTGGGGTTGTCCGCGCTGGACAACTGGCCAATGGACACGTTGCGCACCGGCCACCGGATCACCCGCGATCTGGATTGCAACTGGAAGATCTTCTGGGAAAACTACAATGAATGCCTGCACTGTCCGGGCATTCACCCCGAGCTTTGCGACATGGTGCCGATCTATCGCCAGGGGGTCATGGCCGCGAACGAGGCGCCGGGATGGGAAGCGGGGACACCGCAAGCGCCGACCCTGAAGGAAGGCGCGCGCAGCTGGACGATGTCGGGCGCCCCTTGCGGGCCGGAATTTGCCGGGCTGACGGCGCAGGAAAAGGCCAATGGCTACAACTTCGTGACGGTTTACCCGACCATGTTCGTCGTCGCGCATGTGGATTACGTGCGCTCGGTCACGGTCACGCCGCTCGGCCCTGAACGCACCCGCCTGACAGCCGAATGGCTGTTCCCGGACGAAACGCTGGCGCAACCCGGCTTCGATGCGGCCGAGGTCGCCCGCTTTGCCACGCTGGTTCTCGATCAGGACGGGGCAGCCTGCGAGATGAACCAGCGCGGGCTGAAATCCGGGAAGTATCAGAGCGGCCGGCTGATGCCGCAGGAATTCGACATTCTGAAATTTCATAACTGGGTGCGGGCGCAGATGGAGCCTGCCTGAGGGGAAGACGATGAACACCGTTGCCAAGCCGGTTGCCGTGCCGAATGAATGGGATCGCCGGGGTCTGCCCGGATGGGCCTATCACTCCGCCGCATTGTTCGAGCTTGAGCGACTGGAAGTCTTTCTGACGCATTGGCAGGTCGTTGGTCATGTCAACGATATTCCCGCGCCGGGCGACTGGCTGACCTTTGACATGCTGGGCGAGCGTGCGCTGGTGATCAGGGGCAAGGATCGCGAGGTGCGGGCGTTTCACAACCTCTGCCGTCATCGGGGCGCGCGACTGGCGGACGGGGCGCAGGGCCATTGCAAGGGCGCGATGGTCTGCCCGTTCCACGGCTGGGTCTACAACCTCGACGGCACATTGCGCGGTCCGGCCAGGCCGGAAACCTTCGGCGATCTCGATCGCGGCGAATTCGGGCTGAAGCCGGTCGAGATGGAAATCTGGCACGGGCTGATCTTTCTCAGGTTCCTTGCCGGGCCACAACCATCCGTGTCCAGGCTGATGGAGGCTTTCGAAGCCGATTTCGGCCACTATCGCGCCGAGGACCTGCTGCCTGCCGAAACCGGCTGGAGCGGTGACAGCGTTCTGCCCGTCAACTGGAAGTCGGTCCGCGACGTGGACAACGAAGGCTATCACGTCGCCATGGCGCATCCTGCATTGCAGGATCTTTACGGCCGGACCTATCGCGACCTGACCTATCCGGGCGGCCTGTCACACTCGATCGCCGAATTCGGCGATACACCGGGGCGCCTCTGGTCCGTTCGCAATTATGTGAAGCTGAGCCCGGTTCACGATTGGCTGCCCGAAAGGCTGCGCCGGGCCTGGACCTATTACGGCATGTTCCCGAACACGGTCATCGCCTTTACGCCGGAAGGCGCGCAATATTACCACGATATTCCGCTGTCACCGGGCAAGACCAAACTGTCCGGGCGGATTTACCGTTATGCGCATGAAAGCCGCGAACAACGCGCGGCGCGTTATCTTGCCTACCGGATCGACCGTGACACATCGCAAGAGGACCAGCAGCTTTCGGTATGGTCGAACGAGTCGATGAAATCCTCGGCCTTCGAGGATTTTCATCTTTCCGACCTCGAATATGGCGTCCGGGCGCATCACGACGCTTTGCGCCGGATACTTCCGGTCGTGAAACTGGCCGATGCCCCGGATGAGGTCTCGATGGCCGATCTGAACGACAAATTGCGTAGTGCCAACGCGAAATCCACTTAAAGTCACAAGAAAGACTGGCGCAAGAAAGTTGGGAGGAAAGACACAATGACAAAGTTGACAAGACGATCCACACTCGCAGTCATCGGCGGCACCTTGGCGACACCATATGTGCGACCGTCCTGGGCGCAGTCCGGCACGGTGAACGTCTATAACTGGGCCGATTATATCGGCGAGACGACGCTGGCCGATTTTGAGGCGCAAACCGGGATTGGCGTTGTCTATGACACCTATTCCTCGGCCGAAGAAGCGCAGGCCAAGATGCTGGCAGGGTCGACGGGCTATGACGTTGTGGATCATGCCGGCATCGACATGCCGCGGGCGATTGCCGCTGGCATCTATGAGCCGCTCGACAAGTCGATGCTGCCCAACTGGAAGAACCTTGACCCCGAAATCCTGCGTATTCTTTCGGGCTGGGACGAGGGCAACCAATACGGCGTGCCCTACATGTGGGGCTCGGTCGGGATGACCTATAACGTCGATCTGGTGAACGAGCGTATTCCGGGCGCCGACATGACAACCCTTGACCTGATCTTCAAACCGGAAAATGCGGCCAAGCTTGCCGATTGCGGCATCTCCATCCTGGATAGCCCGGCCGACATCATGCTGATGGTGCTTCGCTACCTCGGGCTGGACGGCGACACCACCAATCTCGACGACTATCAGAAGGTGGTCGAGGCGTTCAAACCGATCCGTCAGTACATCCGCACCTTCGACAACACCAACTATCTGAATGCCATTCCGAACGGCGAGCTTTGTGCGGTGAACAACTGGTCGGGCGATTATGCGACGGCGGCAGGCCGCGCGGCCGAGGCCGGAATCGAAATGAACCTTGCCTATTTCGTGCCAAAGACCGGCGCGCCGGCATGGGTGGATTGCATGTGCATCACCTCGGACGCGCCGAACCGCGAAAACGCCTACAAGTTCATGGACTTCATGATGCAGGCCGAAGCGGCGGCCGGGTGCACCAATTACACCTATTATGCCTCCGGCAACCTTGCGGCGAAAGAGTTCATCCTGCCCGAAATCCTTGAAGACCCGGCGGTCTCCCCGGATGCCGAGACCATCGGGCGGATGTGGGCGCCGAAACCGTTCTCGGAAGAACAGGAACGCGCCATGACCCGCGCGTGGCAGGACATCAAGTCGGGCTGATCGAGGAGTCTCTGCCAGTGTGACGACAAGATGACGGAGAGACCGCGATGAACGAAACCGCAGCTACGGTGACGGCAGGTTCCAAGGGCAAGGCCGAGGCGCCTGTCCGGCAGAAAGCCGATGAACCCCATTTCATACGGATCGAGGGGGTCACCAAACGCTTCGGAACGTTTACCGCGGTCTCTGACGTCAATCTGGAAATCCGGAAGGGAGAGATCTTTTCCCTTCTGGGCGGCTCGGGCTGCGGCAAGACAACGCTTTTGCGGATGCTTGCGGGGTTCGAGGAGCCGACGAAGGGACGTATCTATATCGACGGTCAGGACATGACCGACCTTCCCGCCTACGAGCGGCCCGTGAACATGATGTTCCAGTCCTATGCCCTGTTCCCCCATATGACCGTTGAAAAGAACGTGGCCTATGGGCTGAAGCACGAAAAGATGACGGCGGCCGGGCGTCAGGATCGCGTGCGCGAGATGCTGGCCCTTGTCCAGCTTACCGAGTTTTCGCATCGAAAACCGCACCAGATTTCCGGTGGCCAGCGCCAGCGCGTCGCCCTTGCCCGCGCACTGGCCCGTCAACCCAAACTTCTGCTGCTGGATGAACCGCTTGCCGCGCTGGACAAGAAACTGCGCGAACATACGCAGTTCGAACTGATGGACATTCAGGACAAGACCGGCACGACCTTCATCGTCGTGACCCATGACCAGGAAGAGGCCATGACATTGTCGTCGCGGCTTGCGGTCATGGACAAGGGGCAGATCAGGCAGATCGGAACCGCGACGGATGTCTATGAATATCCGAATTCGAAGTTCGTGGCGGGGTTCATCGGTTCGATCAACCTGTTCGATGCCCGGGTGACCTCGGTCGGCGCCGAAACCGCGAAAGTCGAGGTTCCGGAGCTGGGCGGCGAGATCGAGGCGAGAGCCATCGATGGGCTGGAGGCCGGACAGGGGATTTCAATGGCGGTGCGGCCGGAAAAGATCGTGCTGTCGCGGCAAAAGCCGAAATCGGGGAACGCGGTTGCCGGCGTCGTCCGCGATCTTGCCTATTTCGGCAAGGATTCGCTTTACCGTGTCGCGACCGGCACGGGGCGGGTCATCTCGGTCAGTTCGGTCAACGCCCGCCGCGTGGGCGAGGCCGAGCGCGTCGCGGACTGGGAGGACGAGGTCTGGTTTTCTTTCGATCCGTCGGCTGCGATCCTCTTGAAGGAATAGGCGCATGTCACCTTCGCATCACGACACGCCGCTTGAACGCTGGTTTCACCGTCGGGGCTGGATCAGGATCACCATCGGCACCCCCTATCTCTGGCTGATCTTCTTCTTTCTGCTTCCCTTCATCATCGTCCTTGCGATGAGCTTCGCGACCCGCACCCCGACGGCACCGCCCTTTTCCTTCGGCGGCGAAAACCCGGTCCTGAATTTCGCCCATTACCAGCGGCTGTTTTCGGACGACCTTTATATCCGCGCCTATCTGACCTCGGTCGCGAACGCGGCCTTTGCGACGTTTTTGTGCCTCTTGATCGGTTATCCGATGGCACTGGGGCTGACACGGGTCAGCCGGTCATGGCGCAATGTCCTGCTGATGCTGGTGATCCTGCCCTTCTGGACATCCTTTCTGCTGCGCGTCTACGCCTGGATGGGCCTCATGGGGTCCAACAGCTGGTTCAACAAGCTTTTGACCTCGATCTACAACGGGATCGTCCCGGCGGATTGGGCGCTGCGTTATATCCCGATGATGAACACGAATTTTGCCGTGATCCTTGTCACCGTCTATTCCTATCTGCCCTTCATGATCCTGCCGCTCTACGCCAATCTCGAAAAGCTGGACTTTTCGCTGAACGAGGCGGCGATGGACCTTGGTTCCCGGCCCTTCCGGGTGTTTCGCGATGTCACGCTGCCCCTGTCGGTGCCCGGCATCATCGCGGGTTCGATGCTGGTCTTCATCCCCGCATCGGGCGAATTGATCATTCCTTCGCTGGTCGGATCGTCCTCGCGCCCCATGATCGGCCGCGTTATCGCCGACGAATTCACCTCGGCGCGAAGCTGGCCAATGGCATCCGCCGTGGCGATCGCGCTTTTGGTTCTGCTCGTGGTTCCGCTGATGATCTACACCTATTACGACGCAAAATCCTATGAAAAGCAGCGGGAGGAAGCGTGATGCGGCAACGCCCGGTCTTCCTGATCACCATGCTTTGCTTCGGCTTTGCCTTTTTCTACATCCCGATCCTGTCGATGATGGTCTATTCCTTCAACGGATCGCGGCTTGCCACGGTCTGGGGCGGTTTTTCCGTCAAGTGGTACGTATCGCTTCTGTCGAACCGGCAGATCCTCAAGGCGGTGATGCTGTCGCTTCAGATTGCGGTGACAAGTGCTACCTTCGCGACGATCCTTGGGACGATGGCCGGGATCGCCATCGCGCGGTTCAAGACATTCCGGGGGCGGACACTGTTTTCCGGCCTGATCACCGCGCCTCTGGTCATGCCGGAGGTGATCACGGGGATCGCCTCGCTGATGCTTTTCATCCTGATGGCCGAATATATCGGCTGGCCCGCCCAACGCGGGGTCACGACAGTGACGCTGGCCCATATCACCTTTTCGATGGTCTTCGTCTCGACCATCGTGCATTCGCGGCTGGTTCAGACGGACGACTCCATCGAAGAGGCCGCGATGGACCTCGGGTCGCGCCCCTGGCAGGTGATGAAGGACATCACCCTGCCGGTGATTTCTCCGGCCATCGTTTCGGGCTGGCTTCTGGCCTTCACCATCTCGCTCGACGATGTGGTGATCACCAATTTCACCACCGGTCCCGGCACCACGACCCTGCCGATCCTGATCTGGTCGAAGGTCAAGCTGGGCGTCACGCCGGACGTGAATGCGCTGGCGACGATCATGGTCTGCATCGTCGGCATCGGCATCACCATCGCCGGCATTATCCTGACCCGGGCCGAGAAACGCCGCGATCTTGATGCGCAACTGGCTTATCAGGCCAACAAATGACGGTTCAGGGCGGCGAGGATCATCTGGCCTGGATCGAGTTGCAGCTTCCGCTCGGGCTGCCGGGATCGGGCCGGCAAAGATACGCTGCCGCCATGCATCTGTACCGTCGCGGATTGTTGTCGGCCGACATTCTGGAGGCCTACCGGGTCTGTTCGCCAAAGGACTGGGAGGATCCGGACCTTCTGCTTGCCGCGCGCCGGATCAGGCCGGTCGAAAAGGTCGCCGTCCCGGCTGACCGCGCAATCGCCCGCCTGATCGAGGAAATCGACCGCTATCTTTCAGGGTTTTCCGGCGTGGGGGTTGCCGAAGTGCGCGGGCGGATCGCCCGCTGGTCTGGCGGTGGGGTCCGTCCGAAACCGGGGAAAGGCAACCCGGTCGTCGACGCCAATCTCGGGCCGGCACTTTCTGCGCTCGAACAAACCCATCCGGCGCTGGCCGATGCGATATCCGTGGCATCGCCGCACCTGAGCTGGATCACCTACGGCGAATATCCACCGGATGAGATCGGTGCTGCGTTTCTTTCGGGCCATGCCTTTGCCTCGCTTATCGGGGGCGGTGCCCCGATCCACGCGGCCGAGTTCGATCTGGGCCTGTTCATCATCGCACCGGACGTTCTTTACCGCGATCATGCCCATCCGGCGCCGGAGCTTTACGCACCATTGACCGGTCCGCACGGATGGCGGTTCGGCCCCGAAACGCCCCTTGTCATCAAGCCCGCGCATGTCCCGGTGTGGAACCGCCCGCACGCGCCGCACATGACCAAGGTCGGACCGGTGCCGTTCCTGTGTATCTTCGGCTGGACACAGGATGTGGACCTGCCGGCCTATGTGCTGCCGGCCCGGGACTGGGCAGGGCTGGAGTCCCTGAAAATCGGAGAGCGGGATGGAAGCTGAAAATGGCGAACTTTATCACCGCCGCCTGATCGGCATGCTGGAAGCGATCTGGGGCGAAGGTTTCCTGTCGCCCGGCGGCAGGGGCGAGGTGGCCCGTCTGGTCGAGGGCAGCGATTTTCTGGGCCGGAACGTGCTTGATATCGGCTGTGGCGCCGGCGGGATCGACATCGCGCTGTGCCAGGCCCACGGGGCCGGCTATGTCTGCGGCATCGATGTCGAGGACGGCGTGCTGAACCGCGCCCGCGAACTGATCAGCGAAGCCGGGCTGGAATCGCGGATCGGCTGCCTGAAGGTCGCGCCCGGTCCGCTGCCGTTTCCGCCGGCAACGTTCGACATCGTCTTTTCAAAGGATTCGATCGTCCACATCCCCGACAAGCACGCGCTGATGCGCGAGGTCTGCCGCGTGCTTCGCCCCGGCGGGTGGTTCGTGGCCTCGGACTGGCTGATCGGGCATGACGGAGAGCCGTCGAAGATGATGCGCGATTATATTGCGGCCGAAGGGCTGGATTTCGGCATGGCCTCGCCCGCCCGCTACCGAGAGGCGATGGAAGCGGCGGGATTTGTCGATGTGCATGTGGTCAGCCGGAACGGCTGGTACCGAGAGGTTGCCAAGACCGAGCTTGCGCGCTTGCAGGGCCCGGTCGGCGATGCCGCCGCGGCGCTGGTCGGGCGTGATTTCGTCGACGAGAACATCGGTATCTGGGGCCGGATGATTCCGGTTCTGGACAGTGGCGAACACTGTCCGACGCATCTGAAAGCCAGAAAACCCGGCTGATCTGACCCGCGAAGCGCCCGAAAGACAGGTGTGCACCCCCGCACAATGCATATGCAATCGTCGCCGGCGGCCGGACCTTCTTGACCTGCTGCCGGGAAGTTGAACGCGCGCACACCCGGTATCCGGCATTGTACCCCGGATCCGCCCTGATTTTCAGCTGATTTGCCGCCCCCCGGCGACGGGGGGTGGCCCCATGCGCGCTGTCAATGGCACGAACGTGAACTTCACCGCGATTCCGGTGTGAGCGGACTGTGATTTCCGATCCGGGCAGGCCGCCCGCATGTTCTTTGCATCGAGCCCGGAGACAGATGCTCTGGCCCGTTAGCAAACAAAGGAAATGACCATGAAGACGAAATTGATCACCGCCGCCGCGCTTGTTCTTGCAACCACGAGCGGAGCCTTCGCGATGAGCGCGCACGATGTCCTGAGCCCGTCGGATGCGTATGAGGTCAAGCGCTATGTCCCCCAGGCCGATCTGACATCGCTGACGCCCGGGCAGATCGCCATGATTTCCGCGGCCCTTCACAATGGCAGTGAAGATGGCCGAGGGTACCAGATCCGCTCGATCCTGCAGTGACGGCCTGACCCCCACGGCCGGAAACGGGGCGCTCCGCGGAAGCGGGGCGCCTTTTCCGGCGCCGGAGCCATCGGGCCCGCCGATCACGGCAGATCACGAGATGCGGACCTTATTGTAATGGTCTTGGCCTCGGGACATGCTTGTTGCAAATTCGGGCAGGACGCCGAAGGGGACTGGATTTGATCAAGCACGAATTGGATTTGGCCGCATCAGGGCTGATGCGGGCCGAAAAGGGCCGCCATTCATGAAACGGCCTGCCCTGTTTTTCGTTTTCGTCACCATCGCGGCTGTGCTCATCATCGCGATCGGGCGCAACCCGCCCGATCTGGAAATGTTGCGCGCCCGGCTTGAGGGGGTGAGTGCGTGGCGCGCCGATCGGCCGGTCTTTGTCGCGGCCACGTTTTTTCTGGCCTATGTGGCAGTGACCGCGCTGTCGCTGCCGCTGGCGGTCTGGATGACGCTGGCGGCGGGGGCGCTTTTCGGGTTCTGGTGGGGGCTGGCGCTGGTTTCTTTCGCATCGACAACGGGGGCGACGCTGGCCTTTCTTGCCTCGCGCTATCTTCTGTCGGACTGGGTGCATGAAAAGTTCGGCAGCCGGCTGACGGCAATAACGGAAGGGATGCGGCGCGACGGGCCCTTCTATCTGTTCACCCTGCGGCTTATCCCGGCGATCCCGTTCTTTGCGATCAACCTCCTGATGGGTTTGACGCCGATCCGGGCCTTGACCTTCTACCTTGTCAGTCAGGCCGGCATGCTTGCCGGTACGGCTGTTTATGTGAATGCGGGCACCCAGCTTGCCCAGCTTGACAGCTTGTCGGGCATTCTTTCCCTGCCTCTTTTGCTGTCATTCGCGCTTCTGGGTATTTTCCCCTGGGTCGCGCGGTTCGTCCTTGGGCTGGTCAAGCGCCGCCGCGTCTATTCCGGCTGGACGCGGCCAGCGCGCTATGACCGCAATCTTGTGGTGATCGGTGCCGGTGCAGCCGGGCTTGTCTCGGCCTATATCGCGGCTGCGGTGAAGGCCAGGGTGACGCTGGTCGAGGCGCACAAGATGGGCGGCGACTGCCTGAACTATGGCTGTGTGCCGTCCAAGGCGCTGATCAGATCGGCCAAACTGGCCCGCCAGATACGGCATGCCGATCAATACGGCCTGACGGCCTCGGTGCCGGATTATTCCTTCGGAAAGGTCTTTGAACGTATCCGTGCGGTGGTTGCAGCGATCGAGCCGCATGACAGCGCGGAGCGTTATCAGGGGCTGGGTGTCGAGGTGCTGCAGGGCTACGCGAAGCTGATCGATCCCTGGACGGTCGAGATTACCGATGCCGATGGCGCGTCGCGGCGCCTGACCAGCCGCGCGGTGATCCTCGCGACCGGCGCCGCGCCTTTCGTTCCGCCGTTGCCCGGACTTGACGAGGTGGGCTATCTCACTTCGGATACGCTTTGGGACGCGATGGGCACGCGCGATGCGGCGCCGAAGCGGCTTGTCGTCCTTGGCGGCGGGGCGATCGGATGCGAACTGGCGCAAAGCTTCGCGCGGCTTGGATCAGAGGTCACGCAGATCGAGATGCTGCCCCGTATCCTCCATCGCGAGGATGAAGAGGTCGCGGCCCTTGTCAAAGCCTCGATGGAGGCAGACGGCGTCACGGTTCTGACGGGCCACAAGGGGGTGCGCCTCGGCACGGACAGCAAGGGAAAGTGGATCGAGGTCGAGGCGGATGGCACAACCAGCCGGATCGCGTTCGATGACATATTGGTGGCCGTCGGACGTGCGGCACGGCTGAACGGATACGGGCTTGAGGACCTTGGCATTGCCACCGGCCGCGTGATCGAGACGAACGAGTTTCTGGAAACGAAATATCCCAATATCCTTGCGGCGGGCGATGTGGCCGGGCCATACCAGTTCACCCATACGGCCGCGCATCAGGCATGGTTCGCCTCGGTCAACGCGCTTTTTGGCACATTCAAGCGGTTCAAGGCCGATTATCGGGTAATCCCATGGGCGACCTTTACCGATCCCGAAGTGGCGCGGGCCGGGTTGAACGAACAGGAGGCGCGGGAAAAGGGAATTGCCTATGAGGTGACGCGCTATGGCATCGACGACCTTGATCGCGCCATCGCCGACGGTACGGCCCATGGTTTCGTCAAGGTGCTGACCCCGCCGGGCAAGGACAGGATCCTTGGCGTTACCATCGCAGGCGAACATGCGGGCGATCTGATGGCCGAATTCGTTCTGGCGATGAAGCACGGGCTGGGGCTGGGCAAGATCCTTGGCACGATCCACAGCTATCCGACGCTGGCCGAGGCCAACAAATTCGCCGCCGGTGAATGGCGCAAGGCGCATGTGAATGCGCGTGCACTTGCGTTTCTGGAGCGTTTTCACACCTGGCGGAGGGGCTGAATGTTCGACCGCCACCTCTTGCCCGTGATCCGAAGCCTTTTCGACGCGCCGGCGCGCGGGCTGATCGCGCGCGGGATTACGGCGGATCAGGTGTCGCTGGCGGGCTTCGGGCTGGGGTTGGTTGCCGTTGGGGCATTGGCCGCGGGGGCCTACGGGACTGCGCTGGCGCTGATCATTGCGAACCGCGCCGCCGATGGGCTGGACGGCATCATCGCGCGGATGACCGCGCCGACCGACCGCGGCGCCTTTCTCGACATCGCGTTCGACTTTGTCTTTTACGCGCTGGTGCCCCTGGGGTTC
This sequence comes from Paracoccaceae bacterium, assembly GCA_020447005.1. Taxonomy (GTDB): domain Bacteria; phylum Pseudomonadota; class Alphaproteobacteria; order Rhodobacterales; family Rhodobacteraceae; genus Albidovulum. The sequence goes on from JAGRDO010000086.1 coordinate 23,909, forward strand.
GCCCTTGCCGATCCGGCGGCGAATGCCCTTGCCGCGGCGGTGCTGATCGCCAGTTTCGTGGGCACGGGTTCCAGTTTTCTGGCCTTTGCCTCGATCGCGGCACGGCGCGGGATGACCGCGAAGGATTATCCGGCGAAGGGCATCTACTATCTTGGCGGGCTGACCGAGGGGACCGAGACCATCGCGCTGTTCATCGCCATGTGTCTTTGGCCCTCTGCCTTTCCCGCGCTTGCCCTTGCCTTTGCCGCTCTTTGTGTGTTGACCACCATCACCCGCTGGCATCAGGGCTGGCGAAGCTTCACCTGAAACAGACAGACAGGATTGTTCATGCGTCTTCCCTTGCTTGCCGCGCTTGCCGCCAGTATCGCCCTGCCCACCTTCGCCGCCGACTGGAGCGAAACGGTCGCCGCCGCAAAGGGTCAGACCGTTTACTGGAACGCCTGGGGCGGGGATGAGCGCACGAACGATTTCATCGCCTGGGCCAGCGGCCGGCTTGAGGCGGAATACGGGGTCACGATCCAGCAGGTCAAGCTGAGCGACACGGCCGAGGCGGTGACGCGCGTCGTGGCCGAGAAAGCGGCGGGCAAGGACGACGGCGGATCGGTTGACATGATCTGGATCAACGGCGCGAATTTCCTGTCGATGAAGGAACAGGGCCTGCTTCATGGGCCGTTCCTGGGGGACCTGCCCAACTCCAAATACCTCGATCTGTCGGACGGGTCGGCGGCACTGGTCGATTTCACCATTCCCACCGAAGGTTACGAATCCCCCTGGCGGCTGGCGAAATTCGTGCTGACCTATGACAGCGCGCGCGTCGATCAGCCGCCCATGTCCATGGCGTCGCTGCTTGACTGGTCAAAGGCCCATCCGGGGCGTTTCACGCATCCCGCCGTGTCGAATTTCATGGGGGCGACGTTCCTCAAGCAGGCGCTGATCGAACTTGCGCCCGATCCTGCAACGCTGCAGTCCGAGGCGACGGAGGCGAGCTTCTCCGCGGCGACGGAACCGCTCTGGGCCTGGTATGATGCGCTGCGTCCGACCCTTTGGCGTGAAGGCAAGACATTCCCCGAGAATGAAAGCGTCCTGCAACAGATGCTGAACGACGGCGAGGTCGATTTCGCCATGGCCTTCGATCCGGCGGCCGCCGCGGCGGCGGTCAAGCGTGGCCTTCTGCCGGATACGGTGCGCAGCTATGCGCCCGCCGCTGGATCGATCGGCAATATCAGCTTCGTTGCGATCCCCTACAACGCCGCCCACAAGGAAGGCGCGATGGTCGTGGCCAACTTCCTTCTTGATCCGGCGACACAGGCCATGGCCCAGAATATCGAGGTTCTCGGGTCCTATTCCGTGCTGGATCCGGCAAAGCTGGATGACGCAGCAAAGGCCGCCTTTGCCGCATTGCCGGCCTCGCCCGCGCTGCCCGCGAACGAGGCGCTGGGCGCGACCCTGAATGAGCCGCATCCCAGCTGGATGACCCGCATCGCCGAGGAATGGGCCAGACGTTACACCGAATGACCCATCGCGAGGGCCGCGCACTCAGGCTGATAGTCCTCTTCACGGTGTTGGCCGGTTTCGTCCTGCCGATCGTGGCCGGGCTTTGGGAAACCGCGCGGGCGGCCTTCGGCATCCTGCCGGCGATCGGGGCGGGCGAATGGTCGCTCGCACCCTGGCGGCAGCTGTTCGGGCTGCCGGGCTTCGGCACGAGCGTGGCCCTGACGCTTTGGGTCGGGTTTGGCTCGACCATCATTTCGCTGCTGCTGGCCAGCGGCTTGTGCGCCTTGATCCATGGCCGGAAATGGGCGCGGGCACGGGCCGGGCGTGTCCTGGCCCCGTTCCTCGCCGCGCCGCATGCGGCGCTGGCCATCGGCCTTGCCTTTCTTCTTTCGCCGTCAGGCTGGATCGCGCGGCTCCTCAGCCCTTGGGCGACGGGCTGGAACCTGCCCCCGGACATCGCGACGGTGAACGACCCGATGGGCTTTTCGCTGATCATCGGACTGCTGATCAAGGAAGTGCCGTTCCTGTTCCTGATGATGATGACGGCGCTCACGCAGATCCCTGCCGAAAACCATCTGAGGGCGGGGCGCGCGCTGGGTTACGCACGCGGCCTTGTCTGGATCAAGATCATCCTGCCGCAGATCTATCCCCTGATCCGGCTGCCGGTATTCGTGGTGCTTTCCTTCGCCCTGTCGGTCGTGGACATGGCCATCATCCTCGGCCCGTCGAACCCGCCGACGCTGGCCGTGGCGATGACGCGGTGGTTCTATTCCGCCGATATCGGTCTGTTGCTTCCGGCATCGGCGGCGGCACTTCTGCAATCGGTGATCGTGCTGCTGGCGATAGGCGTCTGGCTTCTGGCCGAAGGGATTGCCACAAGGATCGGGCGCCTATGGGTGCGGCGCGGCGGGCGCGGCATGGTATCGGGCCCGTTTCTTGCGGTTGCGGGGGCTGTCACCGGCGCGCTGATGCTGGCGGGTGCCTTGGCTTTGGCGTCGCTTCTGGTCTGGTCCTTCGCGTGGCGCTGGAGTTTTCCCGGTTTCCTGCCCGAAAGCTGGAGCATGCAGGCATGGCTGCGCCCGGGCGCGGGCTGGGGCGCGGCATTCGCGGAAAGCTTCGGCATCGGCCTCTGCGCGACCCTGATTTCGATCCTCATCGCCATCGCATGGCTGGAAGGCGAGGACCGCGCAGGCATGCGGCGTGTGGGGTGGGCCGAAGGGCTGATCTATCTTCCGCTTCTGGTGCCGCAGGTTGCGTTTCTCTACGGTCTGTCCGTGGCGATGCTGGGCGTCGGGCTTGGCAATGGCCGGGCGACGGTGATCTGGGGGCATGTGCTTTTTGTCTTTCCCTATGTGATGGTCGCGCTGTCCGATCCGTGGCGGGCGCTCGACAGGCGAATGGTCGGGCAGGCGGCAACACTTGGCGCCGGGCCGTGGCGGCGGTTATGGGCGGTCAAGCTGCCGATCCTTCTGGCCCCGATCCTTGTGGCCGCGGCAATCGGCTTTGCCGTCTCGGTCGCCCAATACCTGCCCACGCTGTTTCTGGGCGCCGGCCGCATCGCCACCCTGACGACCGAGGCCGTGACCCTTTCCTCCGGATCGGACCGGCGGGTCGTGGGCGTCTATGCCGTCTTGCAGGCCGCACTTCCCTTCGCGTCCTATCTGGCCGCCTGGTGGGTGCCGCGCATGATTTACCGGGACCGCGCCGGGTTGAACGGGGGCAGGGGATGAGCCTGGAGCTTGAAGGGGTTGTCATTCGCGCGGCACGGTCCGACCGGCCGCTTTTTGCGCCGTTGACCCTGACTGTCGCCCCCGGAGAGGTCGCGACGGTGATGGGGCCGTCGGGGATCGGAAAATCGACCCTTGTCGACTTTATCGGCGGGCATCTTTCCGCGGGGTTCGCACCGCAGGGCAGGGTTCGGCTGGACGGGCGCGAGGTCACGGGCCTGCCGGCCGAGGCGCGCAGGATCGGGATCCTGTTTCAGGACGCGCTTCTTTTTCCGCATCTGTCGGTGGGCGACAATCTGGCCTTCGGTCTTGCCCGCCGCATCAGGCAGGCCGGGCCACGGCGCATGGCCGTCGAGGCTGCCCTGGCCGAGGCCGGGCTTGAAGGGTTCGGCGACCGTGATCCGGCGACGCTTTCAGGCGGTCAGCTTGGGCGGGTGGCATTGATGCGGACCTTGCTGGCGGAACCAAGGGCCCTGTTGCTCGATGAACCGTTTTCCAAGCTGGACCCCGACCGGCGGCGTCAGATGCGTGACTTTGTCTTCGACCATGTGCGCGGCAGGAACATACCGGTTCTGATGGTCAGCCACGATGCCGAAGACGCCGCGGCGGCTGGCGGCCAGATCCTGCGACTGTCCGAACTGGCGAACTGATCCTTGGGGTCAGACAACAAGCGCGGTCAGCGCCCGGTCGAGCGTATCGCAAAGCAGATCGGCCTCATCCCGGCCAAAGACCATCGGCGGCTTGAACTTCAGCACATTGTCGAGGGGGCCGTCCGTCGATGCCAGAACCCCTTCCTGACGCAGCCGGTTGACGATCAGCCCCGCCTCCTGCGTTGCCGGTTCCAGCGTTTCGCGATCGCGCACCAGTTCGATCCCGCTGAACAGCCCGGCCCCGCGCACATCGCCGATCAGCGGATGGCGTTCGGCCAGCTCTGCGAACCGGGCGAGCATGTGGTCCCCGGTCGCGCGGGCCTGTGCCTGCAGCCCCTCATCCTCGATGATGTCGAGCACGGTCAGCCCCACGGCCATCGACACCGGATTGCCCCCGAACGAGTTGAAATATTCCATGCCGTTGGCGAATTTCGCGGCCAGTTCCGGGGTTGTCACGACGGCGGCCAAGGGATGACCGTTGCCGATCGGTTTGCCCATGACCACGATGTCGGGGACCACACCCTGCAATTCGAAGCCCCAGAAGGCAGAGCCGACCCGTCCGAATCCGCATTGCACCTCGTCCGCGATACAGATGCCTCCGGCCTTGCGCACGCGATCATAGGCTGCGCGCAGATAACCCTCGGGGTAGAGGACCTGCCCGCCGACGCCCGAGATCGATTCCGCGATGAAGGCGGCGGCGCCGGACCCGGTGCGGGCCCTGTGCGCGTCAAGGCAGCGGGCGATATCGGCGGCATAGGCGATACCCGCCGCTTCGGATCTGCCCTTGTGCGGGCCGCGAAAGGGATCGGGGAACGCGGCGATTTCCACGAAATCCGGCTTTGCATACCCGCCCTTGCGCTTGAACTTGTAGGGGCTGACATCGACCATGCCACCGGAATTGCCATGATAGGCCCAGTCGAGCACCACCGTCGATTTCGTGCCAAGTGCGGTCCGGGCGATGCGCAGCGCAAGCTCGTTCGCCTCGGTTCCCGAATTCACGAAATAGGCCACCTTGAGATCGCCGGGCAGGGTCGCGGCCAGCCGTTCCGAAAAGGCGGGCATCAGGTCGTTCAGATACCGGCTGTTGGTATTGAGAACCGCCGCCTGTCCGGCAAGGGCCGCGACCACCCTTGGATGGCAATGGCCGACATGGGTGATGTTGTTCACCGCATCCAGATACCGCCGCCCTGTATGGTCATAAAGCCACGCGCCCTTGCCGCGCACGATCTTCAGCTTTTCGGTATAAGAGATGGACAGCGAGGGACCGATCAGGCCCGCCCGCCGTTCCAGAAGCGCCTGCGGCGGAAGGGGATCGACGCGGTAGCTTTCCGGTGGCTGGCCAAGGATCAGGTTCGGATCGATGCAGATGCCCGACCAGACATCCCAAAGACTGTCATGTCCGACACCAAAGAAATTGCCCGATTGCTCCAGCATGTCGGTCATGACCTGAAAATGCAGATGCGGCGCCCAGCCGCCATTTTCATGCCAGTCGCCGAGATGGGCGATCAGATCACCGGCCGCGACGCTCTGGCCGGGCGTCAGTAAACCCGGAAGCGATCCGCCAAGATGACCATAGAGCGTGAAGAACTCCGTACCCGCCCCGGTTTCATGCCGCAGGATCAATGTATGGCCATAGTCCAGCGGATCGGCATTGTAGACGACCGAATGCACCTTGCCCGGCAGGGGCGCGAAGACCGGCGTTCCCGAGGGGGCGAACACGTCGATGCCAAGGTGTCGTGTCCGCCGTTCGGCACTGGCCTTGTCGGCGAACTGGGCGCTGGCATAGACGCTGCGCGCCTCGCCATAGGGGCCAAATCCGTAGAACGCGACACTGTCCGGCAAACTCGCGGGCCGTTGTCTGGCGAACCAGTCATCGAAGGCCCGGTCTGAAAACGCCGGCATGCCCGGATGCGTGCCATCGGTCAGAACGGCAAGGCGCGCCGCCCCCTGAAGGCCGGGCCGGAACATCGCCGCCGGGCTGACCTTTGCAAGATACGCCCGTACCGCGGGCTCGGCGCGCGTGGCCGCGAAGCCCGCCGACCGCCGGCAAAGTGCCGTGAAGAATTCGGGGTCGATACCGTCGAGACGTTCCAGAAGCGCAAAGGCCGGGGCCTGCGACACTTTCAGATAGGTGTTGTCCGGGTTCTCGCGCGCGCGGCGCGACGAGATGCAGACCGATGCCGCCAGACGCATACGCATCAGGTCGAAGACAAGCTCGGCCTCATCCTCGGTGATCGGAAATTCGGACACATAGCCTTCGACGATCCTTCGCATCGCGGCATAGATGTCATCCGCATCGAGCAGCGCATAGGCGAGCGTGATCGCCAGTTCATTGATCGTGCGGCCAAAGGCCATATCGCCGAAGTCGATCAGCCCGGCGATCTTTTCGGGGTTTTCGGGATCGGTAATGACATTGTTGTCGTTGGCGTCCTGATGCAGAACCGAGGCGCGGCATCCCGCAAGGCGGGGCGCGACGCGTGAAGTGTAACGCTGGAAGAGGGCGGCGACCATGCTTCGGCGGCCCGCGTCCTCGATCGCGTCAACCCATGAGGCAAGAGAGGCGACATGATCCAGTGACCAGAGGAATTCCGGCCGGAAAGCGGCGGGGTGGCCAAAACCCTGTAACGAGCGCGTCAGGCGCCCCATGAACGCGCCGAGATTTTCCAGCTGGGCGAGGCTGCGAGGCGTGGCGCTGAGAAGCGGGCCCTCGATCCAGGTCACAAGACGCATGATGCAGTCGCGACCATTGGCCACGATCGTGACGGCCGGCTCTCCGGCAAGCGTGGGGACGATCCGGGGGGCCGCGCCAAAGCCCGTCCGTTCGAGATGCGCCATCGCGGCATTCTGCAACCCGATCTGCTCCGGGTCTTCGCCCGCATTGGCGATCTTCAGGACATATGCCTTGCCCCCGGCCTCGATACGCGCGTTCAGATCCCGCTCGGAGTTCAGCGTCTTCGCCGTCCCGGCAAGCCCGTAATGCGCCTGCGCAAGCTGGGCGATTTCGCCAGAGGAAAGATCGGGCGGCGGGAAGGCGAAGGCAGACATGGGGGGCCTTTCGGGTTTGGGCGGCGGCGGACGAGGTGCCGGCGGATCGGGCGGGATGCAAGGCAGGGGGCAATGCCCGCGCACCCTAAAATCCTCTGGTCCGAATACAAGCGGTGTTTTTGCGCGTGACCGATTGCGATGCCGCAAAGGGCACCCTATCCTTCATGGTCACCGGCCTGCGGGAGAAAGCGCGAAATGCGACGCGATATTGTAATCCTTGGAATTTTTGTCGCGGATGTCACATTCAGGACCGATCGCCTGCCCAAGCTTGGCGAAACACTGCTCGGGCACAGTTTTGCGCTTGGTCCCGGCGGGAAAGGATCCAATCAGGCGGTGGCGGCGGCCCGGGCGGGCGGGGCCGTGCATTTCCTGACCCGACTTGGCCGCGACGATTTCGCGGATATCGCGCGGGCAACATGGGATCGCGCCGGGGTCATCGCCCATGTGATCGACGATCCCGAAAGCTATACGGGTTCGGCCTGCATCATGGTGGAAGAAAAGAGCGGCGACAACGCGATCATCGTCGCAGCCGGGGCCGCTGGCCGCCTATGTGCCGCGGACGCGGATGCGAATGCGTCCCTGATCGGCGGCGCGGCGGTGTTCATGACCCAGCTGGAACAACCGTTGCCGGCCGCATTGCGCGCGCTTGAACTGGCACGCAGCGGCGGTGCACGAACAATCCTTAACCCCGCCCCCGCCGCACGATTGCCAAAGAATGTCCTGCCGCTGTGCGATTTCGTCACCCCGAACGAACACGAGGCCGCAAGCCTGACCGGGCTGCCGGTCACCACGAATGCAGAGGCCGAACGCGCCGCCGCCGCGCTGTTGGACCTGGGGGCAGGTGCCGTCCTGATGACCCTCGGGGAGAATGGCGTCTTCTATCATGACGGGGTCCGGGCCCTGCATGTTCCTGCCTTTTCGGCGGGGAAAGTCGTGGAAACGACCGGCGCGGGCGATGCCTTCAACGGCGGTTTCGCGACGGCGCTGGCCGAGGGCGCGGACGCGGTAGAGGCGGTGCGTTTCGGCTGCGCTGTTGCCGGCATATCGGTCACGCGCCCGGGCGCCGCCGCATCGATGCCGACAAGGGCCGAAGTTCTGGCGCTGATCGGCGGATAGCGCCATCCGCCCGTCGGTTGACCGGATTGGGCGGTGACAGGGGGCAGGGTCGCCGGTATCTTGCGCCCCGTGCAGATTCCCCGGGGCCTCTCCCCATCCAGAAAAACAAGACAAGGGCATCAGGGCGTGGCGGCAGGAACAGAGGCAGGCAGGTCGACAGGTGGGGCCGCGAACCGGTTTCACGCGCGGCTGGCGGCGCTTGCCCGTCCGGCCACGGGCTTTGTAAGCCAGCCCGAGCCGAAATCCATCGGAACCTTTGCGCGCGGCCGCCAGATGACGGCCGGGAATTTCCTCTTTGCCGGGTTCCTGATCGAATCCAAGTCCCGGTACATATGGGACCTGCCCTCGCCCGACCCGAGGTTTGAGGAGGCGATCCACGGCTGCGGATGGCTTGACGATCTGGCCGCCGTTGCCGACGCCCCGGCGCGCGAACGGGCGCAGGAATGGGTGTTCGAATGGATCCGGCGATTTGGCCGGGGAAGCGGGCCGGGCTGGACGCCCGACCTTACCGGGCGGCGGCTGATCCGCTGGATCAACCACGCCATCTTGCTGCTCAACGGCCGCGAGCGCGGCGATTCCGACGCCTATTTCCGTTCGCTCGGACGGCAGACGATCTTTCTGTCGCGGCGCTGGAAGGCGGCGGCACCCGGCCTGCCACGGTTCGAAGCGCTCACGGGGCTGATCTATTCCGGACTTGCGCTGACGGGGATGGAACATCACGCGACGCCGGCCGCCCAGGCCCTTGCGCGCGAGTGCGAGCGCGAGATTGACGCCGAAGGCGGGATTCCGACACGCAATCCCGAAGAGCTTCTGGAAGTCTTCACCTTGCTGACATGGGCCGCCGCCGCGCTGGGCGAGGCGGGACGCACCCCCCAGCGTGAACATCTTGCGGCGATCGAGCGGATCGCGCCCACGCTGCGCGCGCTTCGCCATGCCGATGGCGGTCTGGCGCGCTTTCACGGCGGCGGGCGCGGCGCGGAAGGGCGGCTGGATCAGGCATTGGCCAATGCCGGCGGACGGGCGTTGACCGCGCATGGGCTGGCGATGGGGTACGCGCGGCTTGCCGCGGGGCGTACCAGCGTTATCGCCGATGCGGCGCGCCCGCCGACCGGGGCGGCATCGGCCAATGCCCATGCGTCCACGCTGGCACTCGAGCTGACATCGGGACGCCGCCCCATAGTGGTCAACTGCGGTTCGGGGGCAAGTTTCGGGCCGGACTGGCGGCGGGCCGGCCGCGCCACGCCATCGCATTCGACCCTGAGCATCCGGGGCTATTCGTCATCGCGCCTGTCTGCCGAGGGGATCATCGCCGCCGGGCGGCGCGGCGAAATCAACGATGCGCCCGATCTGGTCTGGGCGCAGCCCGAGAACGATGTCGATGGTCATCGCCTGCTGGCCGGACATAACGGCTATGTTCCCACCCATGGGCTGAGCCATATCCGCCAGCTTGTGCTTGATCTTGATGGCAGATCGCTGGCCGGAGAGGACACGCTGGGGGCAATGACGGTTGCCGACCGCCGGCGCTTCGAGACGATCATGGACCGGATAAAACACCAGGGCATCGCCTTCGATCTGCGGTTCCATCTTCATCCCGATGTCGATGCGACGCTGGACATGGGCGGCACTGCCGTCTCCATGGCGCTGAAATCCGGCGAGATATGGGTCTTTCGTCATGATGGCGTGGGCGAGTTGACTCTGGACCGTTCGGTCTATCTGGAAAGCGGCCGGTTGAAGCCGCGCGCGTCAAAGCAGATCGTCCTGTCGGCCCATGTCCATGACTATGCATGTCAACTGGGCTGGACCTTGGCCAAGGCTCAGGATACGCCCTCGGCCATTCGCGACACCGAGCGTGACGAAGGACCGACACCAGACTGAAGGAATTTTCGACCGTGACCGACGCTGCCACACCCATTCGCCGCGCCCTGATTTCCGTTTCCGACAAGACCGGCCTTGTCGCCTTCGCGGCCGGGCTGGCCGAACGCGGGGTCGAGCTTCTGTCCACAGGCGGCACGGCCGGCCTTTTGCGCGATGCCGGTCTTGCGGTTCGCGATGTCGCCGATCTTACCGGATTTCCCGAAATGATGGACGGGCGGGTCAAGACGCTGCATCCGCGCGTTCACGGCGGGCTTTTGGCGCTGCGCGACAATCCCGAACATGTCGCCGCGATGGAGGCGCACGGGATCGCGCCGATCGATCTTCTGGTGGTCAACCTCTATCCGTTCGAGGCGACCGTCGCGAAAGGGGCCGATTATGACACCTGCGTCGAGAATATCGACATCGGTGGGCCGGCGATGATCCGCGCCGCGGCCAAGAACCATGGCCATGTGGCCGTGGTGGTCGATCCCGAGGATTATGCCAAGGTGCTGGGCGATATGGACCAGCACGGTGGCAAGACCTGCATGAAGTTTCGCCGAAAGTTGGCCCAGCGTGCCTATGCGCGTACCGCGGCCTATGACGCGGCGGTTTCGAACTGGCTGGCCGGCGCAATCGGCGACACGGCGCCGCGGCGGCGCGCCTTTGCCGGAACGCTTGCCCAGACGCTTCGCTACGGCGAGAACCCGCACCAGTCGGCGGCCTTCTACGTGGACGGCTCGGACCGCGCGGGCGTCGCCACGGCGATGCAACATCAGGGCAAGGAACTGAGCTACAACAATATCAACGACACCGATGCCGCCTTCGAACTGGTCGCCGAGTTTGATCCGGCCGATGGCCCGGCCTGCGCGATCATCAAACACGCCAACCCCTGCGGCGTTGCGCGCGGTGCATCGCTGCTGGACGCCTATCGCGCCGCCTACGACTGTGATCGCACCTCGGCCTTTGGCGGCATTGTCGCGTTGAACCGGCCGCTCGATACGGCGACGGCCGAGGAAATCTGCCAGATCTTCACGGAAGTGGTGATCGCGCCCGGGGCGGATGACGGCGCCATGAGTGTCTTTGCCAAGAAGAAGAACCTTCGGCTTCTGACGACTTCGGGCCTGCCCGACCCCCAAGCCGGCGGGCTTGCCTTCCGTCAGGTTGCCGGCGGGTTTCTGGTTCAGGATCGCGATGGCGGATTCATCGATGAGGCAGCGCTGAATGTCGTGACGCGGCGGGCGCCGACGGCGGCGGAAATTGCCGACATGCTGTTTGCCTGGAAAGTCGCCAAGCATGTGAAGTCGAATGCGATTGTCTATGTCAAGAACGGTGCGACCGTCGGTATCGGCGCGGGCCAGATGAGTCGGATCGATTCGACGCGGATCGCGGCGCGGAAATCGGCCGACATGGCCGAAGTCCTCGGGCTGCCGGTGCCGACCGTCAAGGGGTCAGTCGTGGCTTCGGACGCCTTCTTTCCCTTCCCTGACGGGTTGCTGGCGGCGGCCGAGGCAGGGGCGACGGCCGTTATCCAGCCGGGCGGGTCGATGCGCGACGCCGAGGTGATCGCGGCGGCGGACGCGGCGGGGCTGGCGATGGTGTTCACCGGCCAGCGCCATTTCCGGCACTGAGGCGGCCGATGCGTTTGCTGACCCTGACGGCGATCATCGTCTTTGCGCTGGATCAGGCGACGAAATATGCCGTGATCCATTGGCTCGATCTCGGGTCGCGGCAGCGTATCGACGTGTTCCCGCCCTATCTGAATTTCGTCATGGCGTGGAATCAGGGCATCAACTTCGGCCTGCTGGCAACGGGTTCGGATCTGGCGCGCTGGCTCTTGATCCTGCTTGCGGTGGTGATCTCGGGCTTTGTCGCGGTCTGGGTCGGCCGGGGCAATCAGGGACCGATCGTCCGGATCGCCGGCGGGGCGGTGATCGGCGGCGCGATGGGCAATGTCGTGGACCGGGTGCTTTTTGGCGCGGTCGCGGATTTTCTGAACATGTCGGTCCCGGGCATCCACAATCCCTATTCGTTCAACATTGCCGATATCGCGGTCTTTGCCGGGGCCTTTGCGCTGGTGATCTTTGGCGGCAAGGAGAAGACCCCGTGACGCGACCGATCAGTTGCGCTAAACCGGCATCAGGCAGGTGAGGGAGAAACCCATGAGGGCACGTCTTGGCATTCGCGCGGTCGCCATTTTGGCGATCATGGCGCTTGGTGCCTGTGGCGGCATCTTCGGTGGCTCGGGGAAGGACCCGAAACTGCTGAATGTCCGATCGGCAAGCCGAAGCCCGGATGAATTCATGGTTCTTCCGACCAAACCGCTGCAATTGCCAGAGGATCTGGCGTCCCTGCCCGATCCGACGCCGGGCGGCACGAACCTCACCGATCCGACGCCAGAGGCCGACGCGATCGCGGCCCTTGGCGGCCGCCCCGATCGGGGATCGGCGGGCAATGGCGCGCTGGTCAGCCATGCCGCGCGTTTCGGGATGACCCAGGACATCCGGCAGGTGCTGGCGGCCGAAGATCTGCAATACCGGCGCGACCATGACGGCCGTCTGCTCGAACGCTATTTCAGCGTCAACGTCTATTACCGCGCCTATGAACCGATGACGCTTGACCAATATGCGGAACTTGCGCGGTGGCGCGCGGCCGGTGTCAAGACCGTGGGCGCGCCGCCGGCAGAAGTGCTGAACGCCGAGTAAGTCACCCGCCGGTCACGTCGCGTAGTTGGAGCCTTCTTCATCAAGGATGGCGCAGAGTTCGGCCAGATGCCGGTCGGCCTGACCGGGATAGTCGTCAAGCTCGGCCGCGGTCTTTTCGGCGATTTCGTGGCTGAGGATGCGCAGCTTCCGGCCGGTTTGCAGGGCGCGGATATAGGTTTCGGCGGCGCGCTCGAAATAGTAGAGCCGGTTGAACGTGTCGGCGACATCCTTGCCAAGGATCAGGACACCGTGATTGCCCATGATCATGACCTTCCTGGCGGGGTCGGAAAGGGCGGCGGCGCAGCGTTCGCCCTCGGCCTCGAAGGCCAGCCCGCCGAAATGCTCGTCGATGACATAGCGGTTGTAGAAGGTCGCGGTGTTCTGGTCGATCGGCGGCAGGGTACTGTCGGCGAGGCTGGCGAGAACCGTGGCAAAGATCGAATGCACATGCATGACGCAACGCGCATGCGGGCAACGCCTGTGAACCGATCCGTGCAGGCCCCATGCGGTCGGGTCGGGCGCACCGGGGCGCGAAAGCGTGTCGGGATCATTGGCATCCAGAAGAAGGATATCCGAGGCGCGGATGCGGGAAAAATGCGCCTGATTGGGGTTCATCAGGAATTGCGTGCCCGTCTCGTTCACCGCGAGCGAGAAGTGATTGGCAACGCCTTCGTGCAGGTTGAGCCGCGCGGTCCAGCGGAACGCCGCGGCAAGTTCGACACGCTGGTTCCAATGATCGATGTTCGGGCGGGTGGCCATCGTGTCATGTTTCGTCATCTCGTGCCCGTCTTTCATCGTTGAAGCGCCGCGGGCGCCCTTGTGCGGCCCGGCCTGCGGCAATCATCCCCGACTATTGGCGCGCTTTCCATAGCGTTTGCGACATCGGTTGCGCGGGCCCGGCAGACCGCGTTCTTGCGGTGTGTCCAATCCGGTCACGATCCCCCATTGATCGGGGCGACCGTTGCCGATTGATCGCAGATCGCCGCCAAGCCCCGGGAAAACTTGATTTTCGGGACGGTTGGCGCATTCTGATCAGGTGCCCGGGGGGGAGAGCGATGACAAGTATTCTGCCGAAAGAGGTTCAGGCTGGCCTTGATGAGGCCCGCAAGCGCGATCTGAAGCGCAGGTCGCGGCTGCGTGTCGTCGCCGGGGACGAGATTTATCCGATCCTGCGATTCTGGAGCGACGGATTCGCGCTTGATGCCGAACAGGTCGCCCATCTTCGGGGACTGGTCGATATCTTCGACGGCTCGCGCCATCTTTATCAGTCGCTGATCATTGCCTCGGAAGTCGAACATGGCGAGCTGATCTGCGTGATGAAGCGCTCGACGATGGCGCATGATTCCGTACCGCTTGACTATGTGCGCGATGAGAACGCGCCGGTCGGGTATCTGCCGCGCAACTGAGCGGGGGCTGCGGCCTTGCGGCCGCACCACGCCGGTTTTGTCACTGCAGGTCGCCAAAGGCCCGTTGCATCCGTGCGATGGCGTCCTCGATCCGGGATTTCGGCATCGCGATGTTGAAGCGCAGATGGTTTTCACCGCCCAAGCCAAAGGACGGGCCGGGGCTGGCGGCGATGATGGCATCCTTCGCGACGCGCGCAGCGATTTCCTCCTGTCCCATCCCGGTTCCCGAAAAATCCACCCAGGCCAGATAGGTTCCCTGCATCGGCATCATCTTCAGCCCCGGAATCGCGTTGATAGCGTTCAGGAACAGACGATGATTTTCCGCGAGATAGGCGCAGCAGGCATCGAGCCATTCGGCACCTTCGGGCGAATAGAGCGCCGGCGTCATGTGCATCGACATCGAGTTGGGTGAGATCGAGAGTTGCGCGATGCGCTTGCGGAAAGCCGCGGCCAGCGTTTTGTCGGGAATGATCGCGTTCCCGCAATGCATGCCGGCGACATTGAAACTTTTAGACGTTGCGGAAAGCACGATCAGACGGTCGGCGATGGAAGGATCGACGAGCGGCATGGCGATGTGCTTGTGGCCCGGGAAGACGAGGTCATGGTGAATCTCGTCCGAGATCAGGATCAGATCGTGGCGGCGGGCAAAGTCGGCCATGCCCTGCAATTCCGCCTTCGTCCAGACCCGGCCGCCGGGGTTGTGGGGCGAACAGAGAATTGCGATCCGTTCCCTGCCGGTCATCTGCGCGTCCCAGGCATCGAAATCCATCTGGTACATGCCATCCGCTATCGCCAGCGGGCATTCGACGACGGAGCGGTCATTGGCGCGGATGATGCGGGCAAAGGCATGATAGACCGGCGTGAAGATCACCACGCCGTCACCCGGTTGCGAATAGGCCTCAAGGCACATCGCGACGGCGTTGACGATACCGTGGGTGGTAAAGATCGCGCCTTCGTCCACCTGCCAGCCATGACGCGACTGCATCCACCACTGGATGGACTTCGTATAATCGGACGTATCGCCGAAATAGGTGAAGAGGCCTTTCTCGGCCACGCTTTTCACCTTGGCGATCATGGCTTCCGGCGGGCGAAAATCCATATCGGCGACCCACATTGCCAGCCCGTCGTCAGGAGAAACGCCAAACGCGTCCTCCATCGTATCCCACTTGCCCGAATGTTGCCCGCGATAGTCGATGATGTCGTCGAAATTCATGATTGGTCTCCGCTCGTGTCGGGCGACGTTAGCCAATGGCGCGCCGGACGCAAGTGCGCAGGCATTGCAGAGCGGCGGAGCTTGCCCTAAATCGGGCGCATGACAGTGCGCCCTATCCTTATCCACCCTGATCCACGCCTGAAGAAGCGTTGCGAACCGGTCCGTGAAATCACGGATGAATTGCGCGCGGCGGCGGAGGATATGCTTGAGACGATGTATGACGCGCCGGGGGTGGGCCTTGCCGGCCCGCAGGTCGGGCTGATGCAGCGTATCCTTGTGATGGATTGCGTGAAGGATCCCGAAGCCGCACCGCGCCCGCTGGTTCTGGTGAACCCGGAAGTGACGTGGTCCTCCGAGGCGACCAATGTCCATGAGGAAGGCTGCCTGTCGATCCCCGAACAATATGCCGATGTGACCCGGCCTGCCGAGGTCGAGGTGCGCTGGCTGGGGCTTGACGGCAAGGATCATTCCGAACGGTTCGGCGGCCTTTGGGCGACCTGCGTCCAGCACGAGATCGACCACCTCGACGGCAAGCTTTTCATCGATTACCTGACCCCCCTCAAGCGGCAGCTGATCACGCGCAAGATGGTCAAGCTGAAGCGCGAGAAGGCGCGGCTGTGACGGTCAGGCCGTTTCTGCCCTATCCCGACAAGCGCCTGCGCACCGCCGCCGCGCCGGTTCCGGCGGTGACGGAAACGGTGCGCATGATCTGGGACGACATGGTCGAGACGATGGATGCGATGCCGGGCTATGGTCTGGCCGCGCCGCAGATCGGGATCATGTTGCGCCTTGCGGTCGTGGATTGTTCGGACAAGCGCCGTCAGGCTGTGCGGATGGCCAACCCCGAGGTGCTGCACGCTTCGGTCCAGATGCGCCGGCATGAGGAAGCGAGCCCCAACCTGCCCGGCGTCAGCGCGGTGATCGAGCGTCCGCGTGCGGTGACGGTCCGGTTCCTGAATGAGGCGGGCGAGACCGAGGAACGGGATTTCGTGGGGCTTTGGGCGACGTCGGTTCAGCATCAGATCGACCATCTGAACGGGCGGATGTATATCGACAGGCTTTCGCCGATGCGCCGAAAGATGTTGGCGGCAAAAGCCGAAAAACTGCGCAAGCGGGGATAGCGGCCGGGGGGCTTCGCGTCCCCTGACCCCCTGCGGGGGCTTTGGCCGGGAAGAAGGGGCGGGACATGCGCGTGATCTTCATGGGAACGCCCGAGTTTTCGGTACCGGCCCTTGTGGCGGTGGCCGCGGCACATCAGGTGG
The DNA here is from genome assembly GCA_020447005.1 of Paracoccaceae bacterium. Taxonomy (GTDB): domain Bacteria; phylum Pseudomonadota; class Alphaproteobacteria; order Rhodobacterales; family Rhodobacteraceae; genus Albidovulum. Next base: position 40,378 of record JAGRDO010000086.1, read on the forward strand.
TTGCCGTTTATACCCAGCCGCCACGACCTGCCGGCCGGGGCAGGAAGGACCGGCCTTCGCCGGTGCATCTCAAGGCGCTTGAACTGGGTCTGCCTGTTCGCCATCCGGCCAGCCTGAAGGGACCGGGCGAGCGCGCGGACTTTGCGGCGCTTGGCGCCGATGTCGCCGGTGGCCTATGGGCTGATCCTGCCGCAGGCGGTGCTGGATGCAACGGCGAAGGGGTGTCTGAACATCCATGCCTCGCTTCTGCCGCGCTGGCGCGGGGCGGCGCCGATCCATCGGGCGGTGATGGCGGGCGATCGCGAGACAGGGGTTTCGATCATGCGCATGGAGGCGGGTCTGGATACCGGGCCGGTGCTTCTGACCGGGCGAACCGCCATTGGCGATGACGAGACAACGGGTGAGTTGCATGACCGGCTGGCCGCGATGGGCACGCGGTTGATCGTGTCGGCCCTGGACGGGCTGGACCGGCTTGCGCCGCTGGCGCAGCCTGAAGAGGGGGTGACCTATGCCGCCAAGATTGACAAGGCCGAGGCGCGGGTGGACTGGACGCGGCCAGCGGCCGAGGTCGATCGGCAGATCCGCGGCCTTTCGCCGTTTCCGGGGTCATGGACCGATGTTGCGGGCGAGCGTGTAAAGTTGCTTCGGTCACGGGTGGTGGCCGGGCGGGGGGCGCCGGGCGACGTGATCGCGGGGTTCCGGATTGCCTGCGGTGACGGCGCGGTCGAGATCACCGAGGCGCAGCGCGAAGGCAAGCGGCCGATGACGGCGGCCGAGGTGTTGCACGGATTGCGAATGCCCCCGCGACTGGCCTGAGCGGGCCGGGGGCGGCAGCCTGCGTTCAGGCCGCCAATCCCTTGGCGCCCATGGCAAGGAATTTCTCGCGCCGATCCTTGATGAGTTCCGAGCGCTTCTTTCCGCCCAGCTCTTTCAACAATTCGCCAATTGCGGTGCCGACGCTGTCGATGGCCTCGGCCGGTTTGCGCTGCGCGCCGCCGAGAGGTTCGGACACGATCTTGTCGATGATGCCGAGCTTGTGGAGATCCTGAGCGGTCAGCCGCAGCGCATTGGCGGCCTCGCGCATGCGCTCGGCATCCTTCCACAGGATCGAGGCGCAGCCTTCGGGCGTGATGACCGAATAGATCGAATGTTCCAGCATCGCGACACGGTTGGCCGATGCAAGGGCGACAGCGCCGCCCGATCCGCCTTCGCCGATGATCACCGAAATCAGCGGAACGCCGATTTCAAGGCATTTCTGCGTGCAGCGCGCGATCGCTTCGGACTGGCCGCGTTCCTCGGCCCCCTTGCCGGGATAGGCGCCGGGTGTGTCGACAAGCGTGATGACCGGCAGGCGGAAACTGTCGGCAAGGCTCATCAGCCGGATGGCCTTGCGGTACCCTTCCGGGCGGGCCATGCCGAAATTCCGTTCGATCCGGCTTTTCGTGTCCGATCCCTTTTCCTGCCCGATCACGACGACGGGCTGATCGTTGAACCGCGCGAGGCCGCCCATGATGGCGTGATCCTCGGCAAAGTTGCGGTCGCCGGCGAGGTTGGTGAATTCGGTGAAGAGCTGGTCGATATAGTCCTTGCAATGTGGCCGGTCGGCATGGCGCGCGACCTGGCATTTGCGCCAGGGATCGAGGTTCTTGTAAAGGTCGCGAAGCATGTCCGCGGCCTTCTTGTCCAGCGCGGCGGCTTCCTTGGAGACATCCATCCCTTCGTTCTTTCGCGCCATGGCGCGCAGTTCCTCGGCCTTGCCTTCGATCTCGGCCAGAGGTTTTTCGAATTCGAGATAGTTCATCGCGTGCACACTCCTGGATCGGACGTCTATATGGTCGCTATGATGCGCCAATGCAACCGCAGCCGCCGTGCTGCGTCAAGCTCGGGCAAGCGGGCCGGCGATGGTGCGCCACCGGCCGTGACGTTCGGGGAGGCGGGGGAAAATTCAGCCGGCGATCATCTCGGCCTGCCGCACGATCACCTCGGCCTGACGGATCGATGCGATATCGACAAGCCGGCCCTTGTAGACGGTGGCACCCGCACCTTCCGACTTTGCCTTTGCCATGGCGGCAAGGATTTCCCGCGCCTCGCTGACCTGCGCGTCGGAGGGCGTGAAGACTTCGTTGGAAAGCGCCACCTGTTTGGGGTGGATCGCCCATTTTCCGACCATGCCCAGCGTCGCCGAGCGGCGCGCCTGCGCCAGAAAGCCCTCGTCATCGGAAAAATCGCCAAAGGGGCCGTCGACCGGCAGGACACCATGGGTGCGGCAAGCCGCGACGATGGCCGCCTGTGCCCAGTGCCACGGGTCCGACCAGTGTTTCTGGCCCTGATGCGCCATATAGTAATTTTCCTGTGTCCCGCCGATCCCGGTTGTCTGCATCCCCATCGAGGCGGCGAAATCGGCCGCGCCGAGGCTCATGGCCTGAAGCCGGGGGGACGCGGCGGCGATTTCCTCGACATGGGCGATGCCGGCGGCGGATTCGATGATCACCTCAAGCGAAATCCGCTTGTCGCGGCCCTTGGCGGCCTCGACCGCCGAAACAAGGGCGTCCACGGCATAGACATCGGCGGCGCAGCCGACCTTGGGGATCATGATCTGATCGAGGCGCTCGCCAGCTTGTTCGAGAAGATCGACGACATCGCGATACCAGTAGGGCGTGTCGAGCCCGTTGATGCGGACCGAGAGGTATTTGTTGCCCCAGTCGATATCCCCGATCGCCTGAATGATGTTGGCGCGGGCGGCGGGCTTGTCATCGGGCGCGACCGAATCCTCAAGGTCGAGGTTGATCACATCCGCCGCCGAGGCCGCCATTTTTTCGAAGATCGCAGGGCGCGAGCCGGGGCCGAAAAGCTGGCAGCGATTGGGGCGGGCAGGGGCAGGCGGCTGAAGGCGGAAGCTCATGGCGCGTGTTCTCGGCAATGAAGTTACATTATCGTTGGGCAACGGGATAGATTGTTGCGCGCCGATGTGCAAGCCGGACTTTGCAGACGCAGAAATTCCTGTTGCGCCGCAGCGGTTCCCCCGCGCGGCGACCCCCGATCAGATACGGCGGCTGGGCACCCATGCGTAACCGTTTTCGCAAAGGATGACGCATTCGCGCAGCCCGTGCGGCTTGTCTGTCGGCGGTTGCAGAACCATCGCCCCGGCAAATGCCGCGGCGCGCGCCGCTGCCTCGTCCGGATCGGTCTCGTAAAGCCGGATCTCGATGCCGCCGCCGCGCGGTCCGGCCTCGGGCAGAAGCGAAGGCAGGGGATGCGCGTGATACGTGGCGTCCGCGTGCAGTTGAAAGACGTCGCCGTGATAGGTGATGATGGCAAAATCGGCCGAAAGCCGGTGCACCCCCATCGCGAAGACCTGTTGGAGAAATTCAGCAAGGTGCGCGACATCGCGAACCAGAAGGTTCAGCCCGACACCTTTCAATGACCGGCCAAAATCCCCGGCCGAAATGGTTTCGAAATCCATGGTTCCATTCCCTGCCAGTTCCCTGCCCGTCGCAACGGCCCGGTCGCGGGCGGTGCAACCTATGGCATTGACCTTTGCCCGAGCACGGTTTCAGGTCAGCGACGATCACGACCATCCCCGCCCGACTCGCGCAATCTAGCCGACATCGGATCGAATGAGAAAGGGAACGAAGATGAAAAAGATAACCCTTCTGGACGGCGGCATGGGCCAAGAGCTTGTTGCGCGGTCGGGAGACGCGCCAACCCCGCTTTGGTCAACGCAGGTGATGATCGACCATCCGGGTCTGGTGCGGCAGGTTCACGCCGATTATTTTGCGGCCGGTGCAACAGTGGCGACGACCAATACCTATGCCATTCACCATGACCGGCTGATCAAGCACGGTCTCGACGATCGTTTTGCCTCGCTGCACATGCAGGCCCTGGCCGAGGCCGCGTCGGCACGGGCCGAACACGGCAGCGGGCGGATCGCCGGATCGCTTGGCCCGCTGGTGGCGTCCTACCGGCCCGAAGTGCACCCGCCCCATGACGAGGCGGTGGCCAAATACGCAGAGGTCGCGGGGCTTCTGGCGCCTGCCGTCGATCTCTTCCTTGCCGAAACGGTCGCCTCACTGGCCCATGCGCGGGCCGTCGTCGACGGCGCCAAGGCTGCGGGCCGCCCGCTCTGGCTGTCGGTGACCGTCGATGACGAGGACGGGGCAAAGCTGCGGTCGGGCGAAGCCGTCGCGGGCCTTGCCCCGATCATCGCCTCGGGACAGGTCGATGCCGTTCTGGCCAACTGTTCCGCGCCAGAGGCGATGGCCGCCGCCCTTGCCGTTCTGAAGACGTTCGGGGTGCCTTACGGCGCCTATGCCAACGGGTTTCGTCAGATCACCAAGGAGTTCCTCAAGGACAGTCCGGTTGTCGATGTGCTGGAAGGCCGCCCCGAAATGACGCCGGAACTTTACGCGGATTTTGCCATGCGCTGGATTGAGGACGGTGCGACAATCGTCGGCGGGTGCTGCGAAACCACGCCGGCCCATATCGCGGCCATCGCGGACAGGCTTCGCGCCGCGGGATACGCGATTCACTGAGACGTGCATGTCGTCGCGACACATGATACCCCGCCGCCATGATTGACGCAGACTACTGTCCACCGGATGAACCCCTGCGGGTGATCCATGCCGATCACGCGATTGCGGTTGTCGACAAACCCGCCGGGCTGCTGTCGGTGCCCGGACGCGGCGCGGACATGGAAGACTGCCTGATCGCGCGGGTACAGGGCCTTTACCCCGAGGCGCTGCTGGTCCACCGGCTGGATCGCGACACATCGGGGGTCATCGTCTTTGCATTGACCCGGCATGCGCAGCGGGAATTGTCGGCACAGTTCGAGGCGCGCAAGACCAAGAAGGCCTATCGTGCGCGGCTGTGGGGACATCTTCAGCCGAAGGAAGGCCGAGTGGACCTGCCTTTGGCCGTGGACTGGCCGAACCGGCCGCGTCAGCATGTCGATCACGCGAATGGCAGGCCCGCGCAAACCGACTGGAAGGTTCTGGGCCACAATCCGGACGGCACGACGCGGGTGCGCCTGTTTCCCGTGACCGGACGCAGCCATCAGCTGCGCGTGCACATGATGGCGCTGGGCCATCCAATTCTTGGCGATCCGCTTTACTCCGAAGGCCCGGCGCGGGATTTCCCGCGCTTGATGCTGCATGCCGAAACCCTGCGGATCGCTCACCCTGAAACCGGGCGCGGCATGTCATTTTCCGCCCCGGTTCCCTTTGCATGATCGTCCGGCGACATGAAGAGGGCGGCGTGCGATCCAAAGCCGTCTATTCCGGTTGTGAAACCTATCGCTATCTTCTGGCGCGTGACTGGGGCCCCGGCGGCCGGCTTCTCTACATCCTTCTCAACCCGTCCACGGCAAGCGAGTTGCGCAACGACCCGACGGTTGAACGGTGTCAGCGGCGCGCCCGGTATCTTGGGTTCGGCGGTTTCCGTGTCGCCAATCTCTTTGCCTTCCGCGCGACGGATCCGCGTGATCTGAAGCGTGCGGATCAGCCTGTTGGCCCCGAAAACGACGCGGTGATCGAAGCCGAGGCCAAGGCGGCCACGCTGATCGTCTGCGGCTGGGGGGTGCATGGGGCCCACAGGGCGCGCGGACCGCAGGTGTCGCGCCGGCTTGCGACGATGGGGCTGCCGCTGGCGCATCTTGGCCTGACGCGCCACGGTGCCCCATGCCACCCGCTTTACGTGCCCTATTCCCGGGAAATTCACCCTTGGATTGATCCGCCCGCGACATAAAATCGCTACAATTGCGGGTATCCTTTGGAACCGGCCTGTATCTTAACCTCTTTTTGCTGAACTCGTCCCCGGGTGCGCCGGAGAGTGGATGCCGGCGGAAGAAGGTGGTTTGAAATGTTCATGCTTGCAGGGCTTCTTGGCCTCATGGCTGTCGGTGTTGCCGTTGATCTCTCGGGGCTCATGCGGTCCCCGGACGAAGGGGACGACGATGCGTTGACCGCCGATTCCAGCGGCGATGAGGCGCCGGAAAACGTGATCGAAGGCACGCCGATGGCCGATATTCTGTCCGGCGGCGATGCGGCCGACCAGATTTCCGGCGATGATGGCGACGATCAGATCGCGGGCAATGCCGGCGAAGACACCATTTCGGGCGGTGCGGGCGACGACGACCTTTATGGTGGCGCCGACGGTGATGTCATTGCCGGCGATGCGGGCAATGACAGCCTGCATGGCGGCGATGGTGATGACATGCTGTCAGGTGGCGCCGGCGATGACCTGCTTTCCGGCGACATGGACGATGACACGCTGTTCGGCGATTCCGGGAATGACGGGCTGATCGGCGGCAGTGGCAATGACAGCCTTGACGGTGGCGATGGCGATGACGCGTTGCAGGGCGCGCTTGGCGATGACACGCTTGTCGGTGGCGACGGCGCCGACACGCTGATGGGCGGGGACGGCAATGATCTTCTTGATGGTCGCGCGACGGACGATCCGGCCTATGACGATCTGCTGCGCGACTTTCTCAATGGCGGGCGTGGGGATGACACGATCATCATCGGGGCCGATGACTGGGCCAATGGCGGCGAAGGCGCGGACAGTTTCGTTCTGTCCGACGATCTGGCCGATGAGCCGGGCATGGCCGTGATCGAGGATTACAACGCGGCAGAGGATCAGCTTGTCCTGATCTATGACCCGGCGGCACATCCCGATCCGACGGTCGAGGTTCAGCCATCGCCGGATACGGCCGATGCGATGCAGATCCTGATCGATGGCCATGTCATTGCCGAAGTGTTGAACGCGGGTGACCTTGATCCCGCATCCGTCATTCTGGTCGCGGAAGATCGCGCGGCCTGAGTTTTCCGGCTTTTCTTTTTGGCAGCGATCCCCTATATGCGCGCATCCGCCTTGATGGGGCGGACCCTCCACGGGCCTTGCTGGACGACAT
>JAGRDO010000086.1:47458-48092 GCA_020447005.1 Paracoccaceae bacterium
ACAACCACGGCCGCCGTGGCCTTCTGAAAATGGTTGCGCTCCGCCGCAAGCTTCTCGACTACCTCAAGAAGCATGACGAGGCCCGCTATCAGACCCTGATCGGCCGCCTTGGCATCCGCCGCTAAGCCGCAGCGCTTGCATGGCAGAAACGAACGCGCCCGAAAGGGCGCGTTTTTCTTTTGGGCGGGGCGGTCCGGCGCGGGGTGTGGCCCCGGCGCAGGCAGGGGCCGGAGCGGCGTAGCATTGGCGTAGCATCGGCGTAGGATCGCCGTAGTTTCTTTGTAGCTACAGCGGCAGAGGTGCCGTCAGCCGCCGCACTGGCACAGGAACCGCGCCCGGACGGCCGGCGCGCGGCACGGCGCGGGTCCCGGCGGGGCGGTCAGGGAGAGAACGGGGTATCGGGCGCGCAGGCTTCGGACGACATCTGTCCGATGCATTGTTCCAGCGCCCGACGGTAGGACGCAAAGAATTCGTCATCGTCCGACACCCGCACCGCGTCGGACATCCATGAACGCGCTTCGTCGTCAAGGCCCGCCAGGGCAAGCTGATAGGCGATGATGGCAAATACATGGGCGCGCTGGTCGGCATGGAGTTTGTCGCCCGTGGCGGTCGCCTCGGCAAGCAGAAGGTCGAG
>JAGRDO010000193.1 GCA_020447005.1 Paracoccaceae bacterium
CGATATTGGCGAAGCCGCCGCTCGATGTCTGATAGGTGACGGTCGATTCCGGATCGACCTTGCGGACCGCCGCGTCAAGCCCGGCGCCGAGCAGGGACCAGAGCCCGCCGGGGCTCGCGCCACAAAGCGTGATATTCGTTCCGGCCATTGCCGCGCCCCCCGGCGCGACCAGTGCAGCAGCGGCTGCAATAGCGAATATTCTCCGAGTGCTGTTCATTTTCCTCTCCCTGTGTTGCGCCGAAAAAGCGCTCCTCCTATTGTTGGTATACAAATGATAATAACGGGCCAAGTCAACGATTTTGTTGCCGCCGGCCACTTTAACCGTCGCGCCGCCGACCCGACGGTTGATGGACACCAGATGCAATGGCTATGCCTTTGCAAGGGAACGCAATTCTGCTATCAATCCCCGAAAGGAAGAGAGAACCATGCCCGATCCGTCTTCGGAAAGCTGCATTCGTGTGGCGCATTGGTCCGAACTTCTGGAAGCCCTGCATGAGGGATCGTGGAATGCCCGAATCAACCGGCATCGCGCGTCCCATCTGTTTCGCGGGCAGACACTGGCCAGCCATGATCTTCGGCCGGGAATCGCCCGAAATGACGGGCGCCGGCTCGAGCTTGAAAAACACCTTCTTCGGAACTTCGGCAAATATGCGCGCTCCTATCTCGATGTCTCCGAGGATCTGCCCAAGAACTTCTGGCAGTGGATCGCGCTTGCCCAGCACCATGGCCTGCCGACGCGTCTGCTCGACTGGACCTATTCGCCGCTGATCGCCGCCCATTTTGCCTGCAACGATCTGGCGGAAATGGATTGCGACGGCGCGATCTGGAAGGTCAATTACCACCTTGCCCATGATCTTCTGCCCGATGAGATGACGGACAGCCTCAAGGCGCAGGGCGCGCATGTCTTTACGGACGAACTTCTTGCGGGTGTCATCGGGTCGCTCGATGAACTGGCCCACCCGACGCAGGAGCGGAGCGGTCAGGTCGTGTTCTTTGAACCGCCCTCGATAAGCGCCCGGATCGTCAACCAGTTCGCCTGCTTTTCGGTCCAGCTGGGCAATAGCGCGTCCATGGCGGGCTGGCTGGCCGATAATCCGGGTCTCTGGACGAAGATCATCGTGCCGTCCCAACTGAAATGGGAAGTTCGCGACAGGCTCGATCAGTCCAACATCACCGAAAGGGTGCTGTTCCCCGGCCTTGACGGTCTGTGCAACTGGCTGGACCGCCAGTACTACCCCCGCGACGTCTAGGACGCGGACTCAATAGCTCTG
>JAGRDO010000194.1:0-957 GCA_020447005.1 Paracoccaceae bacterium
AGGTTCGGGACGGTAGGGACTGACAGAGGCCCGTTCCTGTCTGATACCGGTGAACCCCCCCGGCAGCGATTACGCCACCCACGCGCCCTTGTCAGCCCGGGCCGGGCGGGGCGTGCCGAGAATGTCCATGTAGGAGACGCTCCCGGTTATCGCCGCACCAAGCGCAGCCGATCCTGTCTGCGGCTTGCTGTCCTTGAGCGCGTTAACTGGTGTTGCATATGCTGTATCGAGCACGAACGTAGTCGGGCTGCGGAATCCGGTATTCCGCGGTGCCCACAGAACCGTCTCGGACAGCGGCGCGAATCCGATGACAGGCGTTTCCGGGTCGGTAGTGACGAAATTCGGCTGATGCATGATATTGTTGTGCTCGGATACGTTTGGGAATACCCCATCGGTCTTGCCGGGGTCTGTGTTGTGCTGCTGGATCTCAGGAGTCGGTGCCGTACCTCCATAGAGATGGTTTTCCGCCGCCGTCCTGTCGAACCAGATCGTATTATTGTAGATCATGATCGGCGCGGCATCGACCTCCGGGTTGGCACTCGGATGGCGCTCCAGCAGAACGAAACCACGACAGCCGTTAATCCGGCATGTTCCAGACGGCTGGACGAACAGGTTGTTTCTGATCGTGAGGCCAGTCGCGAGCGCCTCCACAGATGCGATAGTCCTGTATGCCCCTAGATGGATATTTCCATCTATAATCATATTGTGAACGCTCGATGACAGCATCGGGGTTTGAGACCAGTTACCGGCGACCGAAACTCCATAAGCGCCTCCCTCCATGGCGTTGGAGTGCATGTTCAGCGTGTAGCCCATCATTGCCGGGGTTTTGATCGGAGATAGCACTGGCTGAGAATCGTCGGTAATGAACAGGTCGCACCCTGCAACGTATGTTTTCCAGACCCCTGTGCGGATCAGTGATCGCGACGATCCTGACCCGTTGTCCGATGCGACACCGCC
>JAGRDO010000194.1:1164-2628 GCA_020447005.1 Paracoccaceae bacterium
GCCGTGCTGAACAGAAAGTTACCAGCGGCAATGGCTGGTGCTGTCTCTGTCGCCATCGTAAGCGGGTCGTATGTGCTCTGAAAGCGAAGCCCAAACATCCTGATCGTCTGGACAACTCCAGCCGCCTGCAAACAGAAATTGGCCGTGGGCGATAGCGGGAAGTCGTTAGATGATGGGACAGGTGTATCGGCATTTAGCACCGGCTTTGTCGATCCCGGCCCATACGCGCCGAACGTCACCGGCCCGCGCTCTTCCGACTCCATGTTGATCCTGAGCGTATATTCCCCGCCGCGCTTGAACAGCCACCGCTTTGGATTGCCATCCTGGTATTTCGCCATGACCGCATCTGGGATTGCGTTATATCCGCCGCCCTCCTGATAGATTTTTTTCAGGCTGTCGGCGTTTTCATGAGCCGCACCCGCCGGCGCACCGGAGAAGTCACCGTCGCCAATAGGGTTGATGCAGATTGTATCGAGACCGACATAGAATAGGTCAGGATCGTTGATGACGACACTGGTCTCGGCTGTCGCCGTCTTACCGCTACTCGGCTCGATCACCAGAACAGACGCAGTATATGTCCCGTGATTTCTATATAGATGCGCCACATCGGGGCCGAGGCCGACATTCCTGTTTTTCCATGCCGCGATGATATTGACCGGCGCCGCCCATGTGCCGGGGTCTCCAAAATCCCAAAAATAGATAAGATCGTGCTTCCGCGCGTCATAGACCTCTCCGGCACCGGGTCCGGCGGTGTCGAACGTCGCCGCGCTCAGATCGACACTGAAGCGCGCGCTCTCCGGTGCGATTTTCTCGGTAGTCTGCGCAGCCACAATTGCAATCGTACCGCCACCACCACCGCCACCCCATGATCCGACGCTGTAAGGGCCTGCCGTCACGGCTCCCTGCGAGACAGAAATGGACAGGCTATCGAGCGGCTTGAAGCCGGACAGGTTGAGAGTTCGCATCAGAGTTCCTCGATCTCAAACAGGCTAAACTCGGTGCTAATTGTCGTTGTGCCGGTCATTTTCTGAAAAAGACCTGGGGGACCATATCCTGTCACGGATGGGACGGTGTATGGGGAAGCTCCGATGTGCGAACCGGCGACCTTGACCGCCATAGACGTTCCATTGAGTTCAACCGATACGGTGCCAACAGTGGGCATCGCACCCAATATATCGACATTGATATTGTCCGTTGCTGAACTCCTGTGAACAATTTTGACATACCCTCCCGTATCTCGCTGCACCAAAACGTAGTTGTCCGCATCGGCATATGCCGCGTACATGCGAAAGACATGCCCCGCATCGCCATCGCGGAACTGCCGCACAGTGAGCGAAACCTTGCGCGCGTCAGGGACGGTCTCGTCTGTGTAGGTGATAAGCTCGTCTTGAGTTGTTCCCAAGTCCTGCGCCGCGACCCGCGTCCCACCCGAATCCTTTGACTTGATCGGGCGGAAACCGCTGA
>JAGRDO010000195.1 GCA_020447005.1 Paracoccaceae bacterium
ACGGAGATGGCAGGCAGCGATGTCGTCGTCGCCAGGAACGCAAATCGCAGCCAGTCCATGTAGAACCCCAGCTCCTGCCCATCGATCCTGCTGACATATTCTTCGGTTTGCGGGTGGGGCATGCAGCCGACGGTCGGGCAGGCAAGTACATCGAAGTGTTTGAAGAGCTCCAGCATCTTGTCGTAAAGTATCGCCCGGTCCAGATTGGCGTCGACGATGTCGCCGACGGTCAGGGCTTCGCCAAGCTTCACGTTGGCTTCCAGCGTGGCCTTGAACGTCGCGCGCACGGCCGGATCGATCCGCCGCGCCATTGTGGCAAATCCCACGCCGCGCAGGGTGTGGTATGTGCGCTCTAGGTTCGGCAGGTCGGGATCGGTCGCCTCGACGGTAGCACCGCTGCGTTCCAGAATGACCATTACTTCATCCAGATGGGTGCGCATTTCCCGGTCTACGGGAGAGAACCCGTTCAGATCCGGGCTGTAGGCCACGCGGACCTTGCCATCCGCGCGCAGAACAGCCTCCTGAAATGAGCCCTCGGGAGCGGGATAGGAAATAGGATCCCGTGGCTCGCTTCCCGACAGGGCGTCCATGAAAAGCGCGCAGTCTCTTACCGAGCGTGCCATCGGCCCCTGAACGCCTTCGGTCATAAAGCTTGCGCCGGGGGTGCCGCCGCCAACCCGGCCGGGTGATGGCCGCAATCCGACGATCCCGCAATAGGCCGCCGGTGTCCGCAGGCTTCCACCATGGTCCGATCCCTGGCTCAACCATGTCTCCCCGGCAATCAGCGATGCCGCCGCGCCGCCTGAAGAACCGCCGGCATTCAGACGGGTATCCCAGGGGTTAAGGGTCGGCCCGAAAACATCGTTGAAAGTGTTCCCGCCGGCGCCAAACTCTGGCGAATTGGTCTTCCCTGCAATCAGCGCCCCGCGGGCTTCCAGCCGCTCGACCATGGGCTCGCTCTTCGTCGCGACGAAATCGGCCAGGTGCCTGTTTCCGAAAGACGTCCGCACCCCGGCTACGTTGTTAAGGTCCTTTATGCCGATTGGCAGCCCGAAGAGGCAGCCGGGGTGATCGGGCGCTTCGGTTTTCAGTTCGCCGGCGGCAGCGTACGCGCGCTCCTCACAGGTGGTGACGGTCGCGTTGATTGCCGGGCTGGTTTCCCGGATCCGGGAAAATGCGATGTCCAGAAGTTCGCGGGGCGACACTTCCCTTTTCCTGAGCAGTGCAACGACCTCATGGGCCTCATACCGGCTCAGTTCGGCTCCGGAGAAATTACGGGAGATCATCTATCCTCCAA
>JAGRDO010000196.1 GCA_020447005.1 Paracoccaceae bacterium
CCACATACAGGAGGCCGAGCATGTCTGATCCATTTGCAAACAACGCGACGACGCCGCTGTCTTTCGGGACTGTTGGCAAGATCGGCGTGCCGGACAACGATAACGACATCGACCCGGTTGCAAAGGCTATCCACGTCACAGGCGCAGGCACGACCCTCAAGGTTCTCCCCGTTGGCAACGCGGACGGCGCATGGATCACCATCGGTCCGGTGCCCGTCGGGTACACGACGCCATGGCGTATCCGCCGGGTTCATACCGATACCGATTGCACCTATGCCGAGGTGACAGGCTGAGCCAATGACATGGGCGCACGAGGGCAGCAGGCATGATCGCGGATATGGCTATCGGTGGGTAAAGCTGCGTGATGCCATCATGGCCCGCGACGGCTATCTCTGCCAGCCATGCCAACGGACAGGGCGAGCAACGCCAGCTACAGAGGTTGACCACATCACGCCGAAGTCACGCGACGGCGAGGACGACGCGGACAATCTCCAAGCCATATGTTCCCCATGCCATAGCGCAAAGACAAAGGGCGAGAATGCCAACGCCAGGCCCCTGATCGGAGCGGACGGGTGGCCGGTATAGGCAGGGGGTATCCCGATCTCTAGACTTGGTGGGATAGGGACCGGCGCGGGAAGCTTTTTTTTCACGTCAACAAAATCGGGACTTTATCAATGGCAGGACGACCGCGGCTACCGCAGGAGGTGGCGCAGATCACCGGTGCGGCGTCTGTAAACGCCGGGCGCTACAAGAACCGGGCCACTCCAAAGGTGCGTTCGCTTGGCCCGCCACCTAAGCGGTATTGCGAGGGGAAAGCCGCGATCTGGAACGAGTTCAACGACGATTTCCCGTGGCTCGGCAGATCGGATCGCCGCCTAGTCGGGTTGGCGGTGGATATGCAGCACCAGATCGAAACGCAGGATGATTTGCCGGTAGCTGTCTACGCGCAGATGAGGCTGCTTCTGAGTTCGATGGGCGGGACGCCTGTTGATCGATCGAAGGTCATGCTGCGCGAGGAAGAAAGCGCCGACCCGGCAGATGAATTCCTCAACTGATGACCCGGCCACCGCTTACGCTCGGGCTGTGGAGGCGGGAAAGATTATCGCGGGTCCGCATGTTCGCAACGCGGCGCGGCGGCATCTGGATGATCTGGTAACTGGTCCGAAGCGCGGGCTGGTGTGGGACACGGAGGCGGCGGATCGGTTCTATCGGTTTTGTTCTGCGGTCCTGCGGCTGAGTGAGGGGCAGTTTGACGGAATTCCTTTCAACCTGCATCCGTCGCAGCAATTCATTTGCGGTTCGCTGTTCGGGTGGAAGTGGGAAAAGACGGGCAAGCGCCGGTTCCGGCGGGCTTATATCGAGCAGGGCAAAGGCAACGGCAAGTCGCCGATGGTAGGGGCTATCGGGCTTTACGGTTTGG
>JAGRDO010000012.1:0-23581 GCA_020447005.1 Paracoccaceae bacterium
CCCTCCCCCTCGTGGGGAGGGGATGGGGGTGGGGGGCGCGCCCCCTCGGGCAATTCCACCCGACCGGTTTTACCCGCGGCGCTTCAGGCTGCGTCGCCCCTGTCGCCCCGTTCAATCGCGAGGGTCGCGCCCGGCCCGGGGGTGGGCGCCTTTCGCGCCCGCCCATGGGGGCGGGTCGGGCGCGAACCGGATCGCGGGCGATCCGGGGGGCCTGGCGTGACGCTCGCGAAGCCCTGCCTTCGCGGGTCAGGTCGGTTTCCGCTCACGCCCCTCACATCCCCCTTGCGGGCGGCAAAACCCGCGCTAGATTTCGCCTCGCAGGGATCCGCGCAATGCGCCCCCTGCTGCCCATCCGGGATCATCGCCCTGCCCGCCCAAGGCAGGCTCCCCTGACACCCCGCCTTGAGCATCGGACCGGACGGCATGGGCCGCCCGGAACCTCACGCGAAAAGGGAATTGTCATGTCGAAAGAAAAAAGCCGAGGCAACAAGGAAGCCAAGAAGCCGAAGAAGGTGCAGCCGAAGGTGCTGGCCACCGCCAATTCCGGTGCGGCCAAGGCCGACACCACCATCGCGGGCAAGAAGGTCAGGTAACCGCCGCCGCAGGCCGGCCCCGCCAGGGCCTTCGCGGGGCCGCCATTTGTAGCTACAGAAAAACTACGCGGAACCTACGGGAAAACCACGCCGTTCCGACAGGCCTACCGCGCCGCCTTGCGCCTGAGCCAGCGCCAGAGATAGATCACCGGCCAGCGCAGGATCGACGCGCCCGCCGCCAGCACGATAAGCCCCAATACCGGGCCGTTCTGGTACGTCACGCCTCCGACGATGGGGATGCCGAGCGCGATCATGACATAGGCCGCGCGCCAGTGATGATCGCGCGAAGGCAGCATCGCGATGACGGTGGCGGTGATCGCCCAAAGGCAGGCAAGGATCAGCGACAGGGTCATTGCCGCTCTTCCCCATGCCGCGGCGCGATACGTCCCGCAAGCCGCTTTGCAAGATATATCAGCGGCTTGCGGAACATCGAAATCACCGCGAAGCTGGCCGCGAGGCCGATCCAGAGATTGGTTTGCCCAATCACGAACGCAATCAGGACCGGCGCGGAAAGCAAAAGCGCGAGCCCCGGCGCTATTTGCCAGCGCATCGGCAGAAACGCCACCGCCGTGGCGGCAAGGACCCACAGGCAGGCCAGGATCGCGATCGTGCTCATTGCGCCTTCAATCGTTCGGGCAGCGCGTTCGCCCAGGCCGAAATGGTACCGGCGCCGAGACAGACGACCATGTCGCCGGGCCTCGCCTCCTCCCGGACCAGCCGCGCCAGACCGTCCTCATCCATCACCGCCACAGCATGCCGATGCCCATGCGCGATAAGGCCCTCCACCAGATCGTCGCGTGTGGCGCCGGGGATCGGATCTTCACCGGCGGAATAGACCTCGGCAATGCCAACAAGGTCGGCCTCATTGAAACAGGTGCAGAAGTCGTCGAAGAGGTTCGACAGGCGCGAATAGCGGTGAGGCTGGTGGATCGCGATGACCCGGCCCCTGGTCGCCTGACGGGCGGCTTTCAGCACCGCCGCGATTTCCACAGGGTGATGGCCGTAATCGTCGATGATCGTGACCCCGCCCAGAACCTCGCCCACCTTGGTGAAGCGGCGGTTGACCCCGCCAAATCCGGCAAGGGCGGCGCGGATCTCATCCTTCTTCATGCCAAGGTAGCGGGCGACGGCCACGGCCGCCAAGGCGTTGGAAACATTATGATCCCCCGGCATCGGCAGGGTACATCCCTCGATCACCGAACCGTCGCCCTCGCCCTGAAGGGCCACGTCGAAATGGGCGATGCCGTTTTCATAAGTCAGGTTGACGGCACGCACATCGGCCTGTGAATTGAAGCCGAACGTGATGACGCGCCGGTCAGTCACGCGCCCGACAAGGGCCTGAACCTCGGGGTGGTCCGTGCAGCAGATCGCCACGCCGTAAAACGGGATGTTCGAGACGAAATCGTAAAAGCCCTGCCGCAACCGGTCGAAATCGCCCCAGTGCTCCATATGCTCGGGGTCGATATTCGTCACGATGGCGATGGTCGCGGGCAGACGGTTGAAACTGCCGTCGCTTTCATCCGCCTCCACGACCATCCATTCGCCGGCCCCGGCCCGTGCGTTCGAGCCATAGGCATGAATGATCCCGCCATTGATCACCGTGGGGTCGAAACCACCCTTGTCCATAAGCGTGGCCACCATCGTGGTGGTCGTGGTCTTGCCATGCGTCCCGGCAATGGCAACGTTCGAACGCAGCCGCATCAGTTCGGCCAGCATCTCGGCCCGGCGAACGACGGGCAGACCGCGACGCCGCGCTTCCTCCAGTTCCGGATTGCCCTTCTTGATCGCGGAAGAGATGACCACGACGGCGGCCTCGCCGATGTTCTCGGCGCGTTGTCCTTCGAAGATCGTCGCGCCAAGCCCGGCCAGCCGGTCGGTGATCTTCGAGGCCTTCGCGTCAGACCCCTGAACCCGGTAGCCGAGTGTGATCAGAACCTCGGCAATTCCCGACATGCCGATGCCGCCGATGCCGACGAAATGGATGGGGCCCAGTTCCCCGGGCAGTTTGGTTGCGGCGGCGGCGTTCATGTTTTCTCTTTCGTCGTCAGGGCTTCCACCAGTGCGGCCAGCCGGCCGGTGGCGTCGGGGATACCGTAGGCAAGGGCGGCCCGCGCCATGCGCTGCGCGGCCTCGGGGTGTTGCAGGACGGTGGCGACATGCCTTGCCAGTACGTCGGCGTCAAGGCGCGATTCCGGGATGAGGATCGCGGCCTCGGCCTCGACCAGGCCATGGGCGTTGGCTGACTGATGGTCGCCCGCCGCAGCGGCGAAGGGCACCAGAACCGAAGGCCGTCCAATGACCGAAATATCCGCGACGGACGAAGCCCCGGCCCGGGAAATGATCAGCTGTGCCTCGGAAAATCTTGCGGGCACGTCATCGAAGAAGGGCCGCACATCGGCGCGGATACCTGCCGCGGCATAGGCGCCCACGACGCGGTCATGATCCTCGGGGCGGGCCTGATGGGCCACGCGCACATTGTCGCGCAGCGCCTCGGGCAGGGCGGCGATCGCGGCGGGGACGACATCCGACAGGATCCGCGCGCCCTGACTGCCGCCAAGGACGACAATGCTCATCGGGTAGTCGCCCGGCGCGATATAGGGGGCGGCGGCGCGGTCAAGCACCGCCGCGCGCACCGGGTTGCCGGTCAGGATACCCTCGACCCCTTCGGGCAGGGCGGTGGGCCATGTACCACAGGCCACCCGCATGACACGCGGTGCAAATATCCGGTTCACGCGGCCCAATACGCCATTTTGTTCGTGGATCATCCGGGGCAGGCGAAGGATCGTGGCCGCCGAAAGCGCGGGGATCGTCGGGTATCCGCCGAAACCGATAACCACGTCCGGACGGTCACGCAGCATCCGGACGGTCGCCGCGACAATACCGCCGGCAATGCGGAAGGGCACCGCCATCCGGGCCAGAGGCCCGCCCCGCGCGAAGGTGGCCGAGGCGATCGTCTCGACCCTGACGGCCTTGGGGTATCCGCCCGCATAGCGTGCGCCCCGCGCATCGGTCGACAGCTTTACCCGCCAGCCGCGCGCGACCATTTCCTCGGCCAGCGCCTGCGCAGGAAACATGTGCCCGCCGGTTCCCCCGGCCGCGATCAGCAGCAGCTTGCCCGCCATCAGCGGTCACGCTTGAGCAGGAAATCCTCGATCCGGCCCTGAGGGCGGCTGCGGGTCAGTGCCAGCAGCATCCCCAGCGCGATGCCCGAGGCGATGACGGATGAACCGCCATAGCTGACAAAGGGCAGCGTCATCCCCTTCGCCGGCAAAAGCCGGACGGCAACGCCCATGTTGATCAGGGCCTGAACCCCGAAGGCGCAGGCCAGACCGGTACCGGCCAGACGGATGAAGGGATCGCGTTCGCGGATCAGCCGGAAAAGCGACCGCGCGGTGATGGCCGCATAAAGCAGGATGATCGCCAGGACGAGCACGAGGCCGAATTCTTCGGCAGCGACGGCGATGATGAAATCGGTATGGGCATCGGGCAGCGACCATTTGACGGTGCCCTCGCCGACCCCCACGCCGAAAAACCCGCCCTCCTGAATGGCATTGGTGGCAAAGCCGATCTGGGTGCGCGGGTCGATATCGGCGGACAGAAAGCCGTCGATACGGCGCGCGAAATGTTCGGACGCATCATAGGCGACCATCCCGCCGACCACGACCAGGCCACCGACAACCGAAAGCAAAACGATCGGAGCGCCCGCGACGAAATACATGACGCCCCAGGCGAAGAGGATCAGACATGCCTGCCCGAAATCGGGCTGGAAGGCCAGAAACAGCACGATGACCATGGCAAGGATAAAACTGTAAAGCCGGCCCGGCGGGCCGTTGATCTCGCGCGCGGCCGCCATCAGCCATCCGGTAATGATCACGAAACCGGGTTTGAGAAATTCCGATGGCTGGAAGCTGCCGAAGCCGAGCGAATACCAGCGTATGGCGCCCTTGCCGAAATCCGTGCCGAAGACCGGCAGCAGGACGAGCGCAAGAAAGGCGCAGAGAAACCCGATCACACCGATCCGGCGGACATGGTCGGGCGACAGCATCGACATCACGATCATCGCGATCACGCCGACACCGCCGAAGGCCGCCTGCCGTTTGACATAGTAAAAGGGATCGAGCCCGTTCCGCTCGGCCAGCGGGACCGAGGCCGCAAGCCCGAGAAGAAGCCCGATCCCGAAAAGGACAAGGACGAAGCCCAGGGACCAGCGGTCAATCGTGCGCCACCAACGGGGCAGCACCGGCTCCCCCGCCCGTACGGGCACAGTTCCGTAAACCATCTCAGTCATGGGATACCGCCTAAACTGCCTCAGATCGCCCGTTTGCCGGGTCTGGAAGGCAGTTTAGCGAATCACCCCTCGCGAGGGAAGCGAAACCCGCATCCTGCGGCGAAATCGGCCAATTTTTCCGGTTCCGCCTAGAGCTGGGCGGCGACATCCTCGGGCACGTCAAAATTTGCCGTGACCGTCTGAACGTCGTCATCATCCTCGAGCGTTTCGATCAGGCGCATCAGCTTTTGCGCGGTTTCAAGATCGACATCGGTGCGGTTTTGCGGTTTCCAGATCAGCTTGGTCTCGTCGCTTTCGCCCAGCGTGGTTTCCAGCGCGTCGGCAACGGCGGAAAGGTCGCTGTCGGCGCAATAGATCCAGTGCCCCTCCTCATCCGATTCCACGTCATCCGCACCCGCTTCGATCGCGGCCATCATGACGGTGTCGGCATCCCCCGCCGCCGGCGGATAGGTGATCTCGCCCACACGGTCGAACATGAAGCTGACCGACCCGGTGGTGCCAAGATTGCCGCCGAATTTCGCGAAGGTAGAGCGCACGTTGGATGCCGTCCGGTTCAGGTTGTCGGTCATCGCCTCGACGATGATCGCAATGCCGTTCGGGCCATACCCCTCATAGCGGATTTCGGTGTAATCGTCGGCATCCCCGCCCAGCGATTTCTTGATTGCGCGGTCGATCACATCCTTCGGGCACGACACCGCCTTGGCCGCCTTGACGGCAAGACGCAGGCGCGGGTTCTTGTCGGGATCGGGGTCGCCCATCTTCGCCGCGACGGTGATTTCCTTCGCGAGCTTGGAAAACAGTTTCGAACGTGCCGCATCCTGGCGCCCCTTGCGGTGCTGGATATTGGCCCATTTTGAATGGCCGGCCATGACCTTCTCCGTCAAACTTTCGGGTTTCGCGCCTCTATATGTCAGCCGGCTACCCGCCCGCAAGCCCGCCCTCGGGTTGCATCACGGCGCCATACCCGATTGACTTGGGCAAACGGAGGGGCCGCGCATGACCCAGGACCAGATCATTCTCTTTTCGCTTTTCACCGCGGTTTTCGGGGCGCTGATCTGGGGGCGCTGGCGCTATGATCTGGTTGCCTTTACCGCCCTGATCGCCGGGGTAATCCTTGGGGTCGTGCCTGCCAAGACCGCTTTCGAGGGCTTTGGCCACCCCGCGACGCTGGTCGTGGCGCTGGTCCTCGTGGTGTCCGCGGGTCTGACGCGCGCGGGCGTCGTTCTGCTGATCACACGCAGGTTCATCGACGCCACGCGCAGCCTCGGGGCCCATATCGCGATCATGGGGTCGGTCGGCGGCATCCTGTCGGCCTTCATGAACAACGTCGCGGCCTTGGCGTTGCTGATGCCGGTCGATGTCGCCGCGGCACGCAAGGCCGGGCGCAGCCCGGGCCTGTCGCTCATGCCCTTGTCCTTCGCGACGATCCTCGGCGGCATGGTGACGCTGATCGGCACCCCCCCGAACATCATCATCGCGACAATCCGCGAGGACGCGCTGGGGAAAAGCTACTCGATGTTCGATTTCGCCCCGGTCGGCGGGGTCGTGGCGCTGGCCGGGCTGGCTTTCGTGGCGCTGGTCGGCTGGCGCCTGATCCCCGCGCGCGACGTCACCGGGGGCGAGCGCGCCTCATCGGTCTATGTTGCCGAACTGGCCGTGCCGAAATCCTCGCAGCTTGTCGGCAGGCCCATGGCGGCGCTTTACGACGAAAGCGACAAGGCCGATGTCACCGTCATGGCCCTTGTCCGCGATGGCAGGCGGCGCTACGGCGCATCGCGCGAGACCGAGCTGGCAGAGGGCGACCTGATCCTTGTCGAAGCCGATGTGGCCGCCCTGGACGAGTTTCGCGCCGCCCTGAAGCTTGACTTTGCGGACAGCCGCCACGCCACGTACATGGAGGCGCAAAAGGCCGGTTTCACCCTTATAGAGGCGGTCGTGCCGGCAGACGCCCGCATCCGAGGCAAGACAGTCGAAAGTGTCGGCCTCGTCTGGCGCCACCGCACGGTCCTGATGGGAATATCGCGGCGCGGCACACGTGTGACCGGCCTTCTGCGCAAGGCCAAGATCCGGGCGGGCGATATCCTGCTGCTGCTGGCACCGGCCGACCGGCCGGAGGAGGTCGTCGAATGGATGGGCTGCCTGCCGCTGGCCGAACGCGGGCTGGCAATGACCCGCCATGGTCACGCCCTTCCGGCAATCGCGATCTTTGCGGGCGCCGTCGTCGCCGCGAGCATCGGGCTGGTCAGCCTGCCGATCGCGCTCGGGGCCGTGGTCGTGGGCTATGTCGCGACCGAAATCCTGCCGCTTGGCGAGGTCTACGATCACATCGAATGGCCGGTGATCGTGCTTCTGGGCTCGATGATCCCGCTCGGCGCGGCGCTTGAGGCAACCGGCGGCACCGATCTGATCGCGGCCGCAATCCTTGGCGTCACGCAGGGCGCCCCCGCATGGGTGGCGCTGCTGTTGTTGATGGTGGTCACGATGACGCTGTCTGACGTGCTCAACAACACCGCAACCGTCATCGTCGCCGCCCCGGTCGGCATCGCCATGGCCGCCGCGCTCGGGGCCTCGCCCGATCCCTTTCTGATGGCGGTTGCGATCTCCGCCTCCTCGGCCTTCCTGACGCCGATCGGGCACAAGAACAACATGCTGATCCTGGGCCCGGGCGGCTATGCGTTCGGCGATTACTGGCGCATCGGCCTGCCTCTGGAAATCCTGGTCATCGCCGTCGCCTTGCCGATGATCCTTGTGGTCTGGCCGCTCTGATCCGATAGCCGCGCCGTTCCGGCGCGACACGATACCTCGCTTTCGCGGGTTCCCCGCGAATGCTCGCGATTGCCTTTGGCGGGTGTGTTTTGCGCCGGAAGAAAGCCGGTGTGCCACCGTCCTGGTGAGAAGCCCCCCCCGGCCCCACGCCAGACGCGTCAGAGGGGCCAGAGGAGCGGGATCGCGATGCTGGCAGTGACGGCGAGCAAGAGATTGAGCGGGATGCCGACCTTCAGGTAGTCGGAAAACCGGTATCCGCCCGGACCGTAGACCAGCATGTTCGTCTGATAGCCGATCGGTGTCGAAAAGGCCGCCGATGCGGCGAACATCACGGCGACGACAAGCCCCCTTGGATCAAGGCCCAGCGAATGGCCAAGTTCGATCGCCACAGGTGTGAAGATCACGCCCACGGCGTTGTTCGACACGATCTCGGTCAGGACCATCGCCAGAAGATAGACGGCAAGGACAATTATCTGCGGTGGAAGACCGGTCAGGAAGGGGCTGATCCAGCCGACGACAAGGCGCGCGGCACCGGAATGATCAAGCGCGGCCCCGACGGCAAGCATCCCGAAGATGAGCGCCAGAAGACGGCCCTCGATGAAGGAAAATGCCTCATCCGCGTCGATGCAGCGGGCGAGCAGAACGATGGCCACGCCTACGACGGAAAGCGACAGGATCGGCGCGACGCCGATGCCCGAAAGGATCACGATCCCGGCCAGCACCGCAAAGGCGACGGGCGCCTTCGAGCGGCGATAGGCCTTTACCGTCGGCTTGGTCACATCCACCAGATCCATGTCCGCGGCGAGCCGCTGAATGTCCTCGGGCGCGCCTTCGAGCAGAAGGGTGTCGCCGACCACGACAACCAGATCGTCAAGCTGTCGGCCGATATTCTGGTCGCGCCGGTGCACGGCGAGCGTATAGACCCCGTAGCGGCGGCGCAGACGCAATTCCCCAAGGCTGCGGCCGATCATCCTGCAACCCGGCGAAATCAGGACCTCGACGGTTTCCGTCTGGACCGAGGACAGTTTGTCCACCAGCCGGATGTCGCGGTTCTCCTGCAGACCCAGAAGTTCGGCCATCTCGGTGCGCAGCACCACGCGGTCGCCCGGTTCCAGCACGACGGGATCGAGATTGCGGCGCAGCGACGCATCCCCGCGCAGAACGTCGATGACACGGACACCGGGGCGCTTGAAGAGTTCGATGTCGAGAACCCGCTGATCGACAAGGCGCGAATCCTCGGGCACGGCCACTTCGGTGAAGAATTTCAGCTTGCGCCGGTCACTGAGCATCCCGCCCATCGACTGCCGGTCGGGCAAGAGGCGGCGGCCGATGGTGGTGACATAGATCATGCCGACGAACACCTGCAAAGCTCCGAGCGGGGTGATCTCGAAGATCGAGAAGGGCTTCAGCCCTTGCGCCTTGGCGACACCGTCGACCAGAAGGTTCGTCGAGGTGCCGATCAGCGTGACGGTGCCGCCAAGGATCGCCGCATAAGACAGCGGGATCAGCAGCTTGGATGCCGAAACACCCAATTTGCGGGCGATCGACACCATGACAGGGATCATCACCACCACGACAGGGGTGTTGTTGAGAAAGGCCGAGGCGAGGGCAACAAAACCGAACAGAATGACCAGCGTCACGGTTGGCCGGTAGTCGGCATTCGCCTCGGCCGTGTGGGTCAGCCATTCCAGAACACCGGTGCGCACCAGCGCCCCCATGATCAGGAACATGGCCGTGATCGTCCACGGCGCCGGGTTGGTCAGTGATTTCAGCGCGAGATCATAGGGCAGGATGCCAAGGACCAGAAAAACCGCCGCGCCGCTGATTGCCACGACCTCGGTCGGAAATCTTTCACGCACGAACATGACAAACATGCCAGCAACGATCAGAAGCGAAAGGATTGCCTGACCGTCGGGCGAAAGGGGCAATGGGATCATTCACCTAACCCGGATAGATTCGCGGTGATCATACGGCAGTGCAGCAATTGGGCAAGCGGCGCCCGGCCCACCGGCCCGCGCGTCCGCATCTCAGGCAAGCGTTGGTTCCAGCCGACCGCCAATGCGGATCATCCGCACCTTTGTTGCCAGCCCGGATTTGTCGTCGGTCTCGACCGCGACCCCGCTCAGGGTCGCTTCGCCATTGGCAGGGGTAAAGCGTTCCTTGGCCATGCCGGTCACGAAGCGCCGCATCGGCTCAAGCTTATCCATCCCGATGACCGAGTTGTAGTCGCCGCACATTCCCGCATCGGACTGGAATGCCGTGCCGCCCGACAGGATCTGGGCATCGGCGGTGGGAACATGCGTATGGGTGCCGACGACAAGGCTTGCCCTGCCATCGCACCAATGGCCCATACCCATCTTTTCGCTTGTGGCCTCGCAATGGATGTCGACGATCGCGGCCTGAACGGCGCCGCCGAGGGGGTGCATGCGCAGGGCCCCGTCGATGGCCGAAAACGGATCGTCGAAGGGCCGTTTCATGAAGACCTGCCCGAGAACCTGGGCGACCAGCACACGCCGCCCGCCCTTGGCCTCGAAAACCCTCGCGCCTTTGCCGGGCGCGGTTTTTGCGTAGTTCAGCGGGCGGAGAATGCGCGGTTCGGCCTCGATGAACCCCATCATGTCCTTCTGGTCGAAAGCGTGATCGCCAAGCGTGATGCAATCCGCCCCGGCGGCCAGTATGGCCTTTGCGTGGTCGGCGGACAGCCCCGCGCCCGCGGTCGCGTTTTCGCCGTTCACCACGACGAAATCGAGCCCGAGTTCGTCACGCAGACCCGGAAGGCGCTGCGTCACCGCCGCGCGCCCTGCCCTGCCCATAACGTCGCCAAGAAACAACAGCTTCATGCGCCCTGCCTAGACGGCGCAAGGG
This sequence comes from Paracoccaceae bacterium, assembly GCA_020447005.1. Classification (GTDB taxonomy): domain Bacteria; phylum Pseudomonadota; class Alphaproteobacteria; order Rhodobacterales; family Rhodobacteraceae; genus Albidovulum. Next base: position 10,513 of record JAGRDO010000012.1, read on the forward strand.
GCAAGGGCAAGCCTTGCGATTACGCAGGAAACGGGTCGCCTCGCGCGTCATGCGGGACGAGACCTTCGCAAAACACCGAAAGGCCCGATAGGACACCCGCCGACCTTGCCGCCTGATCCTTTTCCTCGCGCCCCTTGCCTACAGCCCGGGGCCGGGAAACCTGTTCTTTGCCGCCACGGGCGCGCGATTTGGGTTTCGCGCCGCCCTGCCGGCCCTGGCCGGGTACCATGCGGCGACGATCGTCGTTACCTTCGCGATCGGTCTGGATTTTGCCAAGGCGTCAGCCACGGCGCCGCAGTTTCTCGCATTGCTTCGCCTGGCCGGGACAGCCTATGTCCTTTGGCTCGCCTGGGGGTTTCTGCGCGCTGGGCTGAACGGGGACAGCGCCACTCCGGAACCCGTCGGCATCACCGGTGGCGGGTTAATCTTCTTACTTAACCCCAAGGCGTACCCTATTATTATGATGATGTTTTCCCAGTTTCATGTTCAAACCTCCGCCACGGCCCTGACGATCAGCCTCATCTTTACGGCCAACAATCTTGTGGCCTTTCTTGCCTATACTCTGGCGGGGACCGGTTGATGCGGTCGTTGCGCCGCCGGGGCGGGACGGGCCTGATCGACATCGCGTTCGCGCTGGTCCTTGCCCTGACCGGCCTTTGGCTTTTCCTTCGCTAGCCGCGAGGCGCCGGGCCGATCGTTTCCGCTTCGGTCACGATCAGGTCGAGCGGCTGGTCGGTGGCTTCGATCGGCACTTGCGCGACCTCTTGCGCGGCAAAGGCAAAACCGATCGCGATCACCGGTTTTCGGGTCCGCAACCGCTCCAGCGTCCGGTCATAGAAGCCGCCCCCATAGCCAAGCCGGTACCCCTGCCGGTCAAAGGCCAGCAAGGGGACGATCAGGATATCGGGATCAAGCCAGTCCCCGGTCTCGGGGATCTCGGCGCCGAAGGTGCCCGTGACCATTTTGGTGTCCGGGGTCCATTCCCGGAATTGCAGCGGCGTCGCGGGGGCCTGAATGACCGGCACGCAGACCGGGCCCTTGTGCGCCGTCATTGCGGGAAGACAGTCGATCTCGGTCCGCATCGGCATATAGCCCGAAAGGATCGCGCCGGAATGCCTTGCCAGCACCTCGCGCAGAACCGCGCTGTCAGTGGCCTGGCGCGTGGCAAAGGCGGTTTTTCTGCGGGCGAACGCCTCGGCACGGGCCTGTTTCTTGATCTCGGAAAGGGTCACAGCAAGACCGCCGCCGCAAGGCCGAGAAAGGCAAAGAAACCCACGACATCCGTGACGGTGGTCACAAAGGCGCCCGACGCCAAAGCGGGATCGACGCCCGCCTTTTCAAGCGTGACCGGCACCAGAATTCCCGCCAAACCCGCGACGACAAGATTGACGACCATCGCAGCCGCCAAAACGCTGCCGATCATGGCCGAACCGAACCAGAACCAGCCGACGACCCCCATGACGACGGCAAAAAGAAGCCCGTTGAAAAGACCCACCATCACCTCGCGCCGAACGACGCGCCAGACGTTGGAGCCGGTCAGGTCGCGGGTCGCGATCGCGCGGACCGCGACGGTCAGCGCCTGTGTTCCGGCATTGCCCCCCATCGAGGCGACAATCGGCATCAGCACCGCCAGCGCCACGATCTGGGCGATCACCCCTTCGAACTGCGCGATCACGACCGAGGCAAGGATTGCCGTGACGAGGTTCACCGCCAGCCATGGCAGCCGCTGTTTCGTCGTCTCGATCACACTGTCCGAAAGCGATCCGTCGCCGACACCGGCAAGCCGCATGATGTCTTCTTCATGCTCTTCATCAAGAACGGCCATGGCGTCATCGATTGTGATCACACCGACAAGCCGTTCATTCTCGTCCACAACCGGGGCAGAGATCAGGTGATACTGGTTGAAGGCATAGGCGACATCGCCTTCCTCCTCCAGCACGTCGATGGTGCGGAAACTTTCCTCGGCGATGTCGGTCAGCTTCACCCCGCGCTTTGAGGACAAGAGCTTGCCCAGCGTCACGTAGCCGGTCGGATGCCAGCGCGGATCGATCAGGATCATGTGATAAAACTGATCCGGCAACTCTTTGGCATTTCTCAGAAAATCGATGGCCTCGCCCACCGTCCAATGTTCCGGCGCGGTCACGACCTCGCGTTGCATCAGGCGTCCGGCAGAGTATTCCGGGTAGGTCAGCGACTGTTCGACCGCGACCCGGTCGCTTTCGGCCAGCGCGCCGAGAATGCGTTCCTGCTGTGGTTCCTCGAGGTCCTCGATCAGGTCGACGACGTCATCGGAATCAAGTTCGCGCACCGCCTCGCTCAGGACCTCGTGCGGCAGAAGCTCGATCACTTCTTCGCGGATGGATTCGTCGAGTTCCGACAGGATCTCGCCGTCGATCCCGCGCGACCATAGCCCGATCAGCGCGGCACGATCCGACGAGTCGACCTGTTCCAGAAGGTCGGCAATGTCGGCCGCGTGAAGCGGCTCCATCAGCCCGTCTATCGCGTCGGCATCACCGGCATGCGCGGCTTCGAGGATCGCATCGACGACGTCGGTATCGAGGGCATATTCGTCCTCGTCCCGTTCGACGACCTCTTCCTCGGTATCCGCCATGGTGCCTCCTGCGCAATTACCGGGACATTATCGGAAGGAGTTTCAAAGAAACAGGGGCAAAGGCCGGATTTCCCGGCGCCAGCAGAGTGGTTAGACTGTGCCGGTAACGGCACTGTGACGGCGGAGCAGAATGGCAGACCTTTTGATCGGGCAGACACTTTTCTACAGCGGCAATCCGATGACCGGCGGTATCGATGCGGCGCGGCATTCGTCGCGGGGGGCCGTCCTGATCGAAAATGGCCGCATCACCGCGGTCGGCGAGGCCGACACCCTGCGCAACGCCCATCCGCAGGCGCGCCAGCATGATTACGGCAATGCGCTGATTTCGGCGGGGTTCATCGATGCCCATGTTCACTACCCCCAGACCGCGATGATCGCGAGTTGGGGCCTGCGCCTGATCGACTGGTTGAACACCTATACCTTTCCCGAGGAGATGAGGTTTTCCGATCCCGCCTATGCCGCCGAAATTGCGGGGCGATATTTCGATCTGACGCTGGCAAACGGCACGACGACGGTCTGCTCATACAGTACCATTCATCCTGAAAGCGTCGATGCGTTCCTTGGTGCAGCACAGGTTCGCGGCCTGCGCGCCTATGCCGGCAAGACCTGCATGGACCGCAACGCACCCGAAGGCCTCTGCGACACGCCGCAATCCGCCTATGACGACAGCAAACGCCTGATCGAAAAATGGCACGGCGTGGATCGGATATCCTATGTGATCACACCTCGGTTTTCCCCGACCTCCACCGAGGATCAGCTTGCCGCACTCGGGGCGCTCTGGGGCGAATATCCCGATTGCCTGATGCAGACCCATCTTTCCGAACAGACGGACGAGGTCGCCTGGGTCAAGTCGCTGTTCCCGACGGCGCGGGACTATCTGGACACCTATGAAAGGCACGGGCTGCTGGGCAAGGGCGGGCTTTATGGCCACGCGATCTATCTTGAGCCGCGCGAGATCGACCGGATGAAAGAGGTGGATCCAAGCCTGATCCACTGCCCGACATCGAACACCTTCATCGGCTCGGGGCTTTTCGACATGGACGGGTTGACGAAATCCGGCCTCCGCGTGGGGCTGGCAACGGATACCGGCGGCGGGTCGTCCTTTTCGATGCTGCGGACCATGGCCGCGGCCTATGAGGTCGCGCAGTTGCGCGGCCGCCCGCTTCACCCGTCCGAACTTTGGTGGCTGGCAACGCAAGGGTCCGCCCGTGCGCTGCATGCCGACGACCGGATCGGCAATCTGGCGCCGGGAATGGAGGCGGACATCATCGTGATCGACCTTGCCTCGACACCGGCCATAGCACAGCGTTCATCGCGTGCATCGGACATCTGGGAAGCGCTGTTCCCGACGATCATGATGGGCGACGATCGCGCGACGCGCGCCGTTTGGGTCGCGGGCAGGCAAATCGCACTCGCCTGAACCCACCCGGATCGTCACCCCACCCGGATCGTCGCGCAGAGGAATTCCTGCCGTCGCGGCGTTTCCGCCAGCGCGGGCGGCGATCACCCCATCAGCCGACGGGCCAGACGGTTCTGATCGGCGATGACCCGCGGAAGGTCGATGGTCGCGATCTGGCCCTCGCGAACGACCTGCCGGCCTTCGACGAAGAGATCGCGCACCCGGGCCGGGCCGCTGAGGACCAGCGCCGCCACCGGATCCCACGCGCCCGCCGCCTCGATACCCGAAACGTCCCAGACAGCGATGTCGGCGCGTTTGCCGGGTTCGATCGAACCGCAATCAGCGCGCCCGAGAACCCGCGCCCCGCCCAGCGTCGCGATCTCCAGCGCCTCGCGCGCGGCCATGGCATCCGCGCCATTGGCCACCCGTTGCAACAAGAGCATCTGGCGCGCCTCGGAAATCAGGTTGCCCGCGTCATTCGACGCGGACCCGTCGACCCCAAGCGCCACATTGACACCCCGGTCCCGCATGTTCCGGACAGGGGCGATGCCCGATCCAAGGCGACAATTCGAACATGGACAATGCGCGACACCGGTGCGGGACCGGGCAAAAAGATCAATTTCCGAACTGTCGAGCTTGACGCAGTGGGCATGCCAGACATCATCCCCGGTCCAGCCGAGATCCTCGGCATACTGGCCCGGGCGGCAGCCGAACTTCGCCAGCGAATAGGCGATATCCTCGTCGTTTTCCGCCAGATGCGTGTGCAGCATGACGCCCTTGTCACGCGCCAGAAGGGCCGCGTCGCGCATCAACTCCCGGCTGACCGAAAAGGGCGAGCAAGGTGCAAGGCCGACACGCAACATTGCGCCTTCGGCGGGATCGTGGAAGGTATCCACGACCCGAAGCATGTCATCGAGGATCGCGCGCTCTCGCTCAACCAGCGCGTCGGGCGGCAACCCTCCGGCGCTTTCGCCGATGCTCATCGCGCCGCGCGTCGGATGGAAGCGCAGACCGATCTCGCCTGCGGCGTCGATGGTGTCATCCAGTCGCGACCCGTTCGGGTAGAGGTACAGGTGATCCGAGGTCAGTGAACACCCTGTCAGCGCCAATTCGGCCAGACCGACAAGCGCCGAGATCCGCATTTCCTCGGGGCCGAACCGCGCCCAGATCGGATAAAGCGTTTTCAACCAGCCGAACAGAAGCGCGTCCTGCCCGCCCGGTACCACCCTCGTCAGGGTCTGGTAAAGGTGATGGTGCGTATTGACGAGCCCCGGCGTCACCACGCAACCCCGTGCATCGACGATGTTTCCCTGCGTCGAAAGGGCCGCGCCGATCTTTGTGATCACACCGTCCCGAACAAGGATGTCGGAATCGGCCAGTTCATTGCGGTCACGGTCCATGGTGACGATGACGCGGGCATTGCGGATCAGTGTTTCCGGGGATGAGGACATAGCGGTTCCCTTCGGTCAGCCCCTTCGGCCTATCGGGAACAGCCGGACGACAGAAGGGGTAAGGACTCACCCGGCAGACACAAATTAAGCAGCGTCGTCTGAAATTGCCATATCCCAAAGCCGAACAGTGTTTCCGGGATTCCCGACAAATCGCTCACGAATTCAGTACGGCCAAAGCCTCGGCATGGATTTCCCGGTTCGCCGCGGCCAAAACGCGGCCCCCTTCATGCGCCTTGCCGCCCTGCCAGTTCGTGACAATGCCGCCAGCCGCCTCGATCACGGCAATCGGCGCATGGATGTCATAGGGTTGCAGTCCGGCCTCGATCACCAGATCGACCTGACCCGCCGCAACCATCGCGTAGGCGTAACAGTCCAGACCATAGCGCGTCAGTCGCGATCTGGCCTTTACCTTTACGAAGGCGGCCCCCTCCTCCGGGCTGCCGACCTCGGGAAAAGTCGTGTAGAGCACGGCATCCGACAGTCCACGCGGCCCACGGGTTTTCAAAGCCTTCCGTCCCATCGGCCCTGCAACACCGGCATCCCCAAACCCGCCCCAGAACCGTTCGGCGATATAGGGTTGGTCAATGATGCCAAAGATCGGGCCGGACGCATCGGCGATGGATATCAGCACGCCCCAGGTCGGCGAACCCGACATGTATCCCCGCGTTCCGTCGATCGGATCGAGCACCCAAGTCAGGCCGGACGTGCCGGTAGTGGCCCCGTATTCCTCGCCGAGGATCGAATCCGACGGCCGGCGCTTTGCCAGGATTTCGCGCATCTGTTTTTCGGCGGCGCGGTCCGCGATTGTAACCGGATCGAAATGCGTCGTGACCTTGTTTTCGGCCGTCAACTCTTCCGAGCGGAAATGCTCCAGCGTTGCCACGCGCGCCGCATCCGCCAGCATATGGGCGGTCTTGACGATATCGGTCTTTTCGGCATCAGAAAGGGGCATTGGGTCTCCGGCGTTCACTGCGGAAGCCGTAGACCCCTCGTGCCGCATGCGTCAAGCACTGTCAGGCAGCTTCGGACAGAACCTTTGCCAGATCGAACAGTCGGCGGCGCTGCGCCTCGGGAATGGCATAGTAGGTACGGACCAGCATCAGCGCTTCCTTGTCGGCCAGAATGTCGCCGTCAATTTCTTCAAGCGCTTGCGAACGTGCGTCGAGACCTTCAAAGAAGAAGCTGACCGGCACGCCCAGAGCATCCGAGATATCCCAAAGGCGCGACGCGGAAATCCGGTTCATACCGGTTTCGTATTTCTGGATTTGCTGAAACTTGATCCCGACCTTTTCAGCAAGTTGCTGTTGGGTCATTCCAACCATCCAGCGCCTGTGGCGAACGCGTTTCCCGACATGGACATCAACTACGTGCTTCATTTCATCCCTCCACTCATCTACTGACTAAGGTACAAGCAAGAACTGTGCCAACCTAACTCATTTTCAATCATTTCGGGAATATTTTTTTCCAAATGCACCATAGGGCCAAGATTCTGCGATCTTTTGTGACATAAAGGCCCAGAGACATCCTAAAAGTCACGGCGCCGAACAGGTTCGCCTTCCATCACTTTCCATTTTGCATTGCAAATTGCAAATATAGCTCTGCCCATGTGCAGATTGCAAAAACTGACCCCGGCGGCGGATCCGGTGGCCAGACTTGCAACAGGGCAATCTTGCCCGTAGCTATCGGCAAACATTGAAGGATGCGGGATGAAGGCGTTGACGGTCGGGCAGTTCGGCACTGCACCAGATCTGCAGACTCTGGCCATGCCTGAACCCAGACAGGGCGAACTCCGGCTGCGGATCGCGGCCTGCGGCCTGAACTTTGCCGATCTTCTGATGATCGACGGACGGTATCAGGAAAGGCCCGAACCGCCCGTAACGCTGGGGATGGAACCTGTCGGCTGGGTAGACGCCCTTGGACCCGGAACGGCTGGACCTGCCCCGGGGACCCGCGTCGCCGTATTCGCCAATTCGGGCGGTCTTGCCGAATACGGGTGTTTCGAAGTCGCCCGCTGCGTCGCACTTCCCGACGCGATGCCTTTTGACGACGCCGCCGCCTTCCAGATCGCCTATGGCACGAGCCACGTCGCCCTGCACCACAAGGCAAGGCTGCGGCCGGGCGAAACGCTGCTTGTCCTCGGGGCGGCGGGCGGGGTCGGGCTGACGGCGGTCGAGATCGGCAAGCGAATGGGGGCGACGGTGATCGCCTCGGCGCGCGGTGCGGACAAGCTTGCCGCAGCGAAGGCCGCCGGCGCGGACCACCTTATCGACAGCGAGGCCGACAACCTGCGTGACAGGGTCCGGGCACTGGGTGGGGCCGATGTGGTCTATGACCCGATCGGCGGCGAACAGTTCGATGCCGCGTTCCGCGCCACGAATCCCGACGGCCGCATTGTCGTCATCGGCTTTGCCAGCGGCCGGGTTCCGCAGATCGCCGCGAACCATCTGCTGGTCAAGAACATCACCGTCCATGGCCTTTACTGGGGCGGCTATCTGAAGTTCCGCCCCGAGGTTCTGACCGGCAGCCTCTCAACCCTTTTCGGTTGGTACGGCGAAGGCCTGCTGCGGCCCCATGTTTCTCATACTTTCCCGCTGGAAAGCGCGACCGAGGCGCTGTCCACCCTGCGCGAGCGCAAATCAACCGGCAAGGTCGTGATACGGGTCGCAGAGGTCGAATAGGCTTCGGTGATCTCGGCCTTCAGGCAATCCGTGACAGCGCCACGCATGACACCGGCGTCATAAAGACAAATATTCATCGACCCGAGCGGGGCGAGCTCGCCTTGGCCGCGAACTTCGACCGTGCCCTCGGGCAGAAGCCCGCGCATCCTTACCGTCACCGCCAGATCGGCGGCGACCATGGCCTGAATCGTCTCGTTCGACCGGCCGGTGAAAGACATCTCCCAGGGGATGTCCGCCCGATCCAGCGCCGCAATGGCGATCGGACGGAACCGGCAACTTTCTTCGAAGCCCAGCCGCAACGGTCTTTGATGCCACGCGACGCCCCCAGGCGCGCCGACCCAGACCAGCGGCAGATTGCCAATGACGGAACCGCCTTCGCCCGGGGCTTCCTCGGTCGTGACGATCAGGTCGAACTCGCCCTTCTCGAAGCCCTCCTTCAGCATCGCGGTGAAGGAGGAAACAAGATTGACGCGGGCACATGGGTAGATCGCGGCGATCTGCTGCAAGACACGGGGGATCGCCGGATAGACAATGTCATATGGCACGCCCAGCCGAATCTCGGGCCGGCAATCGGAACCGGTCAGCCTTGCCAGTGCTTCGTCATTGAGGACGAGCATCTTGCGTGCGTATTGCGCCAGCAGCTCGCCCTCCTGCGTCAGCGTCAGCTTTCGCTGAGCGCGCGTGAAGAAGGTCTGGCCGAGCCCTTCCTCCAGCCGCTTGATCTGCATCGAGACCGCCGATTGCGTCAGGTTCAAAAGCCCGGCCGCGCGGGTCACGCCGCCCGCATCCGCGACGGCCACCAAGGCCCTGAGCGCTGTCAGATCGAGGTTCCTGGCCACTATCACATTCCTTGATGGTTTTCCGCACAATCATTCGTTTTCGTAAACAACCATAATGACCGAACCTGATCAAGCATTTTGATGAACAGAGCCTGATTCATCACAGTTCAAGGAGAAACCCGTGGATCATGTACTTAGTCGCCTGATATCCCCGCTACGCGCTGGGATTGCGTACCGCACCGCCAAAGTCACCGCGCTGCGCCGTCAGCGCAAGGAATTGGAGAAGCTCAGCGACCAGATCCTTCATGACATCGGCGTTACCCGGTCGGAAGCCGCCGAGGAAGCCCGCCGTCCTTTCTGGGATGTGCCCGCGCATTGGCGCCGCTAAAAAACCACGCTATTCACCCCCGCGTCCTTGAAAACGCGGCCATTCTTGCCGATATTCCCACCGAGGGTGCATATTCTTGATGCACCCGCAGGAAACGCATCTGGAGGCTTTGATGGCTGAATTTGACACGATCCGCGCCGGCCGGGCAGGCACCCGGACGCTTGCGATCGATGAAGGGCTTCGCGCCCATATGAACAAGGTCTACGGGCTGATGTCCGTGGGCATGCTGCTGACCGCGCTGGCGGCCTGGGCGATCGCGGGCCTTGCCTCGACGACCGATCCGTCACTGGCAGTGGGTCAGCTTCGTAATGGCACAATGCTGACCAGCTTTGGCGAGACGCTTTACATGTCGCCGCTGCGCTGGGTGGTGATGTTCGCGCCGCTTGCCTTCGTTTTTGCCTTCGGCGCAATGATCAACCGGGTGTCGGCCGCTGCCGCGCAACTGATGTTCTTCGCTTTCGCGGCGACCATGGGCGTCTCGATCAGCTCGATCTTCCTGGTCTATACCAGCATGTCGATCGTGCAGACCTTCCTGATCACCGCCATCGCCTTCGCGGGCCTTTCGCTTTGGGGCTACACGACGAAGAAGGACATCTCGGGCTGGGGATCGTTCCTGATCATGGGCGTGATCGGTCTGCTCGTGGCCTCGATCGTCAATCTCTTCCTTGGGTCGGGCATCGTGCAGTTGGCGATTTCGGCGCTTGGTGTTCTGATCTTCGCGGGCCTTACCGCCTATGACACGCAGAGCATCAAGAACACCTATATTGCCCACGCCCAGCACGGTGATTCCGAATGGCTTGGCAAGTCGGCGATCATGGGGGCGCTGAACCTCTATCTCGACTTCATCAACATGTTCATGTTCCTTCTGCAATTCCTCGGCAATCGCGAGTAATCTGCAAGACACGTGATCGGGAAAGGCCGCCTTCGGGCGGCCTTTTTTGTCGGACTGTGTCACCATTCACGGAAATATGGCCGGATTGTCGGCGATCACGCATTCCTGGCGGGCGTGGTGCGATCGGGGCTTGGGCAGCCGGTGCCGAGTGGCTAAGCTTCACGTTCAAGGGTGGCCGCAAACCGGCACCAAGGAGGACAATGGAGCGTTTTCTGTTTTCAAAGGTTTCGACCTGGCTGGTGTTGCTTCTGGCCATGCTTGGCATCGCCGGAGCCGTCTATTTCGGCACCATCGTGATGAACGAGACCCGCGCCCGCACCAGTCCGGAATTCGGTGCGAAGTATTCATGGGTCGGTGATGCGGCCTATTCGGTTGCGGATTTTCCGAACTTCCTCCGCGATACGCTGAAACCCGACGGGGAACCGCGCGCGGCGGACCTTTCCGCGCGCCTTGCCGATCTGCCGGGCGGCTGGACCAGGCATGGCGATACGTCCGGCATCTCGGGCTATCTGCTTCTCAGCCGGATCGACCGGGACGTCGACCTCTCGGTGGCAGAGCTTGTGGATCTCTCGACGCTGGAGGTCGTGCACCGCTGGGAACCGGATGCCGAGGCGCTTCTGGCGGATGCACCGCGCACCAGCAAGCTCATCTCATTCACCGAATGGACCAATCACCGCTTCCGCGTGATGCATCCGATCCTGATGCCCGATGGCCGGTTCCTGTTCCATGGCCAGTTTTCGCCCCTGATCGCTCTGTCCGCCTGCGGCGAGATGCAGTGGCGGCAGGATGGCGCAATCCTGCACCATTCGCTGAATGTCGATGCCGACGGCAACTTCTGGGCCCCCGCCCTTCTGGAGCCGACAAAGATCGCCAAAGTGGAAGGCTTCCGCGACGACGCGCTGACCCAGATTTCACCCGAGGGCGAAATTCTGTTCCAGAAGTCGCTGGCGCAGATCCTGATCGAGAACGGACGCACCGACCTTATCTGGCAGAACATCATCGCCGATCCGATGCATACCAACGATATCCAGCCCGTGCTGGCCGACGGGCCCTATTGGAAAAAGGGCGATCTGTTCGTTTCGGCACGGCACCGGTCACTCGCGCTTCTTTACCGGCCGTCGACCGACAAGATCGTCTGGCTGAAACAGGGGCCGTGGCTGACCCAGCACGATATCGACATGCTGGATGACCACAGGATTGCGATCTTCAACAACAACGTCATCAACAAGGGTAACGGTGGCTTTATCCCCGACAACAGTGACGTGCGCATCTATGATTTCCGCACCGGCGAGGTTTCAAATCCCTATGCCGACGCAATGGGCAAGGATCTTGGCGAAAACCGGGTCATCGCGGATACCAACGGTCTGATGGAGTTTACCGAAAGCGGTCACATGATCGTCGAAGAGGATACCTCGGGCCGGATGCTGATCTACGCGCCCGATCGCAGCCTTGTCGCCGAATATGTCAACAAGGCCCGGACGGGGCGCATCTACCGCATGGCCTGGAGCCGGTACATGACGCGCGAGGACGGCGACAGCGCGCTGGCTGCGGTCCGCGCCTGCCCCGGCGCGAATGGCTGAGCAGATGACATGAAAAAGGCCGCGCAACTGCGCGGCCTTCTTTTGCTTCCGGGATCGGCGCGATCTTACTTGATCTTGCCTTCCTTGTATTCGACATGCTCACGTTTGACCGGGTCGTACTTACGCACAACCATCTTTTCGGTCATGGTGCGGGCATTCTTCTTGGTCACATAGAAGTGCCCGGTGCCCGCCGTCGAGTTCAGACGGATCTTGATCGTCGTCGGCTTCGCCATTGTCGTTCTCCACTGGCCAGACGGCAAAGCCGCCGGCGAAATCCTTGAAGCCCGCCTTTTAGCGAGGTGCCGGGCGGAGTCAACCGCAAATCCGGCTGCGCGCGCGGCATTTTCGCCGCTAGCGCCCTATTGCCGCGTGCAGCCTCTCGCGCGTGGCCGCGTCAAGGCCCAGCGCCGCGGCAAGCTGGTCGAGATAGACCTGTTCAGCGGGCGTATCGAGCCGGATCGCCATCAGGGACGAAGAATAGACCTGTTCGCGCATCGACGCACCGGTCGCCTCTGCCAGGGCAGCCGGGTCCAGCGGACGGTTCAGCTCGGCCTCGACAAAGGCCATCTCCTCGTCGCTGGCATCCGTCAGGTGATCGAGTATCTTGGCCCGCTCTTCCGCGTCGATGCCGCCATCGGCCTTGGCGGCCTGGATCATTGCGCGGATCATCAGGCGGGCGTTTTCCTCGGCTATGGGAGAGGCGGGCAATGCCCCCGACATCGCCTCGATCATCTCGCCCATGGCCTTGCCCCCCGCCGTGGCGGCGCTGGTCATCGAGCCGATCAGACTGCCGATCCCGGCTTCGGCGGCCTCCGAGGCGCCGCCAAACTGGTCGTACATTTGCCGTACCATCTTCGCGCCGCCGGGCAGACCCATCTTCTCGGCCTGCTGGCCCCATTGGTCAACGGCGCCGCCCGGCTCTCCTGCCTTCCTGAGTGCGTCCTTGACACCCTCCATGCCACCCATCTTCCGATACTTGTCGTATCCCCGGGCGCTTGCGAAACCGATGGCGAGGGTTGCGAGGGTTCTGACAAAACTCATGGCCGTACTCCTTACATGATTTGGACCACAATAGCGTCAGGATCCGAGGCGGGGAAGAAAATGTGCGGATGGCCTGTAAGCCGGATTCTGTCCGGGGGCCGAAACCCCGTGGATGACCATTCCTCTGGTCCCGCCGTTACCGGCGGGATCAAGCTGCCAACCCGGGCCTCTCGGGTTGAAGCGTCCCTGCGGCGATATCGGTTGCCCGATCAGCCCGCGCGAGGCCCCTATTTGGCATTGCTCCCGGTGG
>JAGRDO010000012.1:23625-25786 GCA_020447005.1 Paracoccaceae bacterium
TACCCCACCGTTTCACCTTTTCCCGTGCGGACACGGGTAGTCTCTTCTCTGTGGCGCTTTCCCTCGGGTTTCCCCGGCCGGGCGTTACCCGGCACCGTCGCTTCATGGAGTCCGGACTTTCCTCGTTTCGCCCAAGGGCGACCCGCGGTCATCCGGCCATCCGCACGAAGCCGGAGTTAGGCCCCGCCCGCCTTGGCGTCAACGGGAAAGCGCCGCGCAAGATCGGCGGCAAGGGCCCGATCCGTGCCATCCTCGGCCCCCCTGGCCCATGGACGAAACCGATCGCGGAACGCATATAGCAGGGCGTCCGGGGCAGCGGCAGGATAGCCGAACGCCTCGAGCGACGCCGAAAACCGCCGGTCCGAAGGCCCGCCATCCACGGGCCAGACAGACAGGCCCTGCAAGGCAAGACGGCGCCAGTCAAAACGCGGCCCCGGGTCTCGTTTGCGGTCCGGCGCCATATCGCTGTGCCCGATGACCCTTTCCGGCGGGATATCCCAGCGGCCCATGATGCCGCGCAGAAGCCGCTCCAGCGCCGCCATCTGGGGTTCGGGGAAAGGTGCGTCGCCGGTATTGGCAAGCTCGATCCCGATCGAACGGGAATTGACGTCGCCGACGCGGCCCCACCCCCCGGCCCCGGCATGCCAGGCGCGCAGCGCCTCATCGACCAGCTGTTCGGCCTTGCCGTCTTCGGCTATCAGCCAATGCGAGGAAACTTCGGCGCCGGGATCGCACAGCCGCGCCCTTGCCTCGGCACAGCTCGCCATCGCGGTGTAGTGGATCACGATCAGATCGGGCCGCGCCCCGCCGCGTCTTTCGCCGAAATTGGGCGAAGGATAGGCCAGCGTCTTCAGCCGCGCACCTTCTGGAACGGCGTGGGATCCCAGTAGCAGGCAAAGCCGTCACCATCCGGATCAAGGTTCTTGCCGTCCCGCGCCGGGCCACCGGCCTTCAGAAAGGCCTGCTGGGCGTCCTCGGGCGTTGCGTATCGCGCGCAGTTTTTTTGCCAGTTCGACAACAGGATCTTTGAGCGTGGATAGATCGCCTCGCCCAGCCGGTTGGGGGCGTTCAGCGCATATTCGACAAGGTTCACGGCGCCAGCCGAGGATGCGTCACGCTCTGGCAGGGCGGACGGCGCAACCTGCTGATATTGCGACTTGTTCGCCGCGATGCGTTCCTTGTCGGACTGGATCGTCTCGCGTCCCGAGACCGCGCTGAAATCCTGCTCGTCGGAAATACCGGCATTGTTGGGTAACGGGGCCTGCTGCGCGGGCAGGGCAGCGGCTGCGGGCTGTTGCGGTTGCGCAGGCAGGGCTGTCGGCGCCGGCCGGACCTGCGCGGGCAGGTTGCCCCCCCCGGTTATCCCCGCACCGGCCAGATCGGCCGATGTCGGCGCGCCGGTCGCGGTCATGCCGGCTGCGGGCGCGGCGGCAACCGGCGGGACGATCGGTTGGGCGGATGGCGCAGCTGCGGTCCGGGTCTGTCCCGCAAGCGCGGCTTCCCGGCGGGCCAGATAGTCCGAATAGTTGTCGAAACCGACGCCGCCCACGCGGCTGTCAGGCACCGGCGGCTGGCAGGCCGCCAGAAGCGCCAGAGCAGTAAAAGCCACGAAAATCCGCATCCCAGACCCCCGGATCACCCGATTTCCGGGCGGATTACCACCATTTTGCCGGTTTGGAAACAAAGCCCGCGGCACGTTCCAGCACATAGGCGTGATTCAGCAACGCCCCTTCTTCCCAGGGCCGGCCGATCAGTTGCAGGCCAAGCGGCAATCCCTTGCTGTCAAGTCCGGTCGGGACGGCGATGCCGGGAAGACCGGCAAGGTTGACGGTAACGGTGAAGACGTCATTGAGGTACATGGCGATAGGATCGGCATCGGCCATCTCGCCCAGCCCGAAGGCGGCCGAAGGGGTCGCAGGCGTCAGGATCGCGTCGATACCATCGGCAAAGACGGTTTCAAAGTCGCGCTTGATCAGCGCGCGGACCTTGCGCGCGCGGTTGTAATAGGCGTCATAGAACCCTGCCGACAGCACATAGGTCCCGATCATTACCCGGCGCTGCACCTCATGCCCGAAGCCTTCGGCGCGGGTCTTTTCATACATCTCGGTGATGCCGTCGCCTTGGCCCAGCTTCGCACGGTGGCCATAGCGCACCCCGTCAT
>JAGRDO010000012.1:25865-26022 GCA_020447005.1 Paracoccaceae bacterium
TCGACGATCTCGGCGCCCGCGTCCTTCAGCATCGCGGTGCCGTCCGACCAGAGCTTCTCGATCTCGTCCGGCATCCCGTCCATGCGGTATTCGCGCGGAATACCGATCTTCTTGCCACGGATGTCGCCGGTCAGCGCCGCCTCGAAATCCGGCACCG
>JAGRDO010000087.1:0-1552 GCA_020447005.1 Paracoccaceae bacterium
GGCAATGTCATGGACATGGCCGTCGGCATCATCATCGGCGCGGCGTTCACGGCAATCGTGACGTCGCTTGTCGGCGACCTTATCAACCCGATCATCGGCGTGGTGACTGGCGGGATCGACTTCTCAAATCTCTTTGTGAACCTCGGCGACGGCGATTACACCAGCCTTGCCGCCGCCCGTGACGCCGGCGCGCCTGTGTTTGCCTATGGATCGTTCATCACTGCCGTTATCAATTTCCTGATCATTGCATGGGTGGTTTTCATGCTGGTCAAGATGGTCAACCGGGTCAAGGAAGCGGCCGCGAAAGCCGAAGAACCCGCCGCAGAGGCACTGGCCGGACCGAGCGAGATCGATCTGTTGACCGAAATCCGCGATGCGCTGAAGAAAAAGTAAGCGCCGGGCAGACCGACTTACACACTGGAAGAAAGGGCCCGCCGCGTTGCGGGCTTTTTCACGTCACGGGTCATGGGACGATGGTCTGACCCGCATGGGATGATGGTCCGGCACAAAGGGCCAAATCCGCAAGACCCATGGCGGTACACGCAAGTCCGCCCGTTTCCTATCGTCTTCTTGCCTAGCAACCCTGAAAGGAGACAGAAGATGAAGCGGACAATGATGATGACTGCGGCGGCCTGCATGATGCTTGGGGCGCCGGTCCCGGTTTTTGCGGCAATGCCCGATCTGGCCAGTATCGTCGCCGACAGCGGCCATGGCGAGATCGATCGCCGCGGTCGCGGGCGCGGCGGACGCGATGGCAGCCGCAGCAGCGACGACGACAATGGCGGAAGTGGCAGCGGGCGCAGCAAGCCGCGCGTCCCCGGTGGATCGGGTTGTGACGATCCGGGTGACATCGCCGAACATGCGGAATGCCGCGTCTGATCCCGACGACCGGTCATCGACGCAAAAAAAATCCGCGCGGGGGGCTGCCCCCTCGCGCGGAACGGAAGTGTTTCGAAGCGGATCAGATCTTCAGCGCGTCCTGTGCCGGGATCACCGGCAGGCCCAGCGCTTCGCCCACGGCCGCATAGGTCAGCTTTCCGGCATGGACGTTCAGCCCGTTCAGCAGATGCGGATCATCGGCACAGGCCTTTTTCCAGCCCTTGTTGGCAAGCGCGATCATGAAGGGCATCGTCGCATTGCCAAGCGCGATGGTCGAGGTGCGCGCAACCGCACCCGGCATGTTCGCCACGCAGTAATGCATGATGCCGTCGACCTCATAGATCGGGTCCTGATGGGTGGTGGCCTTCGAGGTCTCGAAGCAGCCGCCCTGGTCGATGGCGACGTCAACCAGCGCCGCGCCCGGCTTCAGTTCTTTCAACTGCGCCTTCGAGATCAGCTTCGGCGCCGCGGCCCCGGGGATCAGCACCGCACCGACGATCATGTCGGCCTGACGCGCCAGTTCGATCGTGTTGCCGGCCGAGGCGTAGCTGGTCTTGAAGCTGCCGCCGAAGACATCGTCAAGGTAACGCAGCCGCGGGATCGAACGGTCCAGCACGGTCACATCCGCGCCCATCCCGGCCGCAATCTTGGCCGCATGGGTGCCGACGACACC
>JAGRDO010000087.1:1600-6543 GCA_020447005.1 Paracoccaceae bacterium
ACGCCGCGCCCGCCATTGGCCTTTTGCAGCGTCCATGCCCCGACCTGCGGCGCAAGGCGCCCCGCAACCTCGGACATCGGCGCCAGAAGCGGCAGGCCGCCATTGCGGTCGGTCACGGTTTCATAGGCGATGCAGGTCGCGCCCGAGGCGATCAGGTCATGCGTCTGCTCCGGGTCCGGCGCGAGGTGAAGGTAGGTAAAGAGGATCTGGCCCTCGCGCAGCATCTTGCGTTCGACCGCCTGCGGTTCCTTGACCTTCACGATCATGTCGGCGGTTGCGAAAACCTCCTTGGCCGTCCCAAGGATCTTTGCCCCCGCCGCCACGTAATCGGCATCGGGGAAACCCGCGCCCATTCCGGCATTGGTTTCCATATAGACGTCATGTCCGTTGACGATGGCTTCGCGCGCGGCATTCGGGGTCAGGCCGACACGGAATTCCTGCGGCTTGATCTCTTTCGGGCAACCGATTTTCATTATTTTCTCCTCCCAGGTATATTCTGCTAACAGAATGTACGTTCCCGTGCGCAATTGCATTGAATTATCGCGCGAATTTCGCAATGCTCGTGCACGAATATTCGACAAAAGTCGGATAAATTAGAAGAAAGTTATGCCGCAATGCAGCTAGACGCCACGGATCGCAGGATCCTGCAAGCGCTTCAGAAGGATGGGCGCATCTCCAACGCCGATCTGGCCGAGCGGATCAACCTATCGGCCTCGGCCTGCCACCGGCGCGTGCAACGGCTTGAGGCGGAAGGGGTGATTTCGGGCTTTGTGGCGCTTCTGAACGCCCGCAAGCTGAACCGGCCGACAACGGTCTTTGTCGAGATCACGCTGTCGGGTCAGGCGGATGAGTTGCTCGATGCTTTCGAACGCGCGGTCAAGCTGGTTCCCGACATTCTGGAATGTCACCTGATGGCGGGGTCCGCCGATTACCTGCTGAAGATCGTGGCCGAGGATACCGAGGATTTTGCCCGCATTCACCGCCAGCACCTTGCACGGCTGCCCGGCGTCGCGCAGATGCATTCGTCTTTCGCGCTCAGGACCGTCCGCCAGACCACCGCGATCCCGGTCTGAGGGCGGGCACATGCAGATTGCCATTCCCTATGTCAGCGGTTCGGGACATACCCGTGTTCTTGCCCGGCATGTTGCGGACGGCGCGGCATCGGTGGCAGGGGCCAAGGCGATCCTTGTGGATGTGGAAGCTTTGCAGCCCTCCGACTGGGATCTTCTGGCCGGGGCGGGGGCGATCATTTTCGGCTGCCCGACCTATATGGGCAGTGCCGCCGCCAGGTTTAAGGATTTCATGGATGAAACCGGCGGCGATCTTTGGACCGAGCTTCGCTGGCGCGACAAGATCGCGGCCGGTTTCACCGTCGCCACTTTCCCAAGCGGTGACAAGCTTTCAACCCTGATGCAGTTGTCGGTATTCGCAGCCCAGCACGCCATGATCTGGGTCGGGCTGGATGAGATTGGCGCCCCGGTCAACAAGGCCAACAAGGGCATCAACCGCGATGGGTCGTCGCTTGGGCTGATGGCGACATCATCGCGCGACAAGACGCTTATGATCGACAAAGACGATGCGGAAACCGCGCGCCGGTTTGGCGCGCGCATCGCGCGCGCCGCCCTGCGCTGGCAGGCGGGCGCATAAGGGTACGACCCGGCCTAACCGCTGCCGGGGCCATAACCTTCCGACATGATCCGGATGGGCTGCGGTGGCGGTGCCGTGCGATCCAGAAGACCGGATACAACGCCGAAAGTGGCGATGCGCGCCGGCGGATAGATCAGGGTGCAAAGGGCTGCCATCTGGATCAACACGATGGCGTTGAGTTGCGTGCGAAACGGCTCTTTCCGGGTCTTGTGGCGAAGCATGTGCTGCGCAAGCTTCGCCCCCGCCGTGCCGCCGATCAGCGACAACATCAACAACGCCCGTTCGGGCACGCGCCATCCGGCCCTGCGCGCCTGGCGTTTGTCGAGCGCGAAGACCGCATAGGTCAGCACGTTCACCGACAGCGCGCAAACGGCCAGCGGGGCCAATACGGTCATCAGCCGCGCAGCCCGGTTTCCTCGAGCAGCCCCATGCGCTTGGCCTCGTAATAATATCCGCGTGCATACCACATGACCGCATCATCGGGATTGCCGCGCGCGACAAGCCATGCGCCGCGCAGGTATTTGACCGCGAAGCGCAGGTTGGTGTCGGCGTCCAGCAGCCCCTCGGGCGCGCCCCGATAGCCCATTGTTGCCGCGGTCTGGGGCAGGATCTGCATCAGCCCGTAATAGGGCCCGTTGCGGGCCGCCGGATTGTAGCCGCTTTCGCGCTGCACGACGCGGTGGACGAGCGATTCCGGCACATCGTAGATCCTGGCGTATTTCGCGATCAGCCGGTTGACCTCGGCCGATCCGGCCGGGCCGCGACGGCGTTCCCGGCGGGGGGCGCAAGCGGCCGGAAGCAGGGCCATGAGGCCAAGGAATGCATGGCGGCGGTTGAGCACCGGGGTCTCCCTTGTCAGTTTTTCCGGCCGTAACGTTCGGCCAGGGCATCGCGGATCGTCGGTGTCACGAATTTCGAGACATCGCCGCCAAGCCGCGCGATTTCCTTTACCAGTTTCGAGGCAATTGCCTGACGGCGGGCATCGGCCATCAGGAACACCGTCTCGATCGAGGCATCCATCGCGCGGTTCATGCCGACCATCTGGAATTCGTATTCAAAATCGGCCACCGCCCTTAACCCGCGCAGGATCACCGACGCCCCGACATCGCGCGCACAGTCGATCAGAAGGTTTTCGAACGGATGGACAACGATCTCGCCCCCGGTTCTGCCGACAATCTCGGCACATTCCGCCTCGACCATCGCCACGCGCTCTTCCAGCGAGAAGAGCGGGCCCTTGTCCCGGTTGATCGCGACGCCGATCACCAGACGATCGACCAGCGCCATGGCGCGCTGGATGATATCCGTATGGCCAAGGGTGATGGGATCGAACGTGCCGGGGTAAAGGCCGATGCGCATGATGGGTCGTCCTTTCCGAAGCCGCCGCAGCGGTTACACGCAACAATATTGCGCGGTCGATTGCAAGCCTCGGATGGCTCAGTTGCCCATGATCATGTTTGCCAGCGCGTCCTTCTCCATCGCAAGTTCGGAAATCCGTGCCGCGACGACATCGCCGATCGAGATGATCCCGATCATGTCGGCACCGTCCATGACCGGCATGTGGCGGAAGCGTCCGGCGGTCATCTTTTCCAGAACGCTGTCCGCGCTTTCGCTGTTTTCGCATGAGACCAGGTTGCGGGTCATCAGCGCCTCGACCGTGTCGGTCAGGCAGACGGACCCGCGCCGGCCAAGGTCCCGGACGATGTCGCGTTCGGAAAGGATGCCAAGCGGTGCCTTGCCATCGTTCGAAACGATCACCGCGCCGATGCGCCGTTCCGCCAACAGGCGTGCCGCGTCCGCGATGCTGGTTGCAGGCTTTACGGTGATGACACTCTGCTTCGGCTTGGACCGGAGAATCTGGTGAACCTGCATAACAACAACCTCCTGATCAAAAGCGACTTTAGGTCAGCGTCGTCGCTCGCCAGCCTTCTGTCAAGCCAAGGCTTCAAGTCGCGCAACCTCGCGCCGCACACCCTGGGCGAGCAATCCGGCGAAACGGTTCAGCCGCTCGACCCTGCGGTCATCCGGGTGGCGGATCAGATAGAAGGTCCGCGTCAAGGAGACCTGATCGGCAAGGATCCTGACCAGTCCCGGGGCGGCGGGAAGCGCGAAATCGTGCACGACCGCAACCCCCGCGCCGGTCCTGACCCAGTTGAACTGCACCGAGACCGAGTTGGATGCGAGGGTGACTGCCTCCATTCCAACGTCGGTCTGATAATCAAGCTCCTTGTCGAAGATCATGTCCTGTATGTAGCCGATGGTGCGATGCGCCTTCAGATCGGCAACCGAAAGGATTGGCGGATGCCGCGCAAGATATTCGCGCGAGGCGGCCAGATGCAGCTTGTAATCGGTCAGCTTCTGCACCGTCAGATGGCCCGATGCCGGGCGGCTGACCGTGATGGCCATGTCCGCCTCGCGCTTTGACAGGTTGAAGACGCGGGGCAAGGCGACAATCTGGACTTCCAGCCCCGGATGTTCGTCGCAGATCGCGGCTACCACCTGCGGCAACAGATAGTTGGCGCTGCCATCCGGCGCGCCGACCCGGATCTGGCCCGACAGGCCCGGCCCCTCGGCCCCGACATCCTGCATCGCCTCGGCCACGGCCTGTTCGGCCCGCGTCGCATGGGCGACAAGGCGCAGCCCCTCGCCGGTCAGCGCATAGCCCTGCGCCGAGCGCGTGAAAAGCCGGACCGCCATCGCCTCTTCCAGCTTGGCGATGCGTCTGCCCACGGTTGCCGGGTCGAGCTTCAGAAGCCGCCCGCCGCCAGAAAGGCTCTCGGTGCGTGCGACGGCAAGGAAAATGCGCAGGTCGTCCCAATCGGCCATTCAGGGTCTCTTGCAAAAATGCAGGTCCATTTTGGGAAACTGCCCCTTTATCGGGCAAATTTGCAAGACTATTGTGGCCGCGAAAATTTGGGAGGATTCCATGCAAGAACTCAGCCACTGGATCAACGGCAAGCACGTCAAGGGCACGTCCGGCCGTTTCGCCGATGTCTATAACCCCGCGACGGGCGAGGTTCAGGCCAAGGTGCCACTCGCCTCCAAGGCCGAGCTGGACGCCGCCGTGGCCGCCGCCGCTGCCGCACAGCCGGCATGGGGTGCGACGAACCCGCAGCGCCGCGCCCGGGTGATGATGGAATTCGTCCGGCTTCTGAACCGCGACATGGACAAGCTGGCCGAGGCGCTGAGCCGCGAGCATGGCAAGACCATTCCCGACGCCAAGGGCGACGTGCAACGCGGGCTTGAGGTGATCGAATACTGCATCGGCGCGCCCCAGATGCTGAAGGGCGAGTTTACCG
>JAGRDO010000087.1:6556-24407 GCA_020447005.1 Paracoccaceae bacterium
TCGACATGTATTCGATGCGCCAGCCATTGGGTGTCGCCGCCGGCATCACGCCCTTCAACTTCCCCGCCATGATCCCGATGTGGAAGATGGGCCCCGCACTTTCCTGCGGCAACGCCTTCATCCTCAAGCCGTCCGAGCGTGACCCCTCGGTGCCTTTGATGCTGGCCGAGCTGATGAAGGAAGCCGGTCTGCCCGACGGTATCCTGCAGGTCGTGAACGGCGACAAGGAAGCCGTCGATGCGATCCTCGATAACGGGACCGTTCAGGCCATCGGCTTTGTCGGCTCGACCCCGATTGCCCAGTATATCTACGGGCGCGGCTGTACCAACGGCAAGCGCGTGCAGTGCTTTGGCGGCGCCAAGAACCACATGATCATCATGCCGGATGCCGATATGGATCAGGCCGCCGATGCGCTGGTCGGCGCGGGCTATGGTGCGGCGGGCGAACGCTGCATGGCAATCTCGGTCGCGGTCCCTGTGGGCGACAAGACCGCCGATGCGCTGATCGAACGCCTGATCCCGCGCATCGAAAAGCTGAAGGTCGGCCCCTATACCGCCGGCAATGATGTGGACTATGGCCCGGTCGTCACGGCCGCCGCCAAGGCCAATATCCTCCGGCTTGTCGAAACCGGCGTCCAGCAGGGCGCGAAACTTGTCGTCGACGGACGCGACTTCAAGCTTCAGGGCTATGAGAACGGCTATTTCGTCGGTCCGCACCTGTTCGACAACGTCACCCGCGACATGGACATCTACAAGAAGGAAATCTTCGGTCCGGTCCTGTCGACGGTGCGCGCCAAGACCTACGAAGAGGCGATCGGCTACGCGATGGACCATGAATACGGCAATGGCACAGCGATCTTCACCCGCGATGGCGATACCGCGCGCGATTTCGCGGCCCGGATCAACATCGGCATGGTCGGCATCAACGTGCCGATCCCGGTGCCCTTGGCCTATCACACCTTCGGCGGCTGGAAGAAATCGGGCTTTGGCGATCTGAACCAGCACGGGCCGGATGCCTTCCGCTTCTACACGCGGACCAAGACGGTTACCTCGCGCTGGCCCTCGGGTCTGAAGGAAGGCGGCGAGTTCCACTTCAAGGCCATGGACTGATCCGGCGCCGCAACGGACCGATCTGGAAAACCCGCCGTCAGCCGGCGGGTTTTTCGTTTTCCACCTGCTGAACGGCCTCTTCCATAGTGTCGAGGAACCGCATGACCTCGGCGGGGCTGTTGTAATGGCAGATCGACACGCGGATGCAATCGGCAAGCCCGAGGGGATGCAGGATATTGCCGCAGTAATGGTCGTCCTTGCGGATATGCACGCGGATGCCCCGCGCCTCGAGATGCGCGACAAGATCGGATGAGGCCATCCCCGCCAGCGTCAGCGAAACCACGCCCTCGCGCCCCGATGTGTCGCCGCCGCCGATCAGGGTGACGCCCGGCATCGCGGCCAGACCGCGCCTGTTGCCCTGACCGTTCAGCATCGCCTCCAGAAGGCGTGCCTCATGGTCGTGGATCGCGCCCGCCGCAGCCTCGATCCTCTGACGCCGGTCGCCCTTGCCCCCGACCTTGCCGCCGAGCCAGTCGAGATAGTCGACAACATCGGAAAAGGTGGCATAGGCCCCGGCATCGCGCGTGCCAAGTTCCCAGGCTTCGGCTGGGCCGCCCGCGATCTGTTCCTTGGCGCAGGCCGTCAGCCGGTCCGACGCCCAGCCAAAACCATAGCCATGGCGTGAGAACACCTTGTAGGGCGACACGGCATAGCCATCGATGCCGTAGGCCGCGCAATCGATGCCGCCATGGCTGGCATGCTGGATGCCATCGACGATGATGAAGGCCTCGGGCGCCTGCGCCCGGATCGCGGCGGCGATGCCCGCGACATCGACCGACATGCCCGTCACCGGCGAGGTCTGGACGATGGTCGCCACCCGGATATCGGGGGTGAGCAGGGGCAGGTACCGGTCCAGTGTCACCCGCCCCGTGGCATCGTCATGGGCAACCAGTACATGCGCGCGCCCGGTGACATCGGCCCAGCGCGCCATAGCGCTGCGGCTGGCGGGATGTTCCAGCGTCGAGCCGAGCATGACGCCGCCCCCTGCCGCGCCGAGTGCTGCGGTACGGATCAGACGAAAAAGCACTTCGGTCCCGCTTTCGCCGACAAAGACCTGCCCGCCCTGCGCATTCAGGAACAGCCGCATATCGCCCTTGCCCCGCGCGATCGCCTTCATCAGCGCGGCCGAGGCCGGATTGTCACGCCCCTGATTGTCGGGATAGCCCGCATAGGCCGCCGAGGTTTCGATCACGGATTTCAGCCGCAGCGCGCCGCCGGCATTCTCGAAAAAGACGCGCGGGCCTGAAAAGGGGCAGGCGTCGACATGGGCAAACCTGTCGCGAATTTCGGACAGAAGTGCCGGCGCGAAGGCGGCCGGTTCCGGCGATGTCGTCACGATCTATCCTCGCGCCTGCAAACGGTGGAAAAGATGGGTGAATGTCGCCGCCCCCAGAACCGGGATGAAAAGGTTCACCAGCGGGATCGAAAGGGGGGCTGCCATCAGCATCCCCGCGACCCAGATCTGGCCGGAATGGCGCTTGCGCAGGGCGCGGGCCCCGTCGCGTCCCAGCCGGCGTATCGCCGTCATCTGAAAATACTCGCGCCCGAGAAGATAGCCGTTCACAGCCCAGAAGAGCAGCGGCGCCAGGGGACCGACGAGGAAATAGAGCAGCAGCGCCACGATATTGACGCCCACGATCACGCCAAAGAACGAAAGGCTGTCGACGATGGTATCGGCAAGGGGCAGCGGCGCGGCCGGCGGCAGGCCCTGATAGTGGCGGTCCTCGACCGCGTCGGCGACGCTGTCCAGAAACAACCCGGTAAAGGCTGCGGCCGTCGGCACCATCAGAAATACAGACAGGCCCAGCATCAGAAGGATCGACCCCCAGCCCAGAAGGGTGTCGACCCATGTGATCTCGCCGATCCAGGGCAGGGTAAAGCTGGCAGGCATCATCCACGAAATGGTCAGCGACAACAGCGCGTAGATGCCGAACAGCAGCGCCAGCGACAGCGCAACGCCCAACAGGACAACCCGCAGAAACCTGCGGTCGGACATCTGCGCCAGCGCCTTGGAAAAATCGCCAAGGATCATTCCGGCATCCATTCGGTGATGGCATCAAGGTCCGGCCGTGGCCGGTCCGGAGGCGTGGCGGTTTCGCTGCCGATATGGATCAGCCCCGCAACCCATTCGCCGGGTTTCAGGCCCAGCCCGTCGCGGGCGAACTGCGCGTCATGCATATGCCAGCCGGTCAGCCAGCATGCCCCCCAGCCCGCAGCCAGACCCGCGTTCACCAAGGAAAGGCAGACCGCGCCCGCCGACAGGATCTGCTCGATCTCGGGCACTTTTTCAGTTGTGCGCGGGACATGGATGACGGCGACTGCCAGATCGGCATCGGCAAGCTGCGCCACACCCTTGGCAATGCGGTCGGGATCGAGGCCAAGCGCCTCTCCGCGCGTTTCCGCCAGACGGGCCAGCCGCGCCAGTGCCGGTTTTTCCAGCACGACGAACCTCCAGGGCTCCAGCTTGCCGTGATCGGGCACGCGTGCGGCCGCTGTCAGGATGGTGCGCAGCGCGGCCCGATCCGGGACCGGGGCGCGCAATGTCTTTGCAGGCCGCGAACGGCGGGTTAAAAGGAACTCCAGCACGGCCTGGTTCGGTTCGGACATTCGAGACACTCCCTGTCGGTTGTCTTCATGTCGGTTGGCGGGGCGTTGCGGTCAAGCCCTCTCGTCGATTGCCCGGGCAAAACCGCCCCGTGCCGTGTTATGGGGGGCAGGATGACGAAAAGGACCCTTCCCATGTCCAGCCTTGCCAGTCTCGCGGTTCCGGGCACACTCATATCGGTAAGGGTAACCCCGGGCGCATCCCGTGACAGCCTCGATTTCCGGGACGGGACGGTTTGCATCCGCGTGACCGCGCCGCCGGAAGACGGCAAGGCGACCGAGGCCGCGCGCGTGCTTCTGGCCAAGGCGCTTGGGATCGCGAAAACGAGGCTCTTGCTGAAAAGCGGCGCCACGTCGCGCAACAAGCGCTTTGAGGTGCAGCCGTGAGGGGCGCAATCTTCGCCGTGGCGGGCCGGGGGCACGGCGGGGTCACGGCGCCCGCAGAAGGCACTTGACCTGAATCAAGGCCCGGTAGACGTATGCCGGGGTATTTTTTGCCGGCGAACAGAACCAGATCGGTACCTGATAATGACAGAGTCGAACCCGCAACCGTCGCTTTATGCTGCGCGCGAACCGGTTTTCCCGCGCCGGGTCAAGGGCCAGTTCCGCAATCTCAAATGGCTGATCATGGCGGTTGCACTGGGTATCTATTACCTGATGCCCTGGATTCGCTGGGATCGTGGACCCAATCTTCCGGATCAGGCGGTTCTTGTCGACATGGCCAACCGCCGCTTCTTCTTCTTCATGATCGAGATCTGGCCGGACGAGTTCTATTTCATTGCCGGGCTCCTGATCATGGCGGGGCTTGGGCTGTTCCTCTTCACCTCTGCGCTCGGCCGGGTGTGGTGCGGCTATGCCTGTCCGCAGACGGTGTGGACCGATCTTTTCATCCTCGTCGAGCGCTGGATCGAGGGCGACCGGAACGCGCGTGTCCGCCTTTGGAATGCGAAGTGGGATCTGCGCAAATGGCGGCTGCGCCTGACCAAGTGGTTTGTCTGGCTGCTGATCGGGCTGGCCACGGGCGGCGCCTGGATTTTCTATTTTACCGACGCGCCGACGCTGGCGCGCGATCTGGTCGCCGGAACGGCCCATCCCATCGCCTATTCCACGATGGCCATCCTGACCCTGACCACCTTCGTCTTTGGCGGTTTTGCCCGTGAACAGATCTGCATCTATGCCTGCCCCTGGCCCCGCATCCAAGCGGCGATGATCGATGAGGACACGCTGGTCGTCGCCTATCGCGAATGGCGGGGCGAGCCGCGCGGCAAGCTCAGGAAAGGGGCGGATGACGCCTCGCAGGGCGATTGCATCGATTGCATGGCTTGCGTGAATGTCTGCCCGATGGGCATCGACATCCGCGATGGCCAGCAGCTCGAATGTATCACCTGCGCGCTGTGCATCGATGCCTGCGACGAGGTGATGGACCGGATCGGCAAGCCTCGCGGGCTGATCGGCTATATGGCGCTGAAGGATGAGGTGGCCGAAAGGGCGGGCGGCAAGCCAAAGAACATCTGGAAACATATCTTCCGGCCGCGCACCATTATGTACACCTCGCTCTGGTCGCTTATCGGCATCCTGATGCTGGTCGCTCTGTTCATCCGTTCCCCGATCGAGGTGAATGTGACCCCGCAGCGCAACCCGCTTTACGTCACGCTGTCCGATGGTGCCATCCGCAACACCTATACCCTGCGCCTTCGCAACAAGCATGGCGACGACCGTCCTTTCCGCATCTCGCTGACAGCCGACGCCGAGTATCAACTCGCGCTCGAAGGCGCCGACACGCTTGAGGTCATCGCCCCGGCGGATTCGACGCTGACCCTGCGGCTTTATGTGACCGCCCCGGCGGGTAGCGCCGCTGCGGCGACGGAACGCAGCGACATCCGGCTTTGGATCGACGATACTGCCGGCGACGACCGTGTCCATGCCGATACGATCTTCAACGGAAAGGCGCAGTAGGATGACGCGTGAACTGACCGGGCGAAAAGTGTTTCTGATCACCGCATCGGCCTTTGCCGTCATCATCGCGGTGAATGTCGTGATGGCGGTCAAGGCGGTACGGACCTTTCCGGGCCTTGAGGTTTCCAATTCCTATGTCGCCTCGCAAAGTTTCGACGCCGACCGCGCGGCGCAGAATGCGTTGGGATGGACGCTGACCGAAAGCTACGCCGATGGCCAGTTGCGTCTGTCGTTCCGCGATGCGGCCGGGCAACCTGTCCGCGTCGAAAATCTTTCGGCCACGGTCGGCCGCCCGACCGAGGCTTCCGACGACCTCAATCCTGAATTCGCATGGGCCGCGGGCGACTATGTTGCACCGGCCAGTCTGGCGCCCGGCAAGTGGATGATCCTGCTTGAAGCCTACGCGGCTGACGGGACGCGGTTTCACCAGCGGCTTGATCTTTTCGTGAAGGGCTGATGTCGTCGCTCGCGCCCTCCATCTCGGCCTGTCCGGCCTGCGTCGCCGCCCCGGCGACCGAAGCGCTGGCCGCACGGCGTATGGAAAAGGCGTCCGGGCTGATGCTGTCGCTGCCGACCGCGCATTGCGCCGCCTGCATTTCCGATGTCGAACGCGCCTTGGCGGCGATGCCCGGTGTCAATTCCGCGCGGGTCAACCTGACGCTGAAGCGCGTCTCCGTTTCCGCGTCGCCCGAGATCACCGCCGACGCGTTGATCGCGCGGCTGAAGTCCATCGGCTACCCCGCGCATGAGCTTGACCCCGGGCTTTTAAGCACGACCGAATCCGACCGGCGCGGGCGTGATCTTTTGATGCGCCTCGGCGTGGCCGGCTTTGCGATGATGAACATCATGCTTCTTTCCGTGGCCGTCTGGTCCGGGGCAGAGGCCGCGACCCGCGATCTTTTCCACTGGATTTCGGCGGCCATCGCGCTGCCGACACTGGCCTTTTCGGGCCAGCCTTTCTTCGCCTCGGCCTGGGCATCGCTCAGGGCGGGGCGGCTTGGCATGGACGTGCCGATCTCGCTGGCGCTGATCCTTGCCTCATCGATCTCGCTCTATGAAACCTTCGCGCATGGCGACCATGCCTATTTCGATGCGGCGGTGTCGCTTTGCTTTTTCCTTCTGGCCGGGCGGTACCTCGATTATCGCAGCCGCGCCGCCGCCCGTTCGGCCGCCGAGGAGCTTGCCGCGCTGGAAGTTCCGCGCGCCACGCGGCTGACCGCGGAAGGCGAAAACGTCGTCCCGGTGGCCGAGCTTGCGGTGGATGATATCGTGCGGGTGAAGCCGGGCGCGCGGATGCCCGTCGATGGCGTGGTGACCGACGGCAGTTCGGAAATCGACCGGTCGCTTCTGACCGGCGAGACCCTTCCCCTCTGGGCCGGACCGGGCAGTACGGTCAGCGCGGGCGAAGTCAACCTGACCGGCCCCCTGACGCTGCGCGTGACGGCAGCGGGCCGGGACACGTCGCTGCACCGGATGGCCGATCTTGTTGCCGTCGCCGAAAGTGCCCGGACCCGCTATACCTCGCTGGCCGACCGGATGGCGCGGAGCTATTCCCCGGCGGTGCACATCCTTGCGCTTGGGTCTTTCGCGGTCTGGCTTTACCTTACGGCCGACTTGCGGCTTGCCGTCAACATCGCGGCCGCCGTCCTGATCATTACCTGCCCCTGTGCTCTTGCGCTGGCTGTGCCGGCCGTCGTGACATCCGCGTCGGGCAAGCTTTTCCGCAAGGGGTTCCTGATCAAGGACGGAACCGCGCTGGAACGTCTGGCCGAGGTTGATACCGTCGTCTTTGACAAGACCGGCACCCTGACGATGGGCGCGCCCGCCGTCACGGGGCTCGGCGGGATCGCGAAGGGCGATCTGGAAATCGCGGCGGCGCTGGCCGGGGCGTCCTCGCACCCCCTGTCGCGCGCCCTGGCGGCCGCTCTGCAGGCCGACGGCATCAAGGCAGCGGCTCTGAGCGATATCCGTGAACTTCCCGGCTATGGCGTCGAAGGGTGTCTGGGCGGGAAGACCATGCGCCTTGGCCGCGCCGAATGGGCCGGTGCGGCCCCTGTTGACAGCACGGCCACCTACCTTTCCAAGGGTGGCGGGGACGCCATCGCCTTCACCTTTACCGACAGCCATCGCCCCGGGGCGGCCACGGCGGTGGCAAAGCTGAAAGCGGCGGGCAAGCGGGTCATCCTGATGTCGGGCGACAACGAAGCACCGGTCGCCATCCTTGCCCGCGACCTGGGGATCGACGACTGGCGCGCGGCCCAACGCCCCGAGGACAAGGCCGCAGCGATCGCCGCGCTTCAGGCCGATGGCCACCATGTGCTCATGGTCGGCGACGGGCTGAACGACACGGCGGCGCTCGTCTGCGCCAATGTCTCGATCTCGCCTGCCTCGGCGCTTGACGCCGCGCGGGTCGCGTCCGACATCGTGCTTCTGGGCAACGATCTGGGATCTTTGCCCGAGGCGATCCGGCTGGCCGAAAAAGCCCGGCTGCGGATCAAGCAGAACTTCGCCCTGTCGCTGGGTTACAATGTTCTGGCGGTTCCCGTCGCGCTTCTGGGGCTGGCCACGCCGCTGATTGCCGCGCTGGCAATGTCCACGTCCTCGATTACAGTGTCGCTGAACGCACTTCGCCTGAAATAGGACCCGGTCCGATGGAAATGCTTGCGATCCTGATCCCGATCTCGCTGTTTCTGGGCGGGCTTGGGCTGGTCGCCTTTGTCTGGACGCTGAAACATCAGCAATATGATGACCCGGACGGCGATGCCAACCGCATCCTCAGCGATGAATGGGACGATCGCCCGAAACCCTGATCAGGGGCCGACCACGGTACATTCGCTTTGCCGCGCCTGAAGCCTGCGGCAGGCAAGCTGGGCGGTTTCCTCGGTCATGCCGACGAAATTCGCGTCAAACCCGCCCTTGCGCGCCACGACCTTGCGCAAGGCCTCGTCAAGCGTGTTCATCTCGATCAGTGCGGTTTGCAGCAACTGGCGCTCGGCGTTGTAGCGGTTGTTGAAATGGCCGACATTGATGGCCCATTGCCGCCCGCCCGATGTCGACACGCGCGTGACAACCTCAAGCTCTTCGGGGTTCACGTCCTCTGCGGAAGGCTCGGCGAGCACGATCTGGTCCGGATCGGCCGGCTTGATTTCCGGGGCTTCGGCCAGAACGATCACTTCATCCGCCGGGGCCAGGTCCGGCGCTTTCGCGGCGGGTTCGGTGCTGTCGGTGTCGACGGCTGCAACCTCGATGGCCGGCGCGGTCCCGGTCTCTTCAGCCGGTTCATCCTTGGCCGTCTGGATCGGTTCGCTTTCGACGC
Source organism: Paracoccaceae bacterium (assembly GCA_020447005.1). GTDB lineage: Bacteria > Pseudomonadota > Alphaproteobacteria > Rhodobacterales > Rhodobacteraceae > Albidovulum. Next base: position 15,542 of record JAGRDO010000087.1, read on the forward strand.
GGTTCGGGGCGGCGGCGGGCTTTGGCGAAGCCTCCAGCGCCATCGCGGCGGCCACGGCCAGAGTTTCGGGCTGCGGCTCGGTTGACTGGACGAAGACGGGCGCGGTTTCCTGCGCCGTCGCCTCGCCGGCAACCTCGATCTCGTCGCCCGTATCCGCAACGTCAGGCGTGGCCTCCGGCGCGGGATCGGCCGCTGCCGCCTCGGCAACAACCTCCGGGACCAGTTCGCTGGCCTCGGCAAGGGCTGCGTTGATATCATCCTGAAGGGCCAGAAGCATTTCCTCGACCGGCGCGGCCTCGGTGCCGGGGCGGCCTTTGGGCCGCGGGCTGGTCTTCACCGCGACGACAAGACGAATGGTCTTGCCCGCGGGCAGCGTGCGATTGCCTGCCACGGCCTCGGCCACCACCTTGGCCACGCCGTCATCGGCATCGTTGTCGATATCGGCATAGACGGGCCGGCCCGGTTTCTGAACGGCCACCCGGTCAGGTGCCTTGCCGAAGCCCATGTCCAGAAGCTCGGCCACACGGGCGTTGCGGTTGGCGGTGGACTTGCCACCGAAGACGGTGGCGATCAGGCGCTTGTTGCCACGCTGGGCCGAAGCGACAAGGTTGAAACCGGCCGCCACGGTATAGCCGGTCTTGATCCCGTCCGCCCCGGCATAGGAGCCAAGAAAACGGCGGTTGGTCGATGCCACCTTGGCCACGCCCGCATCCGCCGTCGTGCGCGAAAAAAGGTTGTAATACTGCGGGTAGTCATAAAAGAGATGCCGCCCGAGCAGCGTCATGTCATGCGCCGTGGACAGATGCCCGGCCTGCGTCAGCCCGTTTGCGTTCTTGAAGGTCGATTTCGTCATGCCGAGCGCTTTGGCCGTCCGGTTCATCCGGTTGGCAAAGGCTGCCTCGGATCCTTCGATCGCTTCGCCGATCGCGGTTGCGGCGTCATTGGCCGACTTGATCGCGGCGGCCCGGATCAGGTAGCGCAAAGCGATGGTCTGGCCGGCCTTCAACCCCAGACGCGAAGGCGGCTCGGACGCGGCATGCTTGGAGATCGTGACCTTGCTGTCGAGCGATATTTCGCCGCGTTCAATCGCTTCGAAGGCGACATAGAGCGTCATCATCTTGGTCAGCGATGCGGGGTGAAGCCGCGTATCCGCGTTCTTTTCGTGCAGAACCTGACCGGTGCGGATGTCGATGACGTAATCGGCATAGGGTGCCGCAATCGCCAGAAAAGGCACAAGGACCAATGCGGCAACCAGCGCTGCGCGCACGCGAAATGAACGGACGAACTGCCCCGGACAGTGTAGCACCTGCCTCACCTTTTTTCCTGCCTCACGCCCCGATCTTGTGCCAGAGCTTGGTGATTTGCAGCACGGTAGCACAAGCCGCGCGTTGAGAAAACACCCTAAAGTCAAAGACTTTCGATGCAATGCTGCGCCAAAGTCCGGAAACGATCCGGGGTGTGGCATATCTGGGGCGTGCGATCCGCCGACCCACAAGATACATCTAGCGGTCGTCCGTGCCGATGGTTCTCAACACGGCAGCAAGCTCTTCAAGAGTGTTCAGGGCAAGAAAGCGCGAATGCGCGCGGGGCGGCTCGTCCCGTTCAAGTTCCCACGTCAGTTCATGGGGCACATGAACCCCCCAGCCCCCGATCCGAAGAACCGGCAGGATGTCCGAGCGCAGCGAATTGCCGACCATGACGGCCTCTGTGGGCCGGGTGCCGTGGCGCCTGAAGATATCGGCATAGACCCCGGCCGTCTTGTGCGAGACGATTTCGACCCCGTCGAAGAAATCCCCAAGCCCCGATTGCGCCAGCTTGCGTTCTTGATCAAGAAGATCGCCCTTTGTAATCAGCAGGATACGATATGTACCCTTGAGCGCGATCAGTGTTTCCCTTGCGTGGGGCAAAAGCTCGATCGGGTGCCTCAGCATTTCCTGCCCCGCCGCGATCAGCTCGGCGATGACAGGGGCCGGCACGCGCCCGTCCGTCACCTCGATCGCCGTTTCGATCATCGAAAGGACAAAGCCCTTGATCCCGAACCCGTAATGGCCAAGGTTGCGCCTTTCCGCCGCAAGCAGCCGTTCGCCCAGATGTTCGCGCGGGGCATGGTCGGCCAGCAGCGCGGCAAATCGATCCTGCGTCAGCCGGAAGAAACGTTCATTGTGCCAAAGCGTGTCATCGGCGTCGAAGGCGATCAGTTCAGGGCGTTGCATGTTTCCTCCGCGCTGCGAAATCTCGGCGATCGCGCCGGAACAATGCAACCCTTTCCTCATCTGTCATGACGCTTATATTGTGTATCAGAAACTGAAACCCGCGAATCCCACCGAGGAGGGACCATTGGCCCTGCGCCCGTTCAGAATGTCGGACGACAAGCATGGCCCCGGCGGCGACGCGTCGGTGGCCACGAAGGTGCGCCCGAAGACGCAGCGTCCGCCGCTCTACAAGGTCATGCTCTTGAACGACGATTACACGCCGATGGAATTCGTCGTGCATATCCTTGAACGGTTCTTCGGCCTGAACCACAGCCAGGCGTTCGAGATCATGTTGACAGTGCACAAGAAGGGCCTTGCCGTCGTCGGCGTGTTTTCCTTCGAGGTGGCCGAAACCAAGGTTGCCCAGGTCATGGACTTTTCCCGCCGGCATCAGCATCCGCTGCAATGCACGATGGAAAAGGAATAGGGCGCCCCCCGCGTCATGGTACAGGCCCGGCTTTCCCTTGCGCTGACCGGTGACGGCGCGCTGCCTCGTACAGGCGAAATCCTGGTGCTCGGGCCGCGCGCCGGTACGCTCGCCGGGGTCTTGCCGCAAGACAGGTGCACCGTGGTGCAGGGGTTTCGGCCGGATCACGACCGCCTGCAGTCGGAAGGATGGAAGGTCATCCCCGCGCTGCCCGAGGGCGGAAGGATATTCGATGCCGCGCTGATCGTCCTGCCAAGGGCGAAGGCGGAGGGGCGGGGGATGGTGGCCGCGGCCGTGCAGCGCTGCGCCGAGGGTGCTCCGATCTGGATCGACGGGCAAAAGACCGATGGCGCCGACACGATGATCCGCGACCTGCGGCCCCGTGTCGCGATCACGCCGCCGCTGGCCAAGGCCCATGGCAAGATTTTCCGGTTCGACCGCAGCGCCGATGCCGGGTTCGAGGACTGGCAGGCGCAGGAACTGTCGCCCGCACCCGGCTTTGTGACCTTGCCTGGCATGTTCTCGGCGGACCGCATCGATCCGGGTTCCCGGATGCTGGCCGACGCCTTGCCGGACGGGCTGGCAGGGCGCGTCGCCGATCTTGGGGCGGGCTGGGGCTGGCTGTCGTCGCGCATCCTGCTGCATCAGCGCGTGAGCGAGTTGCATCTGGTCGAGGCCGATTTCGCCGCGCTCGCCGCGGCAAGGCGGAACGTCACCGACCCGCGCGCAAGGTTTCACTGGGCCGATGTGACGGGCTTCGCCGCGGAAAAACCCTTCGATGCCGTCGTCATGAACCCCCCGTTCCATACGGGCCGCGCGGCCGAACCCGGGCTTGGTGTCGCCTTTATCGAGACGGCCGCGCGCATCCTCGCGCCGACGGGCCGGCTGTTGCTGGTTGCAAACCGTCACCTGCCCTATGAAACGGCCCTTTCCGCAAGCTTTGCATCCGTCGACGCGATCGGTGGCGATTCGGCCTTCAAGCTCCTTCGGGCGGTGCGGCCGTTGCGCAAACCTCGCCCGCGGGGCTGAATTCCTTTACGGTCGCAGCGCAGAATCACTTTCGGAGCCACAATGTCGCTTTCCATCTCCGGCAAGACCGCCATCGTCACCGGCGCCGCGCGCGGCATCGGGCTGGCCATCGCCCATCACTTCGCCAATCGCGGCGCCAATGTCATGTTCGCCGACAATGACGAGGCGCGGCTGACCGAAGAGGTGGGCGCCGCTGCGAAGGAAGAAGGCCCGATCCGCTGCTTTGGCGGCGATCTGAGCCAGAAGCTGACCATGGCGAACCTGCTCTCGGCGACGATCGACGCCTTCGACCGGGTCGATATCCTGATCAATGCCAGCCGCGGGATCGTCACCTCTGACCCCTTGAACGCAGATGACAGCACGCTTGACGCGATGCTGCGCCAGAACCTCTACTCGCCCCTGAGGCTTAGCCAGATGACGGCGCGCCGGATGGTCGCACAGGCGGAAAAGGACGGGCAGACCGAAGGCCCGGTCGGATCGATCGTCAATATCTCGACCCTGGCGGCCCGCCGGGCGCAACCCGAACTTCTGGCCTATTCGGTCGCAGGTGCGGCACTCGATCAGGCGACCCGGTCGCTTGCCGTGGCCCTCGCGCCGGAACGGATCCGCGTCAACGGCATCGCGATCGCCAGCGTGATGAGCGCGAGCCTTCAGGCCGACCTGAAGGAAAACCCCGACTGGCGGTCCGAGATCGCCGACAAGACACCGCTCGGGCGCATTGCCGCGCCTTCGGAACTTGTCGATGTGGCACAGTTTCTGGCCTCGGAAGGGGCCGGGTTCATCACCGGTCAGATCGTGACCGTCGATGGCGGCCGCGGCTTGATCGACGCGATTCCCGTCCCGGCCTACTGAGCGTCAGGATAGCGCCGCCGGCAGGCGACAAGGTTCGCCATGGCTTGCGGAACCAGCGCCGCGCGCCGCTTTTCCATCGACCGTATCTTGCGCTCCTCGGCAGGCTCATCCACGGCCCTCGGTGTCTGGACGATCTCCGTTTCCGCGAAAAGGCAATCGGGCGCCCGGCCCGCACCGCTCCAGCCTTCGCAGCGCCGGCGTTGGAGGTAGGTTTCGGCATGGCCGCTGAACCCGTAGCCCCGCGCAAGATTTGCCTCGGCCCCGGCGATCAGCCGGTCCAGGGTTCGGATATCGGCCACCGCCGCCCTTTCGCACTGATCGCGCGCAAGGTCCGAACAACCGGCCGAGGCCAGCAGCGCAATCGTGAAAACCAGGTTTCGCATCGTCCGGTCCGATGAGCGGCGTCAGGCGCGCCCTTTGCCCAAGAAAATGCAATCAGGGTTGCGAAAAGATTAACGGCCGGCCGGCAAACCCCCATCATCAGCCCGCGGGATGCGCCACCCTGCACTCGCTGATCCGGTTTTCGGCCGCCGGGGCAAGTGCCGCCCGGCGCTGCAAGAGGGCATCCAGCTTGCGGCTTTCTGCCTCGGGGTCGATTGCCACCGGCTTGCGCTGGGCGAGGTTGTAAGGCTCCCAGCATCTGCCTGGCACTGTGGTTCCCGGCGCGTCGAAAAGACCATCGCACCGCACCCATTGCCAGCGGGTGACAATGTGTTCCTCATAACTGTAACCGCGCGCGATATCCGCTCGGCTCTCGGCGATCAGCCGGTCGAGTGTGGCGATCTCTCGCGTCGCGGACGCGATGCACCGCTCTTGCGGTGTGCCGCAGCCGGAAAGTGCCACCAAACCGGCCGCGATGGCCACCCAGCGCCGCATCGGATCAACCGGCGGACGGCGCGGCACAGGCCGGATTGCGCGCCTCGAGTGCTTTCAGCAGGTCCGCCCGCCGTTTTTCAAGCGCGGCAAGCTTGCGTTCCTCGGTCGCGCGGTCAATGGCGACGGGATGCGTCGTCGCCCCGGAACCGGAGCAAAGGCTCAACCCGACATGCGAAGACATGCCGCCAAGGCAAAGATTCACGCCGACACTGGGGCGGTTCTGCTCCAGCCTGTAGCCCCGTGCGATATCGCCGCGCGTTTCCGTGATCAGGGTTTGCACGGTCTTCAGCTCTTTCATCTCGGGGCCCGAGCAACGGGTGGGATCGGGGGCGCAGGACGCCAGAAAACCACAGGCAAGGACCGAGGCGGCGATGATTTGGGCACGAGGTGACATGGGTGATTCCCTGAAATGGTTACAGACCCAATATAGGCCAAATCGAAACAGCGGCCAAAATGCCAATGCTGCCAGCTCGAACTGGCAGCGGATCGGCAAAGCTGTTAGTCGGTGCATAAGGTGCCAGTGCAGGAACGGTGGGGATCATGGACATGCAGCGCGAAAAGGCGGAGGCCGCCGCCTGGTTCAGAAGCCTTCGCGATCAAATCGTTGCCGCCTTCGAGGCGGTCGAGGACGAACATGCCAGCGGGCCCGGGTCGCACCTTCCGGCCGGGCGGTTCAAGGCAACCCAGACCCGGCGCGCCACGCCCGATGGCAGCGATGCAGGCGGCGGCACGATGAATGTCATGCGTGACGGGCGGGTTTTTGAAAAGGTCGGCGTCAACGTCTCGGCGGTCTTCGGGTCGCTTGGCGAACGGGCGCAGGCGGCCATGGCCGCGCGCGGGGTCCCGGGGATGGCCACCGATCCGCGCTTCTGGGCATCGGGTATCAGCCTTGTCGCGCATATGCGCAACCCGCATGTGCCCGCCGTTCACATGAACACGCGCATGTTCTGGACCCCTCATGCCTGGTGGTTCGGAGGCGGGGCCGACCTTAACCCCGCGATCGAATACTCCGACGACACCATGTATTTCCACACGACGCTCGAAGCCGCCTGCGATGCGCATGATCCGGGCTATTACAACCGCTTCAAATCCTGGGCGGATGAATATTTCTTCGTCCCCCACCGGGGGCGCGCCCGGGGTGTCGGCGGCATCTTCTATGACGACCTCAACACCGGCGATTTCGCCGCCGATTTCGCTTTCACCGAATCGGTGGGCCGGGCCTTTCTGCCGGCCTTCCTGCCGCTCGTCCAGCGCCGGAGAAGCACCGTCTGGGATGAAGCCGACCGTGACCGGCAACTGGTGCATCGCGGTCTTTATGCCGAATACAACCTTGTCTATGACCGGGGCACGAAGTTCGGTCTTGAATCCGGGCACGATGTGAATGCGGTGTTGATGAGCCTGCCGCCTCTGGCGAAATGGATCTGACCGGTCGATGAGTGACGGGATCCCGGCCTCGCTCGCCGCGTTCCTGCTCGTGTCGGTTCTGATCGAACTGACACCCGGGCCGAACATGGTCTGGCTTGCGATCGTTGCCGCGACCGAGGGGCGCAAATCGGGCTTTGCGGCCGTGGCCGGGGTCGCCTCGGGGCTGGCGATTGTCGGCCTGGCGGCGGCCCTCGGCCTCGCGGCCCTGATCGCGGCCTCTCCGGTGCTTTACGATTCGCTGCGCTGGGCGGGCGCGCTTTATCTTTTGTGGATGGCCTGGGATGGCTGGCGGGGCGCGGACGAGGATCCGGCAATCGCCATGCGCGGTTACGGGCTTGCCCGATCCTTCCGGCGCGGCCTGATCACCAATCTTCTCAATCCCAAGGCGGCGATCTTCTTTGTTGCCGTCCTTCCCGGTTTTACCCGTCCCGAAGGCGCCATACTTGGCGAAACGATCCTTCTTTCGGTGGTTTACGTCGCCGTTGCCACGGCGATCCACGCGGCGATCGTCGTCATGGCCGGTCTTGCCAGCCGGCTTCTGGACGATCCCGTGCAAAGCCGCCTTGTCCGGCGTGGCCTGTCGCTTTGCCTTGCGCTGGTGGCGTTGTGGTTCCTGATCGCAACGGGTGCCGGCTGACCCGGATACCGGGCCGCATTGTCCCCGCCGTCATCCGGCGCTATGACCGATGCGGAATTGCGTTCGGAGACGACCAGATGAGACCGGCGGACTGTGCAACAATGGCCGAATTGCGGGCCGAGATCGACCGGATCGATGCCACGATCGTGGCTTTGCTGGCCGAACGTTCCCGCTATATCGACCGCGCGTCCGAGATCAAGCCGGGCTTGGGTCTGCCGGCGCGCATCGAGGATCGCGTCGAGGATGTCGTGGCCAAGGTCAGTGCCCGGGCGATGGCCGAAGGGCTCGACCCGGAACTGGTCGAGGACCTGTGGCGGCGCCTGATCAACTGGTCGATCCGGCGCGAGGAAAACGTGATGGGCCCGGACGGCTGAAATGTCGCAAACGGCCACCGGAATGGCAGGTAATGGCTGGAAATCTCCCGGTCAGAAAGACTAGCGGTTAAGCGCATCGGGCAGAAAGGGAACGCGATGACGAAACCGAAAGTTCTTGTCACGCGCCGCTGGCCTGCGGCGGTCGAGGCGCGGCTTGCCGAGGCGTTCGATGTCACGATCAACCGCGACGACCGGGCGCTTGACGCGCAGGCGATCCGGGCGGCGATGGGGGAATATGACGCGGTTCTGCCCACGGTGACCGACCGCCTGCCCGCCGAGGTTTTCGACGGCCCGGCGCTGCGGACGCGCATCCTTGGCAATTACGGCGTCGGTTTCGCCCATATCGATACCGCCGCCGCCAGCGCGCGCGGCATCACCGTGACCAACACGCCCGATGTCCTGTCGGACTGCACCGCCGACATCGCCATGACCCTGATGCTGATGGTCGCGCGCCGCGCCAGCGAGGGCGAGCGCGAGCTGCGCGGCGGCCGCTGGACCGGCTGGCGGCCCACCCATCTGATTGGCGCCAAGGTCTCGGGCGCCACGCTTGGCATCATCGGCTTTGGCCGCATCGGGCAGGCGATGGCCGCACGCGCGCATCACGGGTTCGGCATGAAGATCCTTGTCCAGAACCGCTCGCCCGTCGCCCCTGAGATCCTTGCCCGCTACGGCGCCGAACAGGTCGCCACGGTCGAGGAGCTTTTGCCGCGCTCGGATTTCGTCTCGCTCCACTGCCCCGGGGGCGCGGCCAACCGCCACCTGATCAATGCCCGGCGCCTTGACCTGATGAAGCCCACAGCCTTCCTCATCAACACCGCGCGCGGCGAGGTCGTGGACGAGGCGGCGCTGGCGCAGGCGCTCTGGTTCGGGACCATCGGCGGCGCGGGCCTTGATGTCTTCGAGCGCGAGCCCGCGATCCATCCCGACCTGAAGGAGGCCGACAACCTTGTGATGCTGCCGCATCTCGGCTCGGCCACGCGCGAGACGCGCGAAG
>JAGRDO010000088.1 GCA_020447005.1 Paracoccaceae bacterium
TGAGCAGTGAACGAAGCTGGACACCGCGTTCGCTATCCAGAACCGTATGCAGTTCGTCGATCACGACCGCCCGCGTGGCCCCAAATAGGCGGGCAATTTCCAAACCGCGACGAATGAAAAGCGCTTCAAGGGACTCTGGGGTTATCAGCAGGATCCCTTTTGGAGATTTCAACGCGCGCGTCTTGATCGATTGCGAGACATCCCCGTGCCAGGGAACAACCGGAAGCTCTGCTTCCTGGCAGATGCCCTCCAGCCGTATGGCCTGGTCCGTGATCAAGGCTTTCAGCGGACCGATGTAGAGCAGGTCGAAACCGGTGCCGCCCGACGGCTCGTCAAGCACCTGTGAAATCAACGGCAGGAACGCCGCCTCGGTCTTTCCGCCCGCCGTGGACGCCGCAACGATTAAATCGGCGTTGGTCTCGTAGATCGTCCGGATGGATCGCGCCTGGATGTCGCGAAGTTCGCGCCATCCTTTCTGGCGTATCCATTTCTGCACAGGCCTCGCCAGTTTGTCGAACGCACTGCTCATCGGCGTCAGAGCTTGAAGCTGATCAGGTCATCGTCACCGGGGTCTTGGGTGCCAGTCGCCTCGTCTACCTCAGTCATGTCTTCGCCGAGGTCTTCGGACACCTCGATCTTTTCGATCAGATCGCTCCACTCGACACCGGGGTTTTGCTCAAGCACGGAAAGCAGGTTCACGAATGCCGTCACCGTATTGCGCGGGGTGCGGAAGTAAGCTTCACCGATCCGGTCCGAGCAATGCGCCATAAAGGCTTCGAGCGCGTCGTCCGGCAGAGCACCGGCATCGTCCTGCATGATCCGCCGGACATTAGCCAGAAGAACGAAGAGATCTTCAGGGGTCAGGCTGGCCAGCCGGACAACGGGTCCTGAAAGGTCGACCAATCCGTCTCGCGCGAAGGTGTTCTCGGCCAAACGCGATTGAAGGGCTTCGTAGCTGTAGAGCCCTCGACGGGTGTTCATCAGAAACTCCGGGGTCCCGCCCATCAGAAATCCGAGGTTCTCGGCACTGCCCTGCAGCACATCATTCAGTATCCGGAGGATCTGTTCGTAGTTTGCATTGCGGGCCTGCGAAGATGTGAGCTTGTAGAGGTTCACCATCTCGTCGAGGCCGACGAGCAGGCCTTTGTAACCGGCTTCACACACGAATGCCGACATCAGCTTCAGATGGTCGTAGACACTGGCATCGTCGATGATCGTTCGCACGCCAAGCGCCTTGCGCGCGTCGGTACGTGTCGCGAATTCACCGCGCAGCCATCTCAGGGCTGCGGATTTCAACTCGTCGTCGCCGGTCTCATGGCCTTCCCAATATCGACGGATGACTTCGGCGAACTCAAACCCTCCGGTAAGTTCTTCAAAGTGGCCAAGGCGTTCACGAATGAGGGTCCCCGTGGGCAAATCCCGTTCTTCAGCATCTCGGTGAGCCTGGCTGACAAACCGTTCCACCACGCTGGCCAATGCCCCGCCATCGGGCTTTGTCCGCGTCGAGAGGTTTCGGGCCATCTCTGCATACAGGCCGCGAGCTTGTCCGCCTGTCGCATGAATGCGCCGATCTGGCGCCAGATCCGCGAACATCACGACCAGGCCTTTCTCCAAGGCGACGAGGCGGATCAGGTTCATGAAGAACGTCTTGCCCGATCCGTATTCTCCGATGATGAACCGGATCGCCGATCCGCCATCGGATATCCGGTCCATGTCCTTGACGAGCTCTTCAATCTCCCGGACGCGGCCGACCTGGATATGGCGCAAACCGAGCTTGGGCACGACCCCGGCCCGCAGCGCCTGTACGATTGCATCGCGTTCACGTGGTTTCAACTTAGACATCCCTGCCCTCCGCACTCATCTTTTCTCTTATCGCCTCCGCAATCTCCGGAGACACTTCATATCCATCATACTCGTCGAGAAGCGCGTCATCGTAGGTCTCAAAAGCCCATTCATTCACTGCTTCCAAAGCCCCGGACGCCATTAAGCCATGCGAAGCGCAGATCGTATCGAACTCGGTCTCAGACCAATGCTCCCGAGTAACCAGTTCGAGAACAAGGGCGCCGTGTTTCGGGTCAAGCCCTGCCAGCTGGCTTTGGCTGGCAGGCCCGGAGGCACCACTTTCTTCCTCTTCAACATCGAAAATCTGACCGAGGACGGACGACACGCGCTCGGTGTCCGAACGGATTGCCGCGATCCGCGAAGCGTCGAGCTTCGGTCCGCTGGCTTTTTCAAGCGCGGGTATAGCTTCGCCCGGGCGACCCGGTTGCGAGGCACGAACGGTGTGTGGACCATCCGCAATTTCGCCAGCATGCAGGTCCGAGTAGGCCAGCGCAGGATCAAGGCCCAAGGCCTTGTAGATCTTCTCGATGCTTGCGACTTCGTCGGAGTGAATAATGCCATCGGCATGTGCTGCACCGACCAGCGCTGCCCGCATAGCGGCTTGGCTGTCTTGGCCCACCTCCTTCAATTTGCGCCGCAGAAGTGTCATGTCTGGTGGCACGGCCAGGAACCATTCAAGGTTTGCACGCAGCCTGCGGCGTTCCTGATCGCTGAGGGCCGCGGCAGCAACTTGCTCTTCCAACGCCCTGCGTTCAGGCTCCGCGATGCGACCATCCGCATGAGCAACGAACGACCCAAGTGCCAATTC
>JAGRDO010000089.1:0-1362 GCA_020447005.1 Paracoccaceae bacterium
AGCAGAACATGATGGCGCAGCCCGTGACGGGCACGCTGGAGGGGGAGTAGCGCGCCACCTCCGACGTCGCCTCGGGCCAGCCCATGGTGCCGATCGGCCAGATGCCGGAGGACAACCAGGTGTCGAGCACGTCGGGGTCGCGGACAAGCTCGATCAAGTTATATTCGTTTGTATCACCGAAAACGAGGCCCTGATTGTCCCGAATAACATCTAAGGCGAGATCGTCTTCCCCAGCGACGAGCCCAACTCGCTCAAGGCCAGGAATTTTCTTGTAGAACTGAAGCGCAAGATCGAGTGCGGCGTCCTCGGTTGCAGCGCAGAAGGGTATCAGCCCACCGATGTGCCGTCCCTCGTCGTCGAAAGCCGGGCCATACCACACCGGGATCTGGTGCCCCCACCAGAGCTGGCGCGAGATGGTCCAGGGTTCGATGTTTTCCAGCCAGTGGAAATAGGTCTTGGCGTCGCGTTCGGGCAGGATGCGGGTGTAGCCGGCGGCCTCGTCGAACTGCCCGGCCTCATGCGCGGCCATGCCGTCGCGGACGGCCTTCAGGGCCGGTTNNGCGGTATCGACGAACCACTGGTCGGTCAGCATCGGCTCGATCACCACCTTGGAGCGGTCGCCATGCGGCTGCGTCATCTTGTTTTGTTCGACCAGAGGAATGCGTTCGAGATGCTCGGCGCCGGTTTCCTTGTCGATGGACTTGTGCAGCACCGTGACGGCCAGCCCCTCGGCCGTGATCTGGTCGATCACGCGCTTTCGCGCCTCATACCGGTCCAGCCCGCGCAGGTTGTCGGGGACGAGGTTGATCGTGTCGGTCTCGGCCTCGGTCAGCGTGCGCTCGCCCTTGGCGACTTCCATGGCGATTGCGGCGGCCTCGGCGTAAGGCGCGCCGTCGGCGCGCATCGCGGCCCGGGTGTCCATCAGCCGGTAACAGGGGATGCCCGCGCGCTTGGCGACGGCATAATCGTTGAAGTCATGCGCGCCGGTGATCTTCACCGCGCCCGAGCCGAAGGTGGGGTCGGGGTATTCGTCGGTGATGATCGGGATCAGGCGGCGGTGTTCCTTGGGGCCCACGGGGATTTCGCAAAGCTTGCCGACGATGGGCGCATAGCGGGTGTCCGACGGATGGACCGCGACAGCACCGTCGCCCAGCATCGTTTCGGGCCGGGTGGTGGCGATGGAGATGTAGTTGCGCGTTTCGCGGAAGGTGACGTTGCCATCCTCATCGCGTTCCACATATTCATAGGTCTCGCCGCCCGCGAGGGGGTATTTGAAGTGCCACATCCGGCCCGCGACCTCGATCTGCTCGACCTCGAGGTCCGAAATCGCGGTTTCAAAATGCGGGTCCCAGTTCACAAGGC
>JAGRDO010000089.1:1516-4276 GCA_020447005.1 Paracoccaceae bacterium
AGCTGGTCGATGATCGTGTTGCCGGATTTCTGCTTCTGCTCCCACACAAGGGCGGTGAACTCATCGCGGCTGAATTCGGTGCGGCGGCGGTTTGTCTTGGCCAGTTCACGCTCGACCACCATCTGGGTCGCGATGCCGGCATGGTCCTGACCGGGTTGCCAGAGCGTGTCGTGCCCCCGCATCCGGTGCCAGCGGACCAATATGTCCTGCAAGGTGTTGTTGAAGGCATGGCCCATGTGCAGGGAGCCGGTGACATTGGGCGGCGGGATCATGACGCAGAAGGTTTCCGCGCCGGGTCTGGCGTTGGCGCCGGCCTTGAAGGCACCGGCCTGTTCCCAGTTGGCGTAGAGGCGCTGTTCGGCCCCGGCCGCGTCAAAGGTCTTTTCCATCGGCATGGTCATCGTCCCGTCATCTGTCGCGCCCCACTTAGCGAATGCGGGCGCGAAGGGGAAGGGGAGCGGCGGCGCTTGGCGCGTGACAATGGCGGGTGGCGCGCGCAATCTGGGCCAAGGGCAGAATCCGGGGTGCGCGATGGACGATCTGACGATTTTCACGCTGGACGGGCAGGGGCATTCGGCGGAAGGGCCGGGGGATGGCGCGGCTGCGGCCGGCGAAAAGGGCGCGGCTGGGGCGGAGGGCAGGGGCTTTGTCTGGGTCAATCTGAATTTCACCAGTGCGGCGGGGCTTGCCTGGCTGGACGGGGCCACGCTTGATCCGATCGCGCGCGAGGCGCTGGTGGCGGCCGAAACCCGGCCGCGCTGCACGGTGCTGGACGAGATGGCGCTGATCAACCTGCGCGGCGTGAACCTCAACCCCGGCGAGGAGCCCGAGGACATGGTGTCGCTGCGGTTATGCGTCAGCGAGGGGCGGGTGATTTCGGCGCAGCGGCGGCCGCTCAAGGCGCTGGATGACGTGATGGCGGGGCTGCGCGCGGGGCACGGGCCTGCGGGGCCGGGTGAGCTGGTCGCGCGGCTGGCGCTGCGGCTGGCCGACCGGGCCGAGCCGGTCGTGGCCACGCTGAACGAGCGGCTGGACGAGATGGAAGACCGGGTGAGCGACGAGGCCGGGGCGGATCTGCGCCGCGAGCTTGCGGATGTCAGGCGGGTGTCGTCGGTGCTGCGGCGGTTCATGTTTCCCCAGCGCGATGCCCTGTCGACGCTGGAGATCGAGGACTTCGCCTGGTTGTCCCAGCGCGACCGGTCGCGCCTGCGCGAGGCGACGGAACGGGTGACACGGCTGACCGAGGAGCTGGAGGCGATCCGCGACCGCGCGCAGGTGGTGCGCGACCAGATCGTCGATATCCGGGCCGAGGCGATGAACCGGCAGATGCTGGTTCTGTCGGTGGTGGCGGCGATCTTCCTGCCGCTCGGTCTGGTGACGGGGCTTTTGGGGATCAATGTCGGCGGTATTCCGGGGCAGGAGGTGCCTTGGGCCTTCTGGGCGGTCTGCGCGCTGCTTCTGGTCATCTGCGCCTGTCTGATCTGGCTGTTCCGGCGGCTGAAGCTTCTGGGGTGAGGGGAGGAGACAGGACTCGCAATAAGAACAAAACGTGAATATACTTGGGCGCTGTCACCGGGTTGCCCATGTTCGTCGAGCTTTCCGCCACCTCGAATTTCACCTTCCTGACCGGGGCCTCGCACCCCGAGGAACTGATCGCGCGCGTGGCCGAGTTCGGGCAGTCCGCGCTGGCCATCGCCGATCTCAATTCGGTGGCGGGGATCGTGCGCGCCCATGCCGCCGCGCGCGAGATCGCCCGCAAGGAAGGGCAGAGCCCAAGGCTGATTCCGGCGGCGCTGATCCGGCTGGAGGATGGCTTTACCGTCACCGCCCTGCCGCGCGACAGGGCGGGCTGGGGGCGGCTTTGCCGGCTGATCTCGACAGGGCGGTTGCGCGCGCCCAAGGGCGATTGCGCGCTGCGCCTTGACGACCTGCTGGACTGGGGCGGCGAGGGCATGATCCTTTTGATCCATCCGCCAGAGGAAACGGCGCGGCCGGGTGCCACGGGGGCGGGCGGCGCGGGCGCATGGGAAAGTCAGGCGCGGCGGCTGGCGCGCCGCCTTGGCCGGGAAGACGCCGCCCTTGTGATGGCCCCGGCCTATGATGGCGGCGACCGCGCCCGCTTTGACCGGCTGGCAGCCCTTGCCATGAAGCTTGACCTGCCCACGGTGGCCTCGGCGCGCCCGCTGATGCATCATGCCGCCCGCCGCCGGCTGGCCGATGTGCTGACCGCGATCCGCCTTGGCATCCGCGTCGATGCGCTGGGCTTCGCCGCGCTGGCCAATGCCGAAAGGCGGCTGCGCGGCGAAGCCGAGATGGAGCGGCTTTTCGCCGGGCATGAGGCGGCGGTGCACCGCACGGGCGAAATCGCCGCGCGGCTGGCGTTTTCGCTTGATGAGCTGCGCTATGAATACCCCGCCGAGGTGACGGCGGGCGAGGACCCCGCCGCGCGGCTGGCGCGGCTGACATGGGCGGGGCTGCGCTGGCGCTATCCCGAAGGCGTGCCAGAGCGCGTGCGCGCCATGGCCGAACATGAACTCGCCCTGATCGCCAAGCTGAAATATGAGCCCTATTTCCTGACCGTGCGCGATGTCGTGGCCTTTGCCCGCGGGCGCGGCATCCTGTGTCAGGGGCGCGGATCGGCGGCCAATTCGGTGGTCTGCTATGCGCTTGGCGTCACCTCGGTCAGCCCCGAGATCGGCACCATGGTCTTTGAACGCTTCGTCTCGGAGGCGCGCGACGAGCCGCCCGATATCGATGTCG
>JAGRDO010000089.1:4286-33003 GCA_020447005.1 Paracoccaceae bacterium
CGGCGCGAGGAGGTGATCCAGCATATCTACGAAAAATACGGCCGCCACCGGGCCGGGCTGTGCGCCACGGTGATCCATTACCGCGGCAAGCGCGCGGTGCGCGAGGTGGGCCGCGCCATGGGGCTTTCGGAAGATACGCTTTCAGCGATGTCGAGCCAGATCTGGGGCTGGGGCGGGGGCAATGTCGCGCCCGAAAGGCTGCGCGAGATCGGGCTTGACCCCGCCGATGCGCGGCTGGCCCGCACGCTGGAACTGATCGCCGAGATCCAGGGGTTTCCGCGTCACCTTTCCCAGCATGTCGGCGGCTTCGTGATCACCGAGGGGCGGCTTGACGAGCTGGTGCCGGTGGAGAACGCCACGATGGAGGACCGCACCGTCATCCCCTGGGACAAGGACGACATCGACACGCTGGGCATTCTCAAGGTCGATGTGCTGGCGCTTGGCATGCTCTCCTGCATCCGCAAGGCCTTTGACCTGATCGCCGATCATCACCGCACCGATTACACGCTGGCCACGCTGCCGGCCGAGGATCGGGGCGTCTATGACATGCTTTGCGCGGCGGATTCCGTCGGGGTCTTTCAGGTGGAAAGCCGGGCGCAGATGAGCTTTCTGCCAAGGATGCGTCCGCGCAGCTTCTATGACCTTGTCATTCAGGTGGCGATCATCCGGCCCGGGCCGATCCAGGGCGACATGGTGCATCCCTTCATCCGGCGCCGGAACGGGCTGGAAAGTGTCACCTTTCCTTCGGATGCGCTGGGCGCGGTTCTGGGCAAGACGCTGGGCGTGCCGCTCTTTCAGGAACAGGCGATGCAGATCGCGATCATCGGCGCGGGCTTTTCACCTGACGAGGCCGACCGGCTGCGCCGTTCGCTTGCCACCTTCAAGAAACATGGCAATGTGTCGGAATTCCGCGACCGCTTCATGACGGGCATGGCGGCCAATGGCTATGACGCGGAATTTTCGGCGCGCTGCTTTTCGCAGATCGAGGGTTTCGGCAGCTACGGTTTTCCCGAAAGCCATGCGGCGAGCTTTGCGCTTCTTGTCTATGCCTCGGCCTGGCTGAAGCGTCACCATCCCGGCATCTTCGCCTGCGCATTGCTCAATTCCCAGCCGATGGGGTTCTATGCCCCCGCCCAGATCGTGCGGGACGCGCGCGAACACGGGGTCGAGGTTCTGCCGGTCTGCATCAACGCAAGCCTTTGGGACAACCGGATGGAGGAGCGGCCCGGCGGCGTTCTGGCGCTGCGCCTCGGCTTTCGCCAGATCCGGGGTCTGGCCGAGGCGGATACGGACTGGATCGTGGCCGCGCGCGGCAATGGTTACCGCGCGGTCGAGGATGTCTGGCGCCGCGCGGGCGTGGCGGCGGGGGTCTTGACGAGGCTGGCGGAAGCGGATGCCTTCGCCGCCCTCGGCCTGTCCCGCCGGGACGCGCTCTGGGCCGCCCGGGCGATCGGCGCGCCCGCGCCGCTGCCGCTTTTCGCCACCGATCTTGACGGCGAGGGCATCGCCGAACCCGGAATCGCCTTTGCCCCGATGGGCGAGGGCGAGCATGTGGTGGAGGATTACGCGGCGCTGCGGCTGACGCTGCGCCGCCATCCGCTGGCGATCCTCCGGCCCCATCTTACCCCGGCCCGCCCTGTTGGCCGGAATATGCCCGCCGCGGGCGCGATCTTTCCCTGAAAAGCCGTTCTCAGGCGCGGGCCGGGGGCCGGCCCCCGGACCCCCGAGGTATTTCGGCCACGATGAAAGGGCATGTGTCCGCTATCTTAGCCGGTCGAGAATGGCGAGGCTTGGATAGCCGTCGGGGACGAGGCCCGATGCGCGTTGATAGGCGCGCACGGCGGCGATGGTATTCGGGCCGATCCTGCCGTCGATCCCCTGGGTGCTGAAGCCCGCACGGGTCAGCCGTTCCTGAAGCTCGCGTCTTTCGCTGAGCAGGAGTGCCCGGTCGCCACGGGGCCAGTCCGCGCGGAAGGCCGGCGCGCCGCCGATCCTGTCGGCCAGGTGGCCGACCGCGATCACATAGGCGTCCGCGGTGTTGTAGCGTTCGATCACGTGAAAATTGCGGAAGATCATGAAGGCCACGCCCTGCGCCCCCGCGGGCAGAAGGATCGAGGCGGGCCCGTGATCGGCAACGGGGCGGCCCGATGTGTCGCGGATGCCGAGTGCGGCCCAGCCGGCGGCCGATTTCTTCACCTTCTCGCCCGCGAGCGCATAGTCAAAGCCGCGCGGCAGCGTCACCTCTACGCCCCAGGGTTCACCGCGCCGCCAGCCGAAGCGCGCCAGATAGGCGGCCGTCGAGGCCAGCGCATCGGCGGGGTCGTCCGACCAGATGTCGCGCTTGCCGTCGCCGGTGAAATCGACGGCATAGGCGAGATAGGATGTCGGGATGAACTGGGTATGGCCCATGGCACCCGCCCAGCTTCCGGTCATGTGGCGAGGATCGGTATCCCCCGCCTGCAGGATCTTCAGCGCCGCCAGGAGCTGGCTTTCGAAGAATGCCCCCCGGCGCCCGTCATAGGCGAGGGTGGCCAGCGCCTCGATCACCGGCACGTCGCCCCTGACCGCGCCATAGGCGCTTTCCAGACCCCAGATCGCGGTGACCACCTCTTTGTCCACGCCGTATGTCGCCTCGATCCGGTCCAGAACGCGCCTGTGCCTTTTCAGGGCTGCCTTGCCATTGGCCACCCGGCTGTCGGAGACCGCGCTGTCGAGATAGTCCCAGATCGCCTTGGTGAATTCGCCCTGATTGCGGTCACGCTCGATGACATGGCCTGAGTATTCCACGCCCCGGAAGGCGCGGTCGAAGACAGCGGCGGAAATGCCGCTTGCAAGTGCCTTGCGGCGAAACCCGGCGATCCAGCGGTCGAGGCCGGGATTGGCGGAGGCCGGAACCAGCTTTTCGGGGTCGCTCATCGCAATGCCGCCAGTTGCCGTTGCGGGGGAATGCAGGCCGGAGGCCGCCGCGGACAGTGGCGCCACCGCCAGCGCCAGAAGTAAACCGGGAACCGCCCGCATCCTGCACCTGCCTGCCTGTTTTCGTTGGCCCGAGTGTAGCGCGGCGGGGCGCACAGGAAAAGCGCCGTGCCGCGTGTAGGCGGCGATTTGCCCCGGCCCGCCTTCACGTCTTGCGCCGTCTTTCGACCTTGCGCCGGACCTTGGCGGCCTTGGCCCGCGTGGCGCCCGGGCGGCGGCCGAATGTCTTGCCGCGCCGTGCCCCGCCGCCTGCCGGGCCGCCGCCGGGCAGGGGCCGCCCTTCGATCTCCAGAAGGTCGAGCATCAGCCCGCCGGTGACGGGCACCGCTTCGGCAAGGCGGACCAGGACGCGCTGGCCCACGCTGATCTCGGTTCCGGTATCGGCCCCCATCAGCGACTGCGCCTTTGCGTCGAAATGAAAGAATTCGCGTCCGAGCGTACGGATCGGGATGATGCCATCGGCCCCGGTTTCGTCGAGTTTCACGAAAAGGCCAAAGCGGGCGACGCCGCTGACGCGCCCGGTAAACTCGTTGCCGACACGTTCGGACAGATAGGCCGCAAGGTAACGGTCGGTCGTGTCACGCTCGGCCGCCATCGAGCGGCGTTCGGTTTCCGAGATGTGCCTGGCCGTCTCGGCAAGCATCCCGGTATCCTGCGGTGAAAGCCCGTCATCGCCCCAGCCATGCCCAAGGATCAGGGCCCGGTGCACGATCAGATCGGCATAGCGCCGGATCGGCGAGGTGAAATGCGCGTAATTCTTCAGTGCGAGCCCGAAATGGCCGAAGTTTTCCGGCGCGTAATAGGCCTGCGTCATCGACCGCAGCGTGGTGATGTTCAAAAGCTCGTCGAAATCGGAACCCTCGGCCTGCGCTAAAAGCCGGTTCAGATGCTCGGTTCTCAGGACCTGCCCCTTGGCGAGCGTGAAGCCCGATGCCTGCGCCACCTCGCGCAGCGCGTCGAGCTTTTCGGGGCTCGGCTCTTCGTGCACACGGAAAAGAAGCGGGCGGCGCAGGCGCAGAAGCTCCTCGGCGGCGGCCACATTGGCGAGGATCATGAATTCCTCGATCAGGCGATGGGCATCCAGCCGTTCCTTGATGGCGACGGAAACGACATCGCCCTTTTCGTTCAGCTCGATCTTTCGTTCCGGCAGGTCGAGGTCGAGCGGCTGGCGCAGGGCGCGGGCGGTCTTCGTGGCCTCATAGGCCGCGTAAAGGGGCGCGATCACCCCGGGCAGAAGGTCCGTGCAACGTTCATTGGCACGGCCGTCCCGGGCCTCCTGCACCTCGGTGTAATCGAGGCTGGCCACCGACCGGATCATCGCGCGGGTGAAACGGTGCGAAAGCTTGCGGCCCTTGGCGTCAAGCTTCATCCGGACCGCCAGCACCGCGCGGGCGACACCTTCGTGCAGCGAGCAGAGATCGCCCGAAAGCCGGTCCGGCAGCATCGGCACGACGCGATCGGGGAAATAGGTGGAATTGCCGCGATGGCGCGCCTCGCGGTCCAGCGCCGATCCGGGGGTCACGTAATGCGCGACATCGGCGATCGCGACCCAGACGATATGGCCGCCGCCATTCTTCGGATCGTCATCGGCATGGGCAAGGCAGGCATCGTCATGATCGCGCGCATCGGCCGGATCGATGGTCACGAAGGGCAGATGGCGCAGGTCCTCGCGGCCCGCGGGCGAAGCGGGCGTCATCGCATCGGCCTCGGCGATCACCGCATCGGGGAAATCATCGGGAATCCCGTGCTGATGGATCGCGATCAGCGATACCGCGCGCGGCGCCGCCGGATCGCCGAGCCTTTCGACGATCCGGGCGCGGGGCAGGCCCATCCGGCCTTTCGGCCCCGCCTGCTCGGCCTCGACAAGCTCGCCGTCGCGCGCGCCCTGCGTCGCATCCGCCCCGACGAGCCATTCCTTGTCCGAGCCCTTGTCGATGGGAACGATCCGCCCGCCCTCGGTCGCCTTGCGGAAGATGCCGAGAACCTTCTGGGGGTTGGTCCCGATCTTGCGGATCAGCCGCGCCTCATATTGGTAATCCTCGCCGCGCACCTCGTTGACGCGGGCAAGAATGCGGTCGCCTTCGGCAAGGGGGGCATCGGCCTTGCGCGGATTGAAGAACACGCGCGGTTCGGGGGCCTCGCCCTGCCATTCCATCGGCCGGGCGAACAGATCGCCATTCCGGTCGGGGGGCAGGATCGTCAGGATCGTGACGGGGGGCAGTTTCTCGGGGTCGAGATAGGATTTGCGCCGCCGCTCCAGCGTGCCTTCGGCCTCAAGCTCTTTCAGCAGGCGTTTCAGTTCGATCCGGTCCGCGCCCTTGATGCCAAAGGCCTTCGCGATATCGCGCTTGGCCGAAAGGCCGGGGTTTTCGGCGATCCAGTCGAGGATCTCGGTCTTTGAGGGAATGCGCGTCATGCGCGTGAGCTAGCATGACCTGCCGCCCCCGTCATGCCAAAATCGAGGCGGCGCGCGGGGCCGCGGGGCCTGCACCGCGAATTTTTCGCCGGGAAGTGGGGCAAAGGGTCTTCTTCATTGTCCAAATACCCCCGCCGGAGGCGGCGCAACGGCGCGGCGGGCGCGCCGGGTCAGGCGAAATAGTCGGTCAGGATCCGGGTGTAGACGGATTTGAGCTGGCCGATCTGCGCCACTTCGACGCGTTCATCGACCTGATGCATGGTCTTGCCGACAAGGCCGAATTCAACGACCGGGCAGTGATCCTTGACGAAACGGGCGTCCGAGGTTCCGCCCGATGTCGACAGAACGGGGGTGCGGCCGGTTTCGGCCGCGACGGCACGGGCGACGAGGTCGGTGAATTCGCCGGGCGGGGTCAGGAAGCTTTCCCCCGCGACCGACATGTCGAGCGTGAAGGCCACACCCGTCTCGGCCCCGACGCTTGCGGCCTCGGCGCGGAGCCAGTCCGAAAGGCTGGTGCCGCTATGGGCGTCGTTGAAGCGGATGTTCACGCCGGCGCGGGCGCGGGCAGGGATCACGTTCGTGGCGCTGTTGCCGGTATCGATGGTGGTGATCGCCAGCGTCGAGGCATCGAAATGCGCGGTGCCCTGATCGAGCGGGTGCGAGGCGAGGCGGTCGAGAAGGCGAACGAGCGCGTGGAGCGGGTTTTTCGCCCGGTGCGGATAGGCCGAATGGCCCTGCACGCCCTGCGCCGTGATCAGGCAGGTCATCGAACCGCGGCGGCCGATCTTCATCATGTCGCCAAGGGCCTCGGGGCTGGTCGGTTCGCCGACAAGGCAGGTCGACATCGCTTCCCCATGGGCCTGCATCCAGTCGAGAAGGGCGACCGTGCCATCGGTGCCGGGGCCTTCCTCGTCGCCGGTGATGGTCAGCACGATCGCGCCGTCGGGCGGCGTGGAGCCCACGAAGTCGATTGCGGCGGCGACAAAGGCCGCAACCCCGGATTTCATGTCCGTGGCCCCGCGCCCCCAAAGCCAGCCATCGGCGATTTCGCCGCCGAAGGGATCGCGGGTCCAGGCGGCCGCGTCGCCGACGGGCACGACATCGGTATGGCCGTTGAATCCAAAGGTGCGGTTGGCGCCCCGCCGGCCCCAGCGGGCGAAGAGGTTCGGCGTTCCGTTGCGGTCGACGCGGTGGCATTCGAAGCCGGCCCCGCCGAGCATGTCCTGCAAAAGAACAAGCGCGCCGGCCTCGTCCGGGGTCACGGACGGGCAGCGGATGAGTTCGGCCGTGAGCCGAACAGGGTCGACGGGCTTTGCGGGCGCGGGCATGTCACATCTCCTAGACGCGTGGCCGGGCCAGAGTTAGCCCGCGCTGCCCCCCGGATCAATGGGGCGGATCCCGGCCCCTGGTGTTGCAACTCGGCCACCACGACCGCCGCAGTGCGAAATCGGCGGTTGAAAAAGGTTAACAACGTTCGCCGTGTGCTACATAGTCGGGACATAAACAGAATGACCCGAGGCAGGGCAAACGAAAATACGGGCGCATATCGACGCCCGATCGAGCAGTGGGTAAAGAGTTCGGGCTGAGCAGATCCCTTCATCATACGTTTGCGCTGTCTCCAAGCGGGTTGGGGGCAGAAATGGCGACCGGAGCCGAGCTCGGGTACAACACCAACGCGTCGGCCATGCAGATGGCCAATGCGATTTTTGGCAGCGGCGTGACCGTTGTTGGCGCCTCTTACCTGGGCGACAGCAACTCGTCCGCGATCTATTCCAACGGCAATGCGTTGTCGCCGGGTGTCGTTCCGGCCGATACCGGCGTGATCCTGTCGACCGGACGGGTGCGGGATTTCACCCAGTCTTCGGGGGATCCGAACAGGTCGACCGGCACCTCGACAAACACGGGCGGCGTGAACAACGATCCGCTTTTCAACGCGCTTGCCGGCAGCCGCACCTATGACGCGGCGATCCTGAACGTCGATTTCATTCCCACCGGCAACGTGATGACGATGCAATTCGTCTTTTCGTCGGAAGAATATCCCGAATACGTGAATACCCAGTTCAACGACATGATCGGGATCTGGGTCAACGGCAGCTATGTTCCCCTGTCGGTCGGTTCCGGAAATACGAGCGTCGGCAATATCAGCCCGGCCTCGAGCGGCTCCAACCTTTTCGTCAGCAACACCGCCGATACCTACAACACCGAAATGGACGGCTTTACGCTGACCCTATCGCTGAACATCCCCGTGATTGCCGGTCAGGTGAATTCGATCCGTATCGGTGTCGCGGATGTCGCCGACAGTTCCTATGATTCCAACCTGCTCATCGCGGGCAAGTCGGGCCAGACCAGGCTGATCGCGGTTCCCGATACCGAGGTCGCCTATATCAACCAGACCAAGACGCTCGACGTTCTGGCCAATGATCAGAACTTTACCGGCGGCACGCTGACGATCACGCATATCAACGGCATCGCCGTGGTCGCGGGCCAGACGGTCGTGCTGCCGTCGGGCGACAGCGTCACGCTGAACGCGGACGGTACGCTGACGGTTCACACCGACAATGACACCGATGTCTTTCACTTCACCTATGGCGTTTCGAGTTCGACGGGGCAGACGGCGACGGGGATGGTCACGGTCGCGACCATTCCCTGTTTCGTCGCGGGAACCCGGATCCGGACGCCGGGCGGCGAGGTTCGGGTTGAAACGCTGAAGCCCGGCGATCTGGTGCTGACCCATGACGACGGCGCCCAGCCGTTGCGCTGGATCGGGATGCGCCGGGTCGCGGCCGAAGGCAACCATGCGCCGATCAGGATAAAGGCCGGCACGTTCGGGCGCCACGGCACGCTGCTGGTTTCGCCCCAGCATCGCGTGATGCTGCGCAATTCGTATGCCGAGCTGCTTTTCGGCGATACCGAGGTGCTGATCGCCGCCAAGGATCTGGTCGATGGCGGGGATGTGGCCATCGTGGAGGGCGGCATGGTCGACTATGTGCATCTGTTGTTCGACCGCCATCAGGTTGTCTATTCGCAGGGCCTTGCCACCGAGAGTTTTCTGCCCGGGCCGCAGGTCCTGGGAAGTTGCGAGGCCGACATGCTGGCCGAAATCCAGTCGCTGTTCCCCGATCTCGATCCCCGGACCGGCGCGGGATACGGACCGGCCGCGCGGCCGATGTTGAAGACGCATGAAGCGCGTGTGCTGTTGGCAGAAGGGAATGCCGCATGAGCTGGCTGGCGCTGAGAACCGAAGACGGGGCCGCCAAGAAGGTCGGCGGTGCGCCCTTGCCGGAAAAGCTTGGGCGCGGCACGCTGGTCATGGATATCGACCTTGGCGCCTTTGCCAAGGCGCGGACACCTCTTTTGCGGTTGCAGCGGCGGCTGGAGCCGCGGCGGGTGTTCGTGATCGAACCCTATAGCGACGGGCGGTTGCACCTGCTGCGGCGCCATGGCCCCGAGGTCAGCCATCTTTCGGTCGGGCTGGGGCGCGAGCCGATCTCGGGCCGGCTTCGGCTGTCTTACCACTGGGACTGCGCCCGGGGGCGCAGCCTGCTGACGGCGGAAAACCTGACCCGGGGCACGTTGCGGCAGCAGGAAACCGGCATCGCCCTGCCGATGGAGCGCGCCGAAATCGCGGCGCTGATCGCCTCGGCGAACGATTGCGAACGTCACCCGCTTCTGGGCTGGATCGGGTTGGCCGATCACTGGCAGACGATCGGGCCCATGCCGGGCCTGGCGCCGGATACGCTGATCGAAACCACGACGGGGAACCGCCCGATCCGCGATCTGCGCCCCGGGGACCGCGTGATCACCGCCGATGGCGCGCCGGGCCGGGTTCTGTGGCAGGGCAAGGTCAGCGTGCCGTCGCTGGGCACCTACCGGCCGGTGCGGCTTTGTGCGCCCTATTTCGGGCTGAGCCGGGACCTGATTGTCCAGCCGTCCCAGCGCATCGTCCTTTCGGGGGCGGATATCGAATATCATTTCGGCGAGGAAGAGGTGATCGCCGAGGCGCGCCATCTGGTCCATGGCGTGTCGGCCGTCCGGGAACCGGCGGCCGAGATCGTGTCGAGCCATGGCATTCTTCTGGAGCAGCACGCGCTGATCCGGGCCGAAGGTATCTGGACCGAAAGCCTTTACATGGGGCGTATCGCCCGCAACCGCGAACTCGCGCGGTCGACGGCGCCGGGTGCGTTGGTTTCAGACGGGCAGTTGCCGGTGCATGACCGTGCGGTCAGGCGCGAGCTTCTGGAATATGAGGCGCGGGCGCTGGGCCAGATCCGCCAGCGCCACAATTCGCCCCTGGCGGCGTAAGGTTGCCGGCGCGCCGGGCGCGCGGGCGTCAAAGATCGAAACTGGCAAAGACCGGGGCGTGATCGGACGGCTGTTCCCAGCCGCGCGCGGCGCGCAGGATGCGGCTGCCGTGGCCTGCGTTCGAGATGTCGCCCGTCGCCCAGACATGATCGAGACGGCGCCCCTTGTCCGCCGCGTCCCAGTCGGCGGCGCGGTAGGACCACCAGCTGTAGAGCAGCCCCTCGGGGATGTCCTGACGGGTGATGTCGACCCAGCCGCCTGCCTCCATCGCCGCGCCGAGATGCTCGACCTCGACCGGCGTATGGCTGACGATCCTGAGAAGCTGCTTGTGCGACCAGACGTCATCCTCACGCGGGGCGATGTTGAGATCGCCCACAAGAATCGCGCGGCGGGGCGTTTCGCGCCGCGCCCAGTCGCGCATCTCGGTCAGATAGTCGAGCTTCTGGCCGAATTTCTCGTTCTCGTCCCGGTCGGGGATGTCGCCGCCGGCGGGGACGTAGAAATTGTGGATGGTAACGCCGTTTTCCAGTTCGGCCGCGATGTGGCGGGCATGGCCGAGACCGGCGAAATCATGGGCCGAGACTTCCCTCAGCGGCAGTTTCGACAGGATCGCCACGCCATTGTACCCCTTCTGCCCGCGCGCGACCATGTGGCGGTAGCCAAGGGCGGCGAATCCTTCGGTCGGGATCTTCTCGACCGGGGACTTGCATTCCTGCAGACAGAGGATGTCGGGGGCTTCCTCGGCCAAGAGCTTTTGCACCAGACCTTCGCGCAGCCGGACCGAATTGATGTTCCAGGTGGCGAGGGTGAAGGTCATGGCGGGTTCCTTTTGGCTGTCGAGGGCGCGACCATAGCGGGCTTGGCCGCTGGCGACAACGCGAAGGATGCGCCCAATCGTGACTTGAGCGCGGCGCGCGGTCGTGCGAGACCGGAGGGGACATTTGCCAAGGACCGCCGCGCCATGTTGATGACCCGTATCGCCGCCCTTTTCCTTGCGACCGCGCTGATCTTTTCACCCGCAGGCGCCGCCTTCGCGCGGCCGCTTGCGGGGGCCGAGGCCGAGGCGATGGACAAGGCGCTGAATTCCTATCTGGCCGCGATCGGGCGCAATGACGCCGAAAAGATCGTGGCGGCCTTCCCCCCGCGCATCCTGAACGTCTTTGCCGGGGCGACCGGCATCGAGGCCAAGAAGCTGACCGAGACGCTGGTGGCGCAGACGGCCGAACTGATGAAGGGGATCAAGGTCGGCGAGGTGGCCGCCAAGCCCGGGCCGCTGGAGGTGACCGACACGGTTCTGGCGGATGGTGTGCCGGTTGTCTGGGGGCTGGTCTCTACAAGCTTTGTCTCTGAAACCGCCACCGGCAAGGCCCGCAACAATCAGCCGCTTCTTGCGGTGTCCGAGGGGGGGGCGTGGTACTTCCTGCGTGTCGACGGGGCCGAACGGCGGCAGCTGGCCGCGCTGGCCTATCCGTTTCTGGCCGGGGTCGAGATTCCGGACGCCGTGGTGACGCCGCTGAACTGACGCGGGCGCCCGGTTCCGGAAATGAAAAGGCCCGGGTCCTGCGCCCCGGGCCTTCCTGTTTTTCGGTTTCCGCGATCAGGCCGCGCGGGCGGCACGCATCGCGTCGTCAAGCTTGCCGAGCGCTTCGGCAAAGACGTCATCCTGCACCGTGATCGGCGAAAGGAAGCGGATCACGTTGCCATGCACGCCGCAGGTCAGCAGGATCAGCCCGCGCTTCAGCGCCTCGGCCCGGACCCTGTTGGCGAAGTCGGGCGAAGGCTTGCCGGTGCCGGCGTCGTTGAACTCGACCGCGTTCATGAAGCCCGGGCCACGGATATCGGCGATTTCGGGGAATTCGTCGCGCAGGCTTTCCAGATGCTGCTTGAGCCGCGAGCCAAGCTGGTTGGCGCGGTCGCAGAGCTTTTCCTCCTCGATCACGTCGAGAACGGCATGGGCCGCCGCGATCCCCATGGGCGAGCCGCCATAGGTGCCGCCAAGGCCGCCCGGCGCGGGCGCGTCCATCACCTCGGCCCGGCCGACGACGGCGGCGAGGGGGAAGCCCCCGGCCAGCGCCTTGGCCATGGTCATCAGGTCGGGCTGCACGTCGTAATGTTCCATCGCGAACATCTTGCCGGTGCGGGCAAAGCCGGTCTGCACCTCGTCGGCGATCAGAAGGATGCCGTGTTCGTCGCAGATGGCGCGCAGCGCCTTGAAGAATTCGCGCGGCGCCTCGTAGAAGCCGCCTTCGCCCTGCACGGGTTCAAGAATGATCGCGGCGACACGTTTGGGATCGACATCGGCCTTGAAAAGATAGTTCAGCGTGTCAAGCGACTGCTGGACCGAAACGCCGTGCAGCGGGACCGGGAAGGGCACGTGGAAGACATCGTTCGGCATCGCGCCGAAACCGACCTTGTAGGGCACGACCTTGCCGGTCAGCGCCATGCCCATGAAGGTGCGGCCGTGGAAGGCGCCGGAAAAGGCGACGACGGCCTGACGCCCCGTGGCTGCGCGGGCGATCTTGACGGCGTTTTCGACAGCCTCGGCCCCGGTGGTCACGAAGATCGCCTTCTTGTCGCCCTTGATCGGCGCGATGGCGGTCAGCCGTTCGGCCAGCCGGACATAGTTTTCGTAGGGCACGACCTGGTGGCAGGTATGGGTGAACTGATCGAGCTGGTCCTTGACGGCCGCGATCACCTTCGGGTGGCGGTGGCCGGTATTGACGACCGCGATCCCGGCGGCAAAGTCGATATAGCGGTTGCCTTCCTTGTCCCAAAGCTCGGCATTCTCGGCGCGGTCCACATAGATCTGGGTCATCACGCCCACGCCGCGCGACATGGCGGCCTGACGGCGGGTTTCGATCTCGGCGTTCTTCATCTCATACTCCTGAGCAAACGTTGCGTCCTTCTACCGACTTGCCCGCCGGTGATCAATATTGCGAATTGATGCGCAATAAATTTATCGCTATGCGGGGGGCCTTGGACAAGGCGACGAGGCGATGATGGATTTCGACACCGGGACGAGGCTGCGCGAGGCACGCGAGCGGCGCGGACTGTCACAGCGGCAGCTTGCCGGGGTTGCGGGGGTCACAAGCTCGATGATCTCGCTGATCGAGCAGAACCGCAGCAGCCCGTCGGTGGCCACCCTGAAGAAGATCCTTGGCGGGATGGATGTGTCCTTGGGCGAGTTTTTCGCCGACGGGGGCGATCTGGCGGCGAAATGGCATTACCGGCATTCCGAACTGCGCGAGATTACCCCCGAGGCGAAATCAGGCGAAGCCGGTGCGGGCGTGATGTTCCGGCAACTGGGCCGTCCGGGGGCGAGTGCCATCCAGATGCTTTACGAAACCTACACGCCGGGCGCCGATACCGGCCCCGAACTTTACAGCCACGATGCCGAAGAAGCCGGGATCGTGATCCAGGGCCAGATCGAGGTGACGGTGGGCGAGGAGACCCGCCGACTTGGGCCGGGAGACGGATACCTTTTCAACAGCCGCACCCCGCACCGGTTCAGAAACCCCGGCCCGGATGAATGCGTCATCGTATCGGCCTGCACGCCGCCGACATTCTGACGCCGAAGCCCCCCGACACCCGCGCCCGGCCCGGCATTGAGGCAGACGGGTGAAGGTTGTTTCGAAATTGGAAAAACCCTTTTTCTTCCCCGTCAAGATTCTCGGTTGAGAATGAGCGAAAACTTGCTAGGCTCGGACTCGTATTGAAAGAAAATAACGTTTGGGGGGGGATATGAGAACTTTGGTATTGTCGTGTTTTGCGGCATTGGTTCTGGCCTTGTCGGCCTGCACCGAAACAACCGGCGGCGGCGCGGGCGTCACACAGTCGGCCTTTGGCAGTTCCGCGCAGAAGACCGCCGCGGAAAAGGCGCTTGAAAAGGAAGCGCAGAGCCTGACGCAGGTCACGCGGAATATCGTGGTCAAGAACACCGTGGAAGGCGCTGTCATGGGGGCGTTGGCCGGGTGTGGCCTTGCGCTTTTGATGGGCGGTGGCGGTGACGATTGCGCCCGTGGCGCGATGGTCGGCGGTGTCGTTGGCGGCGTCGCGGGCAATCAGGTTGGCCAGAAGGCGGCCGCGGTCAAGAAGGAACTGGTCAGGCAGGATGCGATCATCGCCAATCTGAAGGGGATCAATTCCAAGCTGAACGGGGTTGAATCGAACCTTCGCAAGGTCGTGAACGCCCAGAATTCCGAGATCCGTTCGCTTCAGCGGCAGGTCGCCAACAAGCAGATTTCCTCATCTGCGTATAATTCGCGGATCAAGGCGATCAACTCCAACCGCCAGACAGTGATCAACGCGCTGGCGAAGAGCGAAAGCAACGTCGCGAATTCGCGGACCGAGCTTGTCTCGCTCGAACGGCAGAGCGGGCAGAAGCTGTCATCGTCGAAGGCGGCGGCGACAAGCACGCAGAACCGGCTGGCGGCCTTGCGCAAATCGGTCAAGCTGGTCGGAAGTTAAGGTTTGACGGGGCGCGCCGGGCATGGTCCGGCGCGTGTTTTATACAGAAGGGGTGATTATGATGGCGCATTGGAAATTCGTGCTGTGCGGTGCCGCCGGGCTGGCCGTTGCGGGGTGCACGGGATCGACCGATCCGACGACGGCAACGCTGTTTGACAATATCAACAACCTGAATTCGGGCGAATATTCGCGCCAGATCGCCAAAAAAGAGGCCGAGGCCGCATCGATCGTCGCCGCCAACAACCAACGGCGAAGCCAGATCGCCTCGCTTCAGGGGCAACAGGCGTCGAACGCCAAGGTGATCGCCTCGCTGCGCGCCGAGATCGCGGCCGTTCAGCAGCAGGCCAGTGCGGTCAAGGCCAAGGTGGCGAGCGACCCTGCGAAGCTTTCGCAGATCAATAGCCTTCAGGCCCAGCTTGTCAGTCTGCGTTCGGATGCGGATGCGGGGGCCGATGCCTCGACCGTGCGTTCGGAACTTGGACGGATCAGAAGCGCGATCAGCGCATTGGCAAGCTGACGGCAAGCGCCGCGCGACGGCGCGCGGCGCCCGAAGACGTTCAAGGGGGACATGATGGGATCACTTCGGTCATTCGGACTGATGGCTGCCGCGCTGGCAATGGCGGCGGCAATCGCGTTGCCGGTATCGGCGCAGGACAAGGCCGCCGCGTCGCGGGCACCTTCGACGGGACTTGCGATCCTTGACTGCAAACCCGCCGCACCCGCGCCCGAGGGCAGTTGCCTGTTGCGGGTTCCCCCGAAATACAAACGTCATGAGATGCGGACCACCGCCCCCGCCGATGCGGATTTCGAATTCAACTTCGTCGTCGCGGGCGACAAGGGCTTTCCGCCGGATGTCGCGATGTCGGGCACGGTCGTGCTGATCGACCTTTCGCCGCAAAGGGCGCGTATACAGCAGTTTTCGAAGGAAAAGGCGCTGATCCGGCGCTTTGTGGAAGGCCTTCCGGAGGACGAGCTGGTGGCCATTTTCGGGTTCAACGAATCGCTCGAACGGCTTGCCGATTTCACGCAGGACAGGGATGAGGTTCTAAAAGCCGTCGACGCCCTGACGCTGCGCGGGTCAAACACCCGGATCGCGACCTTTGCCAAGGATGCGATCCGGCTTCTCAAGCAGCGGGACGACGTTCTGCTGAAGCAGCTCATCATCATCTCGGACGGGGACGAGGAGGGGATTGGCGCCGCGGCCGAAGTGAACTCGGCCGCCGTCGACGCGAATGTCTCGGTCTCGTCCCTGGGGATATTCTGGCGCGCCTTCGGGGCGGCGGAAAATGCAAAGGGGATGGATTATCTGCGCAGCCTGACCGCGGGCAGCATGGGATCGTCGGTGATGGCCCAGCTGAGCCGCCCGACCGAAGCCGAGACGGCGGTGGACGATTTTCTGGCCGATCTGCAATCGGTTTCGGCGGAATCGGGGTTGATCGTGCCGTCGGGCACACCTGAGCCGGCCGATCTGATCGTGGTGATCCAGGAACCCAAGATCGGATCGCCCGGGCAATACAATGATCAGGAAATCCGCGTGCAGTACACACCCGTTGCCGGTGCCGCCGGCGGTGCGGATGCTGCGGACGCAGACGATGCCGGGGCCGGGTCGGGCGACATGATCATGGGATACCCGGCCATGTGGGTCTATGGCGCGGCGGGTGGCGCCGTCCTGCTTCTGGCGCTGATCGGCGGGCTGATCGCCGTCCTGTCAAGGCGCGGCAAGGCGACGGAGGACGAGGTTGAATTCGCGGCGGAGAGCGAGGGCGGGATTGCCTTCGATGCGCCCGAAAGCGCCCCGGCCCCCGCCAAGACCGAACAATTCGCGCCGCCGGCCTATCTGATCCGCGCGGATTCGCGGGAAAAGCTGCCGCTTTCAGGCAATCGGATCGCCGTCGGCAGGGCGCCGACAAATGCGGTGGTTCTGACGCATGAGAGCGTATCCCGCGTGCATGCCGAACTGTTCCGCAACCGCGACGGCGGCTATTCGGTGACCGATATGGACAGCCTGAACGGAACCTATGTGAACGATCGCAAGATCTCTGGTCCGACTCCGGTCTCGAACGGCGATACGATCAGTTTCGGCCGGGTGAAGACAAAGCTGGCCCTGCCCTGACGGGCGCGGCCGTGGCACTGAGCAACGGAATGTATTTGCAGGAAGGCGACAGCGATGGGAACCGACAAGACCAAGTGGATTTTCGAGGACGGCGATGACGCGACCAGCCGCAACACCGGCGGCGGCGACGGTGCCTTTACGGAAAGCCTGAACAGCGGCGCGGATGAACCAACCAATTATGGCCGCGAGGGCGACACGACGCGGCTGATGCAGATGGCCGAGAAGACGGAGATCTATCACAGCGGCAAGGCCAAGACGCTGAAGGCCGGAACCGACCTTTCCGAGGTTCTCGACCCGGTGGTCGGCTGGCTGGTGGTTGTCAAGGGGCCGGGCCTCGGGCAGGCGGTAACCCTTGGCGCGGGAATGAACACGGTTGGCCGGGAAGGCAGCGAACGCGCGCCGCTGCCCTATGGGGACACGCTGATTTCGGCGAAGGATCATGTGCGGATCATCTATGACGATGCGGACCGCAAGTTCTATATCGCCCATGGCTCGGGCAAGAACATCTCGAAGGTCAACGGGCAGATGGTGGCCAATCTGATGCCGCTGGAAAGCCATGCGCTGATCGAATTGTCCAAAGCGACGCATGTCCGTTTCGTGGCCTTCTGCGATGCCGGATTTGACTGGGGCGATCTTGCAAGCGACGGGGCGTGATGCCGAACGTTTCCGGCAAACAGAGCGTCGGCGAACGTGACAATCAGGAAGATGCGCTTCGCTTCGTGCTGCAAAGCGAGCAGGACCCGAATTCCGATATCCTGATGTTGCTTGCCGATGGCATGGGCGGCCATGTCGGCGGCGAGATTGCAAGCAATCTGGCGCTTCAGTCGTTCGAGAACCACTTCGTCGCGGTTTCCCGGCAATCCGTTCCCGCCGACCGGCTGGCCGAGGCGCTGGATGTTTCCAACCGCCAGATCGAGCGGCGCATCGCGCAGGAGCCGGAGCTGCGTGGCATGGGATGCACGCTGATCGGCGCGCTCAAACGTGGCGACAGGCTGCAATGGATCAGCGTGGGCGACAGCCTGCTTTACCTTTTCCGGCGGGGCAGCCTGCGGCGCCTGAATGCGGATCATTCGCTTTATGGCGAATTGCTGGAGCTTGTCGCCGCCGGAAAGATGACCCAGGCCGAGGCCGACGCCCATCCGCGCCGCAATGCGCTGCGCTCGGCCCTGATCGGCGCGCCGCTGTCGCTGACCGATCTGAACTCGGTCGCGCTGGAGCGGGGCGATCTGGTGATCCTGGCCAGCGACGGGATCGAGACGCTTTCGCCCGCGCGCATCACGGAAATCCTTCGTCAGGAAGGGCAGGCCGATCCCGGCCGGATCTCGTCCGCGCTGATCAGGGAGGTCGAGGCGCAGAAACGGCCGCATCAGGACAACACCACGGTGATCGTCTATCGCCACGACCGCACCGGCGAGAGCGGCATCTATGGTGACAGCAAATGGCGCATGAGCCTTGCCGACGGGCGCGGGGTCTGGATGAGCCTGCCGGTTCTGGGCGCGCTGGGTGCCATGATCGTGCTGCTGCTTGGGATGGTCATCTATCTTGTCGGCTTCGGAGGGGAGGACGCGCCGGTTGCGGCGAGGCCCGCGGCGGGCGAGGCGGGGGCCCTGAAGCCGATCGGCGGCGATGTGAAATCCGCCGATGGCGCGGCCAAGGACGGCGAAAAGCCGGTCATCCCCGCGCCGGACAGCGAAGCGCCCGCAAATCCCGATGCGGGACCGGCGGAAGGCGACAAGATCCTGCCCGATGGCGGTGCTGCCCCGGACCCGAAAGGCGGCGGCGCCATCATCGCGCCCGAGGCGCCCGCCCCGGTCATTCCGCCCCTGCCCGGCACGGATGGCGGATAGGGGATCGCGCGATGCAGGGAGGCCTTCAAAGCGGTACGGTTCTGGGGGGCGTCACGGTGGGCGAAACGCTTGGCAGTGGCGGGTTTGGCGTGACCTATGTTGCCCATGACACCAAACGCGGCCGCAAATACGCGCTGAAGGAATACTTCCCCTATGATTTCGCCGCGCGCGGACCGGATGGCACCGTCTCGTCCCGGCCCGATTGCGAGATGCAGTTCGATCTGGGGCTGAAAAGTTTCGTCACCGAGGCGATGACCCTGCGCGACCTTCCCGATCAGGAAGGGCTGGTCAAGGTGAGGGCGGCCTTTGAAAAGTTCGGCACCGCCTATTGCCTGATGGAATATATCGAAGGCGATCCGGTGGACCGCATGGTGCCGCGGATGCTGAAACGCTATGGCCATATTCCCGAGGAGATCATCCGGCAGTTCACCGTCTCGATCGCCTCGGCGCTGGCGGCGCTGCATGACAACAAGCTGATCCACCGCGATGTGAAACCGGGCAACGTGATGATCCGGCGGGACGGCCAGCCGATCCTGATCGATTTCGGCGCGGCGCGGTCGCTGAAAACCCGGAAGGCCTCGGTGTCGATGTTCACCCGCCGCTATGCCGCCATCGAGCAGTTTCCGCTGGAGATGACCAATGCGCAGACGGCGATGCGCGAGGGGCCGTGGAGCGATCTTTTCGCCCTGTCGGTGATGCTTTACGAAATGGCGACCGGAACCCTGCCGCCCGATGCGCTGACACGGCTTCAGGCGATGCAGGCCGACAGTTGCGATCCCTTCGTTCCCGCGCGCGAGGTTCTGGCGGAACGGGGTGGCGGCCCGGGATATTCCGCCGGGTTGCTGACGCTTATCGATACGGGTTGTTCGCTTCTGCCGCAGGACAGGCCGGGCGATGCCGCGGCCTATCTGGCGCTGATGGGCGAGACGCTGGTGGGCGGGCAGGGGCGTGGCCGCGCGCGCGCGCATTTCGGCGTGGCCGAACGGTTGCGCGATCTGGGCGAGGTTCTGGTCAATTCCGGCACCGCGATGAGCCGGCTTGGCGCCGGGTCGGCAGGGGCCGCGGGCGGGCAGGCTTCGGCCCTGATGGGGGCGATCAAGGGCGGCGGCGCCTGGACCCGGATACGGGATTTCCTGCGCGGACACGGGGCGCTGGCAATGGTGGGGCTGATCGTCCTCTTGGCGCTTGTGGTTGTCGCGCTTGGACTGGCGGGGTGGATATGATTTTCGGCAATACATTGAAAAACATTATTATTTTCTGGGTGGCCCTGATCGCGCTTGCCACTTCGGCGCTGGCGCAGGATTTCAAGGACATGATCGCGTCGGCTGACGCGGGCGTCGGACGGGTGTTTGTGCAATATGACAAAGGCTACGGGTCCGGATCGGGATTTGTGGTCGAATATGGCGAGACTGCGCGCCAGCTGATCTTCGTGACCAACAACCACGTGATCGACGGCGGCAAATCGGCGGTGGTGGTGTTCGGCGTCGACGGCGAGGCCGTGGAATATTCCGCGCAACTGATCACACGCTCGGCCGAACTGGACATGGCGGTGCTGCTGCTGGAGCGCGTTTCGGCAAAATCGCACAAGCCGCCGATCCTGCCGATTGCGCTGCGCGAGGTCGGCAAGGCGGAACAGGTCGCGGCGCTGGGCTATCCGGGTGTCTCCGACCGGGAAGGGTCCTCGGCGACGGACCAGCTGGAGACCACCTATACCCAAGGCACCGTCAGCAAGATCCTTCATGCGCCGTGGTCCGGGCAGGGCCGCGCGCTGGAGATCATCCAGCACACCGCGGCGATCAATCCCGGCAATTCCGGCGGCCCGCTTCTTGACCTTTGCGGTCAGGTGATTGGCATCAACACCCAGAAGGCCAAGGCGGAATATGCGTCGGAAACCTACTGGGCCTCGTCCTCGAACGAACTGGCCGAGTTTTTGAACGAGGCCGATATCCCCTATACCGCAGAGGCGTCCGATTGCGGGGCGACGGCGTCCCACCGGACCGGCATCCTCGACCGGTTGCGCAGGCTGCCCCTGGCCGCGACGATCGCGGCCGTGCTGGGGGCGGTGGCGCTGGTCTTTGGCGGCATCTTCTTTCTTGCAAGGCGCAAGCCTTCCGGGGCCAGGGGCAGGGCGGGCGGCGCGAAACCGGCGCTGAAACTGGCGATTTCGGGCGGCGCGGCGGGGTCGCAGCGCATCGCGCTGAGCGAGGGGCAATTGCGCGGCGGTGTCACGCTGGGCCGGGGAAGTGCCGCGATGGTGCGGATCGACGGCAAGAAGCTGAGCCGGGTGCATGCGCGGCTGAAGCTGGACGGTCGCGCGCTGATGCTCAGCGATCTCGGCTCGACCAATGGCACATCGGTC
Source organism: Paracoccaceae bacterium (assembly GCA_020447005.1). Lineage (GTDB taxonomy): Bacteria > Pseudomonadota > Alphaproteobacteria > Rhodobacterales > Rhodobacteraceae > Albidovulum. The sequence goes on from JAGRDO010000089.1 coordinate 24,767, forward strand.
GATGGCCGGAAACTGGCGCGGAACCAGCCGCAGCAGGTCAACACCTCGTCCCGGATCGAGCTGGGCGGCGAGGTTTCGGTTTCCATCGAACGGCCCGAGGGATGAACGCGGGTGTCGCATATCGGGACGGGGCCACGCCGGTCGCGCGACCCGGTGCGGTGGTCCGCATCCGCGATCTGGGCATTCGCCTGTCGCCGGACTATGCGGTTCTGATCGAACGGTTCGATCTGATGCCGGGTGAGGCGGTGGTGCTGGATTCGGGCAGCGGCACCGGCAAGAGCACGGTTCTGGGCCTGATCAGCGCCGCGATCCGCCCGACACCCTTTGGCGGTGAGAGCACGCATGTCCTGCTGGGGGTCGCGGTCGGCCCCGGCATTGCCCGGCTGTCCTATGCCGGGCCGGGGCAGATCGGCTATGTGCTGCAAACCAACCCGCTTGTGCCCTATCTGACCGTCGGCGAGAATATCCGCCTGCCGTCGCGGCTGGCCGGGGCGCATATCGACGCGGAGTGGCAGGATCATGTCATCGGGGTTCTGGGTCTTGGCGCGTTGCTGGCGCGGCGGCCCGATCAGGTCTCGGTCGGTCAGCGTCAGCGCGCGGCAGTGGCACGGGCGATGCTGGCGCGGCCAAGGCTGCTTTTGCTGGATGAACCTGTCTCGGCGCTGGACCCGGAAAATGCCGATCAGGTCGAGGGGCTGATCCGCCATCTGGCCGAGGATGCCGGATCGGCGGTGATCCTTGCCAGCCATCAGGCGCATCGCGGCGCGTTCAGGCAGACCGCCCGCGTCGCCCATCGGCTGGAGCGGGACGGCGAGGGGCGCAGCCGGTCGATCTTTGCGACGGCCGCGCGGGAACGGGGGCAGGCGGCATGAGGCTGGCACTGACCCTTTCGCTGCGCGATCTTGGCCATGACTGGCGCGCGACCTTCTGCTTTCTGGCCGCGCTGATGGGGGTTCTGGCGCCCTTGCTGGTGCTTTTCGCGCTGAAGAACGGGATCATCCAGAACATGGTCACGTCGCTTGTCGACGATCCGTCGAACCGCGAACTGATCGCGGAAGGGGCGGCGCGGTACCCGGCCGAATTCTTCCAGGCCCTGCAACAGAACCCGGATGTGGGTTTCGTGTCGCCTTCGACGCGTTCGATCAACACCACGGTCAGCGCGCTGCGCCATCGTGACGCCCGTGCGCTGGAGCGCAATGTCAGCGTCATTCCGACCGGCGCGGGCGATCCGCTGATCGCGGGCGAGGTGCCGGAGCCAGGTGCGGTCTATCTGTCGGAAAGCCTGGCCGAGGCCCTTTCCGCCGAACCGGGCGATACGATCGAGATGTTCGTTGACCGCGAACTGTCCGGCCAGCGCGAGACGGCACGGCGGGACATGACGGTGTCGGGGATCGTGGGAAAGCAGCTTTATGGGCGCGATGCGGCCTTTCTGAGCCTGCCTGATCTTCTGGCGGTCGAGCTTTACCGCGACGATCGCGCGATCAGCGCCGATACATGGACCGAGCCGCGCCCGGCGCCGCCCTATTACCCCAGCTTCCGGCTTTATGCGCGCGATCTTGAAGTGTTGCCGAAACTGCGTTCAGAGCTTGCGGCGATGGGGGTAAGGGCGCGGCCGAGGGCGCAGAATGTCGAACTTCTGCTGGCGTTGCGCACGAACCTCAACATCCTGTTTCTGGCGGTCGCGGGGCTGGCCTGTGCGGGGTTCTGGTTCGCGATGGCGGCCAATCTGCGGGCCATGACGGAGACGCGCCGGGTCACCTACAGCCTTCTGGGGCTTCTGGGCAGCCCCCTTGGCCAGCGCCGGCTGATCCCGCTGATGCAGGCGGTGATCCTTGTGCAGGGCGGCATTGCCCTGACGCTGCTGGCCGTCCTGCCGACCATCGCCGGGATCAACGCCTATTTCAGCGATCCGGGCGGAAATGCCGTGGCGCAGCTTGGCTTGGTCCATGTCGCGGCGACACTGGCCATCGGGCTGGTGACAAGTCTGACCGCGTCGGGCTGGGCCCTGTCGGCCGTGGGCGGCATCGGAATGGATGAGGTGTTGACCCATGCGGCCTAGCTCTGTTTCCGCCATCGCCCTTGCGGCGCTGTTGCTTGCCGCGACCGCCCCTGCCGCGATGGCGCAGGAAGAATGGAAACCCGATTACTACAACCCCGATCCGGCCGAGGGCGATGTCATCCTGCCCATGCCCTGCATGGGGGCGATGGTGTTTCGCCGCATCGAAACCCCAAGCGCGGATGGTGCGATCGGCGATGTGCCGGTCATCCTTGGTCAGGAAAACGATCTGCAACCCTATCTGAACGGATTGCGCCGGTCCTTCGTGTCGGGCCCGTTTTCGGACGGTGCCGGGACCGCCCGGTATTTCTACATGGCGAAATACGAACTCGCCCAGGCGCAGTATGACGCGGTGATGGCGCCGTCCTGCCCGGAGAAGGCGCCCCGCCGCAAGGAATTTCTGCCGGCGACGGGGATCGGAAAGCAGAGTTTCGACGATTTCGCCCGCGCCTACACCGTCTGGCTCATGCAGAACGAACCCGGTGCGCTGCCCAAGGCGGATGAGACGACGGCCTTCCTGCGCCTGCCGACCGAAGAGGAGTGGGAGTTCGCGGCCAGGGGTGGCGTTGCGGTGGACGAGGCCACGTTTCGCGCCCCGCTTCCGCCTGTTCCGGACGGCGGCAATGCCAGCGAATATATCGCCCATGGCGGAACCGACAGCGCCGGCGGCAAGATACAGGTGATCGGCACGCTGCAACCGAACCCGTTGGGTCTGCACGACATGCTGGGCAATGCCGCCGAATTCGTCGAGACCCCGTTCGCGGTGATCCGCCACGGGCGGCTGCACGGACAGGCGGGCGGGTTGATCAAGCGCGGCGGCGACGCGCGAACGCCCCTGACGGAAATCTCGTCGGCGACCCGCTTTGAGGTGGCCCCCTATGACACGAACGCCCGGACCGAGACGAATGACCGCTACACCGGCACAAGGCTTGTGCTTTCAGGGCTGGCGATCCGGTCGCAGGAACAGGCCGACGAGCTTGCCAAGGGGCTGGATGCCCTGTCGAGGAACGACACGCCCGGCGGCGAGACCCCGCCTGACGAAGAGGTGATCGCCATCGTCGAGGGGCTGGCGGCCGAAGCGGTAACCGAGGATGCGCGCCGCAAGCTGGCGCTTGTCACCGACACGATCCGGCGGGCGCGCGCCGACAATAATGCCCAGCGTGACCGTTCGATCCGCCTGATCCTGGAATCGGGTACGCTGGTCTGCAATCAGGCCGTGCAGCGCTATCTGAATGCGCTGGCCATCGTGAACCTGTTGCCGAGCTATGATGATATCGAGGCCGAGGCGCGGGCGGCCGGCGACGAGGCGACGCTTGCCGATGTCGCGGCCGCACGGGAAGAGGCGATGGACAGCCTGCGGCAACTGGAAGCCCAGGCCAAGAGCGAGGTCGCGGAATATGCCAATATCGTCGAGGGGCTGGCGGCCGAGTTTTCCGACGACGTGCTGAAACGTCAGTCGGACTTCATTCGCGCCAAGGTCGAAGAGCGCGGATCGCGCCGCGCGAATTGCCTTGGCATCCTCGGCACCCATCTGGCGGCGCGGCAAGCGACGGGTTTCGTCGACGCAGAGCTTGTCGAACTGGATCTTCAGGGCCTCGCGCGGAACGAGGCAGAGCAGAACTGACGCCGGCCGCGGCCGGGACATCAAGCAAGGGGACGGAACAATGCGGGATTTACTGAACCGGTCGCTGGAAGCGCTGATCTGGATCGCCACGGGGTTTTTCGTGGTGAATTCCTGCTTTCTGGGGGCGAAGATCATCCAGCTTGGAAACCAGGTGGGTGGCGGGATCGTCGAAGGCTTCCTCTTCATCGTGTTCGGCGTGACGATGTCCTTCGTGTTCGCCGGGATCTGCTTTCAGTTCATGGATATCCGGACATTCAGCAAACATACCGCCATGGCCATGAAGCAGCGGCGCTAGACGGCGGATCGCGCCGGGCGGGAACGGACAGAGGAGAACGGCACATGGCACGCGGAAGTGGCGAATTGAAATCCGGCGATCTTATCCAGGATACCTATGAGGTCATTTCGCAACTGGGCGCGGGGGGCATGGGCGCGACCTACAAGGGCCGCAACATCGCCACGGGCCATGCGGTCGCCATCAAGGTGATGACGCCGGAGTTTTCGCGCAATTCCAAGGCGGAAGCGCTGTTCAAGCGGGAATCGAGCCTGTTGCGCACGGTCCAGAACGAAGCTGTCATCCGCTATGAGACGACGCTGAAGGATGCCGAGGGCCGGTTCTATCTGGTCATGGAATATGTCGAGGGCAAACCCCTTTCCCATTACATTTCCCGTGGCGCGCGGCTGGCGCCCGAGGACGTCCTGAAACTCGGCAAGCGGCTGGCGGGCGGTATCGCGGCCCTGCACAAGTTCAACATCATCCACCGCGATATCGCGCCCGACAATATCATGGTGCCGGATGACGACATCATGGGCGCGAAGCTGATCGATTTCGGTCTGGCGTCGGACACGGCGGGAACGGAAAAATCCATCATCGGCGACAGTTTCGCGGGCAAGTTCAGCTATTCCGCGCCGGAACAGCTGGGGCTTTTCGGCGCGAAGGTGACACCGGCCACGGATATCTATGCGCTGGGTCTGGTGCTGATGAAGATCGCGGGGCTTGCGGTGCCGGGCGAAGGCATGGGGGCCGCGGCGCTGGATGCGCGGCGGGCCGACCTGAAGATCGCCGACAAGAAGGTACCGGCCGAACTGGCCCGGGTACTGGAGGCGATGCTGAGGGCCGATCCGTCCGACCGTCCGGCGGATATCGCGGCGATCTTTGCAAGCGGCGCGCCGGCATCGTCGTCCGCCGGGCCGGTGGCGGCGCCGGCGAAGCCGGGCATGGCGCTGCCGCTGACCCTTGGGGGGATAGCGGCCGTGGCCCTTGCCGCCGGCATCTGGTTCTTCTTCATCCGAAGCGATCTGCCGACGACCGGGGCCAGCCTTACGCAGGCCGAAACCGCGAATGAGGCGCTGGCGGCGGATGACCCTCTGGCGAGCATGATCACGTTGATCGACAAGGGCGGGTCCGACAACCTGAATGCGGCCTTCGGGGCGCTCATGGCCTATGGCAATGACAAGGCGAATGCGGATGCCGACCGGCGCAAGGCCTATGTCATGGTCGCGCAGATGTATGACCCGGAGACCTATGACGCGACACGCTCGCCCTTTCCGGGGCCGAATGCCACCGCCGCGCGGCGCTTCTATCAGCGCGCGGCCGATCTTGGATCGGATGACGCCGTGGCCGCGCTGCAAAGGCTGGGAGAATGATCATGAAACGCGCCATATCCTTGCCATGCCCCACATGGGTTGCCGGGGCGATCTGCGCCACGCTTCTGGCCCTGCCGTCGGCGGTCACGGCCCGCGAAGCGATGAAGATGAAGGACAAGGAAAGCCTTTATGAACGCGTCATCGTCCGCGACCGGGTTCGCGCGGCCGATGGGCCAAAGGGGGCCGAGGGCGAGGTGCTGTTGCCGCTTCAGGCGCTTTATGTCTATGCGCGGGACGATGGCTGGGCCGAACTGGGGCTGGAACCGGTTGACGCCAGGACCTTCTGGGCGCCGGAAGAAGCGCTGACCAGCTGGAACCAGAACATCGTCGTGACCATGGAAGGCAGCGAAAACCTTGGCCGGCTGATGTTCTTTGCCGATGAGGATGAGCTTTACGACGTGATCGAAAGCGAAAACCCCGGCATCGCCTCGGCCCCCCTGCGCGAAGAGGCCGAAGCGGCCGAGGCGGGCGGGGCGCCGTCCGACCACATTCTGGCGCTGGGCCCGCGTGAGGTCATCGACCAGCGCGAGAACCTTTACGTCATGCCCATCCTGCACAGCGAAGAAGCGGTTTTTGAAAACGGAACCTTCGTCAATGTGCTGAAAGTGGCGATCGCGCGGGCATCGAACGAAAAGCCGGCGGTGAAGATTGCGCCGCCCGCGGGTGGTGGCGACCGGACCGATTTCAAGGCGGCGGTGGTGTTCGTCGTCGATACCACGCTGTCGATGGAGCCTTATATCCGCGGGACCAAGGCGGCGATCGAGGAAATCTACAAGAACGTCGCCGGGGGGGGCAACGAAGGCTCGGTCTCATTCGGGCTGATCGGCTATCGCGACAGCCTGAAGGCCGCGCCCGGGCTGGAATATGACGTGAAGACCTTCGTGAACCTTGACGACGGGTTCAGTTCCGAGCGGTTCCTTGACGGTATCTCGCAGATGGCCGAGGCGAAATCCTCGTCCAGGAATTTCCGCGAAGACAGTTACGCCGGCGTGGAATATGCGATTTCGGCGCTGGACTGGGCGCAGTTCGGCGCGCGGTTCATCGTGCTTGTGACCGATGCCGGCCCGCGCGAGGCGAATGACGAATATTCGAGCACCGGGCTGAGCGCGGAAGGCTTGAACAATGTGGTGCGAGAGCGGCTGGGCGCCGCCATCGCCATCATGCATCTGAAAACCAAAGGCGGGGCCGAGGATCATGACAGCGCAGAGGCCGCCTATCGCGAACTGGCGCGCCAGCCCAACCTGCCGCCGCTGTATTTCGCCGTCGATGGCGGCGACCCGGCGACCTATCGGGCCGAGGCCGGGCAATTGGGGCAGTTGATCGTCGATCAGGTTTCGGCCTTCCGTTCGGGCGAAGAAATCCCCGATGGCGGCGGCAGTGACGACGACCTGACCAGGGCGGTCCGTTCGGCCGGACGCACGATGCAACTGGCCTATCTGGGGCGCAAGGATGGCGTAACCGCGCCCGACGTGTTCGAGGCCTATGTCTCGGACCGCGATTTCGAACGGACGGGGCTGAAGCCGCTTTCGGTGCGGCTGTTGATCAGCAAGCGCCAGCTTTCCGATCTGGACGAGGCGCTGCGCATCATCATCGAGCAATCGGAAGAAAACATCACCGAACCCGACCAGTTCTTTGCGCAGGTTCTGGGGGCGGCCGCCGACATGAGCCGCGACCCCGACAAGGTGACGCGGAACGGCGACGCCAATCTTGCCGATGCGGTCGCGATTTCGGAATATCTCGACGGCTTGCCCTACCGGTCGCGGATCATGAATGTGACCGAGGCCGACTGGCTGACCATGTCGTTTTCCGAGCAGCAGATCATCATCAACGGGCTTTACGACAAGGTCGAGCGCTATCGCCGCTATAACGAGGCAACCGACCAGTGGGTCGATTACCTTGGAACCGGAGCGGATGCGGAAAGCCTGCTTTATCCGATGCCGCTTGACGATCTGCCGTAAGGCGCGGGGCCGTGTCCGGCCCTTCCGGCTGGCCTTGCCTGCGCCGGTGCCCGAAAAAACAGGCCCCGTACCGGCGGTACGGGGCCTGAAACTGTTACCGGCGCGGGGTTTCACCCCGGGCGCGACGGGCCAGGATCACTTCGGAATGTCGCCGGTGATACCTTCGACATAGAAGCCCATGCCAAGAAGGTCGCCATCCGGCGCGGTCTGGCCTTCGGCCAGCCAAGCGGTACCGTCCTGCTTGTTGATCGGGCCGGTGAACGGGTGGTAACTGCCATCGGCGATCGCATCGCGCATGGCTTCCGCCTCGGCCTTGACGTCATCCGGCAGACCGGTGAACTCACCGATGCCGACCGTGCCGTCCTTGATCCCATCCCATGTGTCCTCAGATACCCATGTGCCATCCAGGACCGCCTGAATCTGCCGTGTGTAGTAGGGCGACCAATCGTCGATGATCGAGGTCACACGCGGGGTCGGCTTGTAATCGGCCATGTCCGAGGCCTGACCGAAGCCAATGGCGTTCCCGCCGGCCTTCGCGATTTCCGCAAGGGTTGCGGTCGAGTCCGTATGCGCGGCGATGACATCGACGCCCTGATCGATCAGGGCCTTGGCTGCGTCGGCTTCCTTCGCCGGATCGAACCAGGTGAACGCCCATACGACGCTGATTTCGACGTCCGGATTCACCTTCTTGGCGTTGAGGAAGTAGGAATTGATCCCCATGATCACTTCGGGAATGGGGAACGAGGCAATGTAGCCGATCTTGTTCGACTTGGTCATGCGACCGGCAACAAGGCCCTCGATCGCGCGACCTTCGTAGAAACGGGCATTGTAGATGCCGACATTCTCATGCTCGCGTTTGAAGCCGGTCGCGTGTTCGAATTTCACATTCGGAAACTTGGCGGCGACGGCATTGGTCGCATCCATATAGCCGAACGAGGTGGTGAAGATGATGTTG
>JAGRDO010000090.1 GCA_020447005.1 Paracoccaceae bacterium
AGGCGATCGACCTGGTCGATGAAGCGGCGTCACGTTTGCGTATGGAAGTGGACAGCAAGCCCGAGGAACTGGACGCGCTGGACCGTGAAATCCTGCAAAAGCAGATCGAAGCCGAAGCGCTGAAAAAAGAAGACGATGCTGCATCGAAAGACCGGTTGGAGAACTTGCAAAAAGAGTTGTCGAACCTGATGCAGAAGTCCTCTGAACTGACCGCGCGGTGGCAGGGCGAACGTGACAAGTTGAATTCCCAACGTGAGTTGAAGGAACAGCTCGATCGTGCCCGTGCCGAATTCGACCATGCATCCCGTGATGGCAATCTGACACGTGCGGGTGAATTGCGTTTTGGCGTCATTCCCGATCTTGAAAAGAAACTTGCCGCGAGCGAGGCCGCCGAAGACGGCCTGTTGGTTGAAGAAGCAGTGCGGCCAGAACAGATTGCCGAGGTCGTGGAGCGCTGGACCGGCATTCCCACGTCGAAGATGCTTGAGGGCGAACGCGAAAAGCTGCTCAAGATGGAAGAAGAACTCGGGCGTCGCGTCGTCGGTCAGCGCGAAGCGGTTGAAGCGGTGTCGAAAGCGGTGCGCCGTGCGCGTGCGGGGCTTCAGGACGAAAACCGGCCGCTTGGCTCGTTCCTCTTCCTTGGGCCCACGGGTGTCGGCAAGACCGAGCTGACCAAGGCGCTTGCCGAATATCTCTTTGACGATGAACATGCGATGGTCCGCATCGACATGTCCGAGTTCATGGAGAAACACTCGGTCGCGCGGCTGATCGGTGCGCCTCCGGGGTATGTCGGCTATGACGAGGGCGGCGTGCTGACCGAAGCCGTGCGGCGGCGACCTTATCAGGTGGTGCTTTTCGACGAAGTCGAGAAGGCGCATCCTGATGTCTTCAACGTGCTGTTGCAGGTGCTTGACGATGGTCGCCTGACCGACGGGCAGGGTCATCAGGTCGACTTCAAGCAGACCCTGATCGTGCTGACCTCGAACCTTGGGTCGCAGGCGTTGAGTCAGTTGCCCGAAGGCGCCGACAGCGGGCAAGCAAGGCGCGATGTTATGGACGCCGTCCGCGCCCACTTCCGGCCAGAGTTCCTTAACCGGCTTGATGACCAGATCATCTTCCACCGGCTGACACGGGACGACATGGACGGCATCGTGGAAATCCAGCTTCGCCGTCTGGTCAAACGTCTGGCCGGTCGCAAGATCGCACTTGAAATGGACGAGGCTGCGAAAAAGTGGCTGGCCGAGGAAGGCTATGATCCCGTCTTCGGAGCGCGTCCGCTCAAGCGCGTGATCCAGCGTCACCTGCAGGATCCTTTGGCCGAGATGCTGCTTGCAGGGGATGTCAAGGATGGTGACACCGTGACGGTCAGCGCCGGGGCAGATGGCCTTATCGTGGGTGAGCGGGTGTCGAAATCCACCCGTCCTCGCCCGGACGATGCGGTCGTCCACTAGGCTCGCAGGCGCGCGGTCTCGCTTTGCAGGAGACCGCGCGCCGCACCGGATTTGGTGCGGGGCCTCGTTTGGACCGCGATGGCGCTGGTTCATTCGACCCCTGCGCCAGACCGACTGGCGTTCATTCCAGGACTTGACTGGTTGCTGGTCATGTCGAACTTGCCGATGATTTACTATCTTGGCCTGTCTCCGCCGCTTGTGCGCGGTGTCGCGATTTCCTTGGCCTCGTTGCTGCCGCTGCGACCCTATAAGCGACGTTTCTCTCTTCCAATCTGGAAGGCGGCCATGAACATGTTCGTTCCGGCTCGGATCGATCAGCCTTGTCTGTCGCCGGTCGGGCCGCGCCAGCGGCGATCATTCGAGGCGAACCGCATCAACACAGTTGTGAGAAGGTTTTATTGGCACGTGTAGATTGCCGGCGCTAGTGTGGCAGCCAGTTCCCAAAGTGTGGCAGGCAGTTCCCAAAATGAGGTCTCGCATGGCAAGTCATTTCAAATCGGATCTTAAATGGTCCGACGTGACACCCGAACGTATATTCTTGAACCGCCGCACCCTGATCGCGAGTGCAGCCGCCTTCGGCATCGCAGGCACGGCCAGAGCAGAGCTGAGCTACGTTAAATCGCAATATTCGACCGACGAAGCGCCAAACGCGCTGAACGAGATCAAGGGCTATAACAACTTCTATGAATTCGGGACCGGCAAAGAGGAACCGAGCGTGAATGCACAAAAGCTGACCACCGATCCGTGGTCAGTCAAGGTGAGCGGTCTGGTCGAGAGGCCGGGTGAGTATCACCTCGAAGACATTCTTTCGGGCGTTACGTTGGAAGAGCGCATTTACCGTCTGCGCTGTGTCGAGGCATGGTCAATGGTTGTGCCGTGGATCGGGTTTCCGCTTGCCGATTTTCTGAACCGTGTCGGCGTGGCGCCATCCGCCAAGTATGTCGCTTTCGAAACGCTGGTTCGCCCCGAGGAGATGAACGGACAACAATACCCCATTCTTGACTGGCCGTACCGCGAAGGATTGCGGCTGGACGAGGCGATGCACCCGCTGACGATTCTGGCGACCGGGCTTTACGGCGAAGAGATGCCAAAACAGAACGGCGCGCCGATCCGGTTGGTCGTCCCCTGGAAATACGGGTTCAAGTCCATCAAGTCGATCGTGGGTATCAGCCTTACGGAGACACAACCGGAAACCACCTGGAACATGCAAAATCCACATGAGTACGGATTCTACTCAAACGTAAATCCGCAAGTGGATCATCCACGCTGGAGCCAGGCGTCCGAGCGCCGGATTGGTGCGGGGCTGTTCAGCGGTCGCGTGGAAACGCAGATGTTCAACGGCTACGGCGATCAAGTCGCAGCGCTTTACGCCGGTCAGGATCTGACAAAGGACTTCTGAGCGTGCTGATCGATTCCGCGAACCGGTTTTTCCGTCGGGTTCCTGCGTGGACTGTATATATAGTGTGTGCCGCTTTTCCCCTCTGGCTTCTTTGGAAGGGAATTTCGGGAACGCTTGGCGTTGACCCGGTCAAGGAAATCGAACACCGCCTTGGCCTATGGGCCCTCAAATTGTTGGTGCTGGGGCTGTGCATTACGCCGGTTCGACGTTTCACGGGGCTCAACCTGATAAAGTTTCGCCGCGCCATCGGTCTGTCGGCATTCTATTTTCTGGTCCTTCACCTTCTGGCCTGGCTGGTGCTCGACATGGGGCTGTTGTGGCGGCAAGCATTGGCCGACATAGCGAAGCGCCCGTACATCACGATTGGGACGGCCGGTCTGCTGCTTTTGGTTCCGCTCGCACTAACCTCCAACAATTGGTCGATACGCCGCCTCGGAGGGGCGCGTTGGCAGCGGCTCCACAAGCTGGTCTATCCGGCAGTTCTGGCTGGAGCCGTGCATTACCTCTGGCTGGTCAAGGCATGGCCGGTTGAGCCATTCGTCTATCTTGGACTGACCATGCTGCTTTTGGGAGTGCGGGCGATTCCGCGCAGGCGGCCTCTCCGGGCCGTAAATGATGCAGAATCGGCTGTGTCACAAATAAATCGAAAAACCGCAGTACGTTAGCGTCGTCCGATTCCACGAGAATCGACGTGATTCCTGCTCTTCTCGGCGCCCGATTCCGGGAAGTGTCAGAAAATCGGAGCGCGAACATGTGAATCCGGAGGATGCAGGGGCAGAGTCGCGCAGTTGCGGCGCAATCTTCTTGCTCATTCGGCGCCCCAATTGTTGCCATCATTGCGTTAACCGCTAGATTTGGAGGGTAACGCGGGGGGCGCAAAAAAAAACGCAACTTTCTTGAAAAAAGCCCTTGCGGTCCCCGACCGCCATCCGTAAATACCGCCTCACCGAAGCGGACAACACTGCTACGGCGGACGGAACGGCGGCGACGCCACGAAGTTCAGACTAAAAAAATTGAGAGATATACAGGCGGGCGCGCCAAGTAAGATACGGCGCCTCCGGTTGATTTTGTCTCTCACGCTCTTTGAAATCGCTGGTTACTGAAGAGATATGTGGGCGGTTTGGTCCTTTCGATGGATCAACTACTGCATATCGGCTCACTAGGGTTCGCCCGATAATGTGAGTGTCAGCTTCACTGTCTTGACGGACTTCGTTCCCTTGGAACGATGTACATCAGACAGAGACTGTCCCCTTCGCAAGAGGGGACGATGTGCAGAGGTTCGAACGTCAAGGATAGCGTCGTAAGGCGCTTTCAACTTGAGAGTTTGATCCTGGCTCAGAACGAACGCTGGCAGCAGGTTTAACACATGTACGTCGAGCGCCCCGCAAGGGGAGCGGCAGACGGGTGAGTAACGCGTGGGAACCTACCCATCGCTAGGGAATAACTCAGGGAAAGTTGTGC
>JAGRDO010000091.1:0-177 GCA_020447005.1 Paracoccaceae bacterium
GGGGAAACGAACGCCCCGCGAACCCGTGTTGAGTCCCTTCTGCAGTCAGGCTGCATCTTATGCCATACGAGGCTGGCTGGGTCGGCAGGCTGCCTGGGAATTAGGTGGCCATCAGCTTCCATTCAACCGAAAGTCAAGTCCAGCGCCGGAAACGCCACCCGAAAACCGTATCGCGCC
>JAGRDO010000091.1:226-14518 GCA_020447005.1 Paracoccaceae bacterium
CCAAACAGAGACTCGCCCCATTTTGAGCGGTTATTTCGCCTGAAATTTCAAGTCTCTAGGGGTCGATACCCCGCGCAAGTCGCGGAAACCACGCCCCAATACGTGAGGATAAAAATCGTTTAATATCAATGACTTATGTTATGGCGGACAGTGAGGGATTCGAACCCTCGAGACGGTTCCCCGCCTACACACTTTCCAGGCGTGCGCCTTCGACCACTCGGCCAACTGTCCGTGCCGGGCACGCATATCGCGCCGTGGGCACCGGATGCAAGGGGGCGCGGCAAAAAACGGCTAAAGCGTCATGCGCGCGCCAAGTTCCACGACCCGGTCGCGCGGCAGGTGGTAAAAGTCGCTCGGGTCGGCAGAAAAACGCGACAGCGCGATGTAGAACCGGTCGAGGAAATCGCGCCAGCCATCGCGCCGGGCCGAGACGAGCTTGCGCCGGCCAAGAAAGAAACTCGTCGACATCACGTCGAAGCGCAGGCCATGACGGCGGGCGGCGCCAAGTGCGCGACTGATATTCTGCGTTTCCATATAGCCGAAGCGAAGCACCAGCCGCGCAAAACGATCGTCGATCGGGGCAAAGGAGATGCGGTCCTCGTCTGGGGCCGAGGGAACCCGCATTGTCTCGACCGTCAGAACCACGTTGTGATCGTGCAGGACGCGGTTGTGTTTGAGGTTGTGCAGCAGGGCCGGCGGAACCGAGGCCGGGTCCGATGTAAGGAAGAACGCCGTTCCCGGCACGACCGTGACCGAGGAATGCGCCATGGATTTCGCGAAGGTCTCCAACCCGACCCGCGCCTCTGCCTCGCGCCGCATCGCGCTCTGCGTCCCTCTCCACCATGTCGACATGGTGAAAACCATCAATGCCGAAAGCAAGACGGGGACAAAGCCGCCATCAAGGAACTTGGCAAGGTTCGACAAAAGGAACGTGCCCTCGAGCAGCAGGAACACCGTTCCCAATGGCAAAAGGATCCACCAGCCCAGATGCCAGCCGATCCGCGCGAAGACAAGGGCAAGGATCGTATCCACGATCATCGCGCCGGTGACGGAAATCCCGTAGGTCGCGGCCAGCGCCTCGGATGTCTGAAAGCCAAGCACGAAGCCAAGAACCCCGCCCAGCATGATCCAGTTCAGCGCGGGCACATAGATCTGACCGCTCTGCCGGTCTGACGTGTGGATGATGTTGAGCCGTGGCAGAAGCCCAAGCTGGACCGCCGCACGCGCCATCGAAAACGCCCCCGAAACCACCGCCTGCGCCGCGATCACGGTGGCCAGCGTGGCAAGCAGCACCAATGCGGGAAGCGCCCATTGCGGGACCAGCCGGAAAAACGGGTTGGACAGGACAGCCGGATCCGCCAGAACCGACGCGCCCTGCCCCAGATAGTTGAGCACGAGCGCCGGGAAAACCAGCGCGAACCACGCAAGCTGGATCGGCGCGCGACCGAAATGGCCAAGGTCCGCGTAAAGCGCCTCGGCCCCGGTCACGGCAAGGAAGACCGCGCCAAGAACGACAAAGGCCATGACCTTGTGATCAATCAGGAAACCTATCCCGTGATGCGGGCTGAGCGCCGCCAGAACCGCCGGATGGTGGGACATGGCCGCCGCGCCGCTTACCCCCATGACCACGAACCAAAGCACCATGACCGGGCCAAATGCGACCGAGATCGCCTGCGTCCCGTGCCGCTGCACCAGAAACAGCCCCAGAAGAATGCCAACCGTCACAGGCAGCACGTAATCCGCCATCTGGGGGGCGATAAGTTCGACGCCTTCGACGGCGGAAAGAACCGAGATCGCAGGGGTGATCATCGCGTCCCCGAAAAACAGCGCCGCACCGACCAGCCCCAGCGCGAGAACCCCGTGATGCCTGCGCCCGATGGCCAGACGGGTAAGGGTGTAAAGCGCCAGTATCCCGCCCTCGCCCCGGTTGTCCGCGCGCAGAAGGACAAGGACGTATTTCAGGGTGACGATCAGCACCAGCGCCCAGATCAGAAGCGATACGACCCCCAGCACCTCGCCGGGGTCAAGCCCGTCCCGCGCCACCGGCCGCAGCGCTTCACGCAGCGCATAAAGCGGACTGGTGCCGATATCCCCATAGACAACGCCGATCGCGCCCAGTGTCAGCGCTCCAAGCCCGGCCTTGTGATGACCGGCGGCATCTGCGTCGTCCTCGTCATCCTGGATGTCCGCCGCGAATTGCGGCAGATCCTTGTCAGGTGTCATTTGAAATGGCTCCGCCCGTCATCTGCCGTCTCGCGGCGCGGGCAATCAACTCGGCGCGGTGTGGTGGCAGCACACCGAAACAACTCCGCGTTTACACGTTCACCCAGGGGAACGCGCCTGAGGACCTGACCCGAGTCGGGTTCTCACGGCGCAATATGGCCCCCGGCCACCAAACGGCAAGGCCTAATTCCTGACGCGGATGCCCCCTGCGGCATCAATCCGCCAGCAGAACCGAGACGCGCCGGTTGTTGCGCCCCTTGTTTTCCGGCTTTCCAAGTGTCACGGCCCCGATTTCGCCGGTGCGGGCCACATGGGTGCCACCGCATGGCTGCAGATCGATCTCGTCGGCGCCGCTCCCGATCCGGATCAGACGGACCCGGCCCTGCCCTCTTGGCGGTGCGACCGACATCGTCTTCACAAGGCCCGGATTTGCGTCCAGCTCGGCATCCGTGATCCAGCTTTCGCTGACCGGAAGGTTTCTTGCGATCAATTCGTTCAATTGCCGTTCGATTGCGGAAATATCGGCGGGCGGCTCGGGCATGAGAAAGTCAAGCCGTCCCTTGCCCGCACCGATCTGCCCCCCCGTCACCGGAAGCGGAATGACAACCGACAGAAGATGAAGCGCGGTGTGGACCCGCATATGGGCGATACGACGCCGCCAGTCGAGCCGCTGGCGCACGTCAGCGCCTTCGGGCGGCAGGGTGTGCATTTCGGCCGGAACCAGCGCGATACCGCCATCCTTTGCCTTCACCGTCGTCGCAATGGGAATGGCCCCCGCATCGGTTTCCAGAAAACCGCTGTCCCCGGGCTGCCCGCCGCCGGTCGGATAAAAGATGGTCCGGTCAAGGACAATCCCGCCCTCTTCCGTATGCCCGATGACCCGGCCGGTCGCCTCTTTCAGATAGGCATCGTCGCGAAAAAGCATCGTGGTCATGTCAGCGCCGGTCTCCGTCTTCCTGAATCTCGTCGGCAACCGGATCATTGTTGATCGTTCCCGGGTCGGGTTGGGCCACAGGCAGGTCGGGCATGGCCTTGGGCTTGGCCGCGCGCCGGGCGCCGCGCGGTTGCAGGTCTTCGGCATTGCGGATCCAGATATCACGCTGGGTGAAGGGAATTTCGATGCCTTCCGCCGCAAAACGCTCGACAACCTGATGCAGAATATCCGTCTGCACGGCCAGCTTGTAATTGACATCCGACAGGATCGTGCGGATCTCGAAATTCAGGCTGTCCGCACCCAGTCCGGAAAACACGATCGACGGGGGGGGATTGACCAGCACCAGCGGCTGCGCCTCCGCGATCTCGGTCAGGATCGCCGCCACCTTGCGCGTGTCGCTTCCATAGGCAACCCCGACCGGAATGATCAGGCGGCCCGTCAGATTGCCCCTCGTCAGGTTCGTGACGACGCCCGAGACAAGATCGGCATTCGGCACGATGACATCGGTCCTGTCGAAGGTCTCGATCCAGGTCGAGCGGACCGAAATGCCCTTCACGATCCCGAACTGCCCGTTCACCTCGATCATGTCGCCTTCCGAAATCGGGCGCTCGATCAGAAGGATGATACCGGAAACGAAGTTCTGAACGATGTTCTGCAGACCAAAACCGATACCGACGGAAAGCGCGCCGGCGACGATGGCAAGGGCGGACAGATCGATCCCCGCCGTGGTGATCGCGACCAGCCCGGCAAGAATGATGCCGATATAGCCCAGACCGGAGACCACGGCATTCTGCACGCCCTTTTCCAGCGTCGTCCGTGGCAGCAGCGTGGTCTTCAGCATCCGCTGCAAAAGCCGCGTGATCATGTAGCCGATGGTGAAGACAAGAAGGAATGTCAGGATCACCGCGGGCGAAAGACGGGTCTGGCCGATCGGAATGCCGGCCCCGATACGGGTCCAGGTTTCCGAAAGATCGACAACCCGCGCGCCCCAGATCAGGGCAAAAAGCGGAATGGACCCCAGCATCAGAACCAAACCGGTCATGACCGGGAACAGCGTTTCGCGCCCCTCTTCGCCCCGCTGCCCGGCAAGAACGTAGATATCGGTCGCAAAGCGCTGGATCAGCAGGATCAGGCCCAGCAGGCCAAGCGACGTGACCGTCGGCCAGATCAGCGCGTTTGCGGCGGCGACATAACCGATGGCGGCAAGCGCGGGCGCCACCAGCGACACCGCAAGCGAACCCAGCCCGATCAGCCGCATCAGGCTCGAGCGGAACTCGGTCGCGCCCGACATGGGCTTTGCCTCGCGCGGCGCGATCAGTTGCGACAGGCGGAAAAGAAACACCGCCAGCACGAAGACAAGCGGTGCGGCAACCACCGCCTGCGCGGCCATGGACAGTGGCGGGCGCACTTCGGTAATGAACGCGCGCCGGAAAATCTCTACCGCATAGACGACACCGATCATGCGCACATGAAACCGCGCTTCCGCCGCGTGCTCGGTCAGGGTGTCGAAATTCCCTTCAGCCCGGAAAAGCCAGCTTGCCAGCCAGCGAAAGGTGAACAGGAAGAAGGCGGCGACGGGCAGCGCCTCGATCAGGGCGCCAGAGCGCGGCCCGGTCATGCCCGAAGACTGGATCGCGAGAACCAGAAACACCGTTCCAAGAAGCGGGACAAGGAACTGGCCCAGCGACACGACGGCGGCCGCGATGTTGCGCGCGCGCAGCGAGGCACCGGTCAGCAGCCGCGTTGTCAATCGTTCCGTGAAAACCGGCCCGCGCAGCACAAGGATCGCGGCGGCGAAGAGGTAGAAAATGATCGCGGGCAGGTTGTTTTTCAGTTCCGACTGGCGCGCCGGATTGGACCAGGCCTCTGTGACTTCGGCCACAAGCGTCTTCATGCCCTGGCTGAACACCGCCCAGCCGGCGGGCCAGTTGACCGGATTCACCGGCGAAGGCGACAGCCTGAGCAGTTCTTTCGCCTGCCGCTCGCGAATGCGCGTGTCGATCTGGCGCACAAGCCCGTCCGCCTGACTGCGCGCCTCGACCGCGGCCAGACCCGGGGCTTGCAGCTGGGTCAGCTTTTGCGTCAGTGCCGCGCGGCGCTCGGCGATGGCGCGGTCTTCGGCGGCGCCGTCAGCCGGAACCGGGCCAAGCGCCGCGATCTGCCCCTTGAGCGTGTCGATGTCGCCCGAATTCAGGCCCTGTGCCGCCGTCAGATCCGTGCGCCACTTGACAATCCGCGCCCGCAGACTTTCCAGCGCCTCATTGCTGGCGCGGTCGTCGGTCAGAATCTGCGCGGCCTCGGCCGCAACCTTGTCCCATTCCTTGTAGTCGGGAACGCTGATGTCCTGCGCGGCGGCGGCGGCAATAAAGCCTGCCGACGGACCGAAAGGCGCCGCGGCAAGGCAAAGCAGGACAAGAAACGCGCGAAGCCAGAGCATCAGTCTTCAAACACCGAAGGCAGGGCGCGCGCGGGCTGGTCAAGCCAGACGGGAACGGGCAGACCCTTCGCGCGAAGGAAATCGGGGTTGAACAGCTTGGACTGATACCGGTTACCGTAATCGCAAAGCGGTGTCACGATCGTATGCCCGGGCCCCATTTCCCGCGCCATCCGGATCGCCCCGGCTATGTTCACTCCGGAAGATCCGCCAAGGCACAACCCTTCCTCGGCAAGCAGATCGAAGATCAGCGGCAGCGCCTCGGAATCGGGAATGTTGAAGGCCATGTCCGGCCGGATACCTTCCAGATTGGCCGTGATCCGCCCCTGCCCTATGCCTTCGGTGATGGACGATCCTTCCGATGCCAGAACCCCGGTCGTGTAATAGCTGTAAAGCGCCGCGCCATCGGGATCGGCCAGGCCGATCTTCACACCCTTGCCCTGAAGCGCCATCGCGACACCGCCAAGCGTTCCGCCCGAACCGACGGCGCAGACAAAGCCGTCAACCTTGCCGCCGGTCTGCTCCCATATCTCCGGGCCGGTGGTCTCGATATGGGCCTGCCGGTTCGCGACATTGTCGAACTGATTGGCCCAGACCGCGCCATTTTGTTCGGTTTGTGCTAATTTTTCAGCCAGACGCCCGGAATACCGCACATAATTGTTCGGATTTTTATATGGCGCCGCAGGCACCTGAACCAGTTCAGCCCCGGCCAGGCGCAGCATGTCCTTCTTTTCCTGACTTTGGGTTTCCGGAATCACGATGACGGTTCGAAACCCCATCGACGCGCCGACCAGCGCCAGACCGATGCCGGTATTCCCCGCCGTCCCTTCGACGATCGTACCCCCCGGGGCAAGCCGCCCCCGCGCCACCGCATCGCGAATGATGTAAAGCGCCGCGCGGTCCTTGACCGACTGCCCGGGGTTGAGGAACTCGGCCTTGCCAAGGATCTCGCAACCCGTCAATTCCGAGGCTTTGCGCAACCGTATCAGCGGCGTATGCCCCACAGCCTGCGCAAGATCGCCGAAACACCGCATGATGTCCTCCTGTCGTCTGGCCCATACCTAGGCCGCGCGCGGCCAGACCTCAAGCCCCGCCGATAGGCGCGCGCAGGCGTGCCCGGTTGGCCGCAAGAAAGTAGGCCAGCAAAAGCAAGGGGGCGGTATTCGCCTCGCCGGATGCGACCATCTCCATCAAGGCATCGAAGGGCAGAAGATGGACCCTGATGTCCTCGTTCTCGCCCGGCAACCCGCCGAATCCGGCCCCGCCCTCCGGCAGGTCGGCGATGCCGAGGAAGGTGTAAAGATATTCGCCCATCGCGGCGGGCGACGGATAATAGGCGCCCGCCGCGATCAGGTCGCGCAGGTCAAGCCCGGCTTCCTCGCGCGCCTCGCGCCGTGCGGCGGCTTCGGGGGTTTCTCCGCCGTCGATCCGCCCCGCCACCGCCTCCAGAAGCCAGCTCTGGCGGTCTCCGCGCGCGTGGGGGCCCATGCGGACCTGTTCGATCAGCAACACCGTGTCGCGGACCGGATCATAGGGCAACACCACCGCCGCATCGCCGCCGATGAAGACCGCGCGGTTCACCTCGGGACTGAACTCACCGTCAAACCGGCGAAACCGCAGATCGTATTCCTCGACCGCGAAGTAATTCGCATAGACCTGCCTGACCTGCCGTTCGGGAATGTCGCCCGGCATTTGCCGGCGCCGCACGGTGATCGCCGTATTGTCTTGCTCGGCGCGCCGCCGCGCGCCGCCACGCATCAGCATCATCGGATAGCGGGAACGCAGCTTTTCGGCAGGGACATGCCCCATCTGGCGCATGAAATCCTGCGCGGCGGCCGAAGCGACATCGCCCCAGCGTTCGACCCAGTCCTGCAATTGCCAGGGTTCGCCGGTCTCCCCCCCGCCCTCGGGCGGAAAATAGACCAGGGCCTCCCTCGGCCCCGCGCCGGTCATGACCGTCATCTTCCGCGTGACATAGGCAAACCCGCCTTCATAGAAGTCGAGCCGCGCAAGGTCGGTTTCGGTCGGATTGTCGAAATAGACACCGCTCGCCGTGCCCCCGCCTTCCGTTATCGTCGGAAACGCGTGGCCCTTGACCCAGAACACGCCGTGCCCCGGCAGATTGGCCGGCACGACATCGGCATCGCGCCCGAGAACCGCGCGAAGCAGCGGCGGGTGACACAGGGTCCCATAGAAGAAAAGTCCGCTCACCCGATCATTTCCAGCGGCGTTGCGCCCATTCCGTCAGCAGCCCGCCCAGCGCGCCGCCGACAACCAGCAAAAGAAGCACGTCCCATGCCAGAAGATTGACGAAAAAGTCGACGGCCAGCCCCACCGCCCCCATGATCGCTTCCATCGGACCATCGTAGAGCGGCCGGAACGCCTGCAACAGCATCTCATAGATCGAAAAGATGACCAGCGCGAAGACGACCATGACCGCGGCCGTCTTGATCCCGCTGTTTACCGCCATCCAGTTGCCCTTGCCCGCCTGCGGGCCCATCACCCGCCACCCCGCGACCAGGCCGATCAACATGGAGACAAAGGAGAAATACCCGAATTGCGTGCCTTCCGGCATATGCGGCTTGTAAACCTCTGCCGTAAAGAAGGCGAGCATGGCAAAGGCGAAGGCTGCAAAGAGTTTGGCGGCTGTGGGCACTAGTCTGCGGGCCTTGTTACCGTTATCTGCGTTACATCACAGTTTCCGCCGTGGAATGCACCAGCGCAAGAGGTCAGATAAAAATTCCACATTCTTTGGAAACGTGTGTCAAATCCCATCGGCGCGATCTCGTCCCAGCGATCGTTGAAAACATGGGACCAGCGCCGCAGCGTCTGGCTGTAGCTTTCGCCGAACTCGAAGGATCCGACAAGTCGCAGACCGGCGTTCTGGATTTCGGCCCGAAGCGCCGAGGATGACGGAAGCATCCCACCGGGGAAAATGTATTTCTGAATGAAATCAACGCTCTTTCTGTAGATCTCAAAGCGTTTTTCCTGAAGCGTGATGATCTGCAGCGTCGCATTGCGACCCGGTTTCAGGCGTTCGCGCAGCGTATCGAAGTAAACCGGCCAGTATTTCTCGCCCACCGCCTCGAACATCTCGATCGAGGCGATGCCATCATAGCTTCCGCGTTCGTCGCGATAATCCTGCAACCGCAACTCGACGCGATCGGACAGCCCAAGGCGCTCCATTCTGGCCCTCGCAAAGTCCAGCTGCGCCTGCGAGATGGTAAGTCCGGTCACTCTCAGGCCGCGTTCGGCCGCCGCATATTCCGCGAATCCGCCCCAGCCGCAGCCGATTTCAAGCACGTGATCGCCCGGGGCGACGGCCATTCCATCGACCATCGCCGCGTATTTCTGACGCTGGGCCACCTCAAGGCTTTCCTGTCCCGTCCTGAACAGGGCCGAGGAATAGGTCATGCTCTGGTCAAGCCATTTGGCATAGAAGTCGTTCCCGAGGTCATAGTGATAGGCGATGTTCCTGCGGGCCTGCCTGCGCGAGTTCGACCGCAGAAGGTGGCGCATCCGCTCATAGGCGCGCACCAGCCTCATTCCGGGAAAACCGTCGTAAACGGCCTGATTGTCGGTATGGATGAAATCCATGAAGGCCTGAAGGTCGGGCGAGGACCAGCCGCCCTCAAGGTAGGCCTCGCAGAACCCAAGATCGCCCTCGCGGATCAGGCGTGCAAAGATGTCGTCGTCATGGACCCGGATTTCGGCAACCGGGCCGGCGCTTGTGCCCTTGATGCGAAACCGCCGCCCGTCCTGCAGCACGAAATCCAGCCGCCCGTTCTGCGTTCCCCGCGCAATGCGAAAGACCTGCGCGAAATATCGCGGCAGGTGTTTTTGCCCTTCGGTGTCGTAAAAGAGTTCCACCCCGGCCCTCCTTTTCGGCACGCAGCCTAGCGCGGGGCGGACGGGGCGGGCAAGAAGGTCATGTTGCGGGTGCAGAAACCCTGTCGCGGCGGGCGCGCGGGGCGCGGGGCCGGCCTTCTTTCCGTCGTCCCGGTCCGGATGTTCCGGGTCAGGGCATTCCGGGGTCCGCGGGCGTCCCCCTGCCCGGTGTCACAGAACCTTGTCGAGGGCCGCGATCAGACGGGCCACGTCACCGGCACTCGTGTAATGGACCATCGACAGGCGCAAGACGCCCCGGCCAAGGTCGACCCCCATCGCGGTCAGCGGCCGCACCGCATAGAAATCGCCCCCCCAGCAATTGATGCCGTGCTCGGCCAGCGCCGCCGATACCGGCTCGGCGGCCCGGTCGAGCGCCACCGCGACCGTCGGCGCACGTCTTGCCGCGTCGCGCGGCCCGATCAGGCGCAGGTCATTGCGCGCGGCAAGATAGTCCAGAAGCGGCTGGCAGGCGGACACCTCCTGCGCGCGCATCAGATCGTGAACCGCCGCCCCTCGCCGGGCCGCGTCCGGTTCGGCCGGAAAGTGATGGGCATGCAGCGCATCGAAATAATCGGCAATTCCCGCCGACGCGGCAACCTGCGCGTGATCCGGGCCGGCCGGGGTGAACCGCTTGTAAAGCGTGTCACCGTTGAAATAATGCCCCTGATTGGGCAGGCGCATGCCCAGATCCTCGCGGATCGCCATGATGCCCTGATGGGGGCCGTAAACCTTGTAGGCCGAAAAAAGGTAGATGTCGGTGCCAAGCCCGGCCACATCCGGCAGGCCGTGCGGCGCATAGCTGACCCCGTCAACGCAGGTCACCGCGCCGGCGCCATGCGCCATGGCCACGATCTCGGCGACCGGGTTGATTTCGGCCACCACGTTCGAACAATGCGGGAAACAGACAAGCCGCACCCTGCCATCCGCCAAAAGCGGCGCGAGCCGCGCGGGGTCAAGCTGCCCGGTCGCGGGGTCGATCTTCCACTCGCGGATCTCGACACCTTCATCGCCAAGCCGCCGCCATGGCCCGGAATTGGCCTCATGATCCTGATCGGTCACGACAATCGCGTCACCGGCGCCCAGAAACCGGCGAAAGGCCTGCGCCAGGACATAGGTGTTCTGCGTGGTCGAAGGGCCGAAACTCAGCTCTTTCGTCTTGATCCCCATCATCGCGGCAAGGCGCGACCGCGCCTCGTCCATCTCGGCCCCGCCCGCCGCCGAGGCCGCATAAGGCCCGTAGGGCTGCACCTTCCTTGTCCGGTAGAACCGCGTCAGACGGTCGATGACCTGGCCACAGGCATAGGAACCTCCCGCATTCTCGAAAAAGGCGCGGTCCCGCAGCTCGGGCGTGGAAAACGCCGGGAACTGGGCGCGCACAAAGGCAAGGTCTAGCGTGGTCATGGATCCTCGGAATGCGGAACAAGGCCGGATGACGCTAGGTTCCGGCGCAGGCCGATGCAAGCATCATCTTGGAACTCGCCGCCATGCGGCCCCGCCCCCGCCCCGGCGCGGGACTTGCCGATTTAAGGAGCGCACAGCACCGGCGTTCACCCGCAGCCGATGCGCCGCCCTTACTGCACGCGGACCGTCACCATCCGGTCGGGATCGTCAACCTTGCCGTTCAGATCGGGATCGCCCTTCTTGATCTGATCGACCACTTCCATCCCGGAAAGGACATGCCCGATCACGGTGTATTTGCCGTTCAGGAAATCGGCGGTGTCGAACATGATGAAGAATTGCGAATTGGCGCTGTCCGGGCTTGATGACCGGGCCATGCCGACAATGCCGCGCCGGTAGGGAATATCCGAAAATTCGGCCGGAATGTCGGGCAGGCCCGATTTCCCGGTCCCGGCAAGCTTCAGATCGCCCCCGGCCTTGCCGAATTCGACATCCCCGGTCTGGGCCATGAACCCGTCGATCACCCGGTGAAAGGTAACGCCGTCATAGGCGCCCGTGCGTGCCAGTTCCGTGATCTGGGCGACATGTTTCGGCGCCACCTCGGGCAGAAGGTCGATCACGACCTTGCCATTTGCCTGACCCTCGACCTCGATGACAAGGTTCGGCCCCGGCACGTCGTCGCCTTGCAGCGAACTGACCGAGCCGGCCTTGTAAAGCCACCAGGCCGCCCCGGTGGCCACCGCGATCGCCAGAAGCGCCCCGCCAAAGACGCGGCTGTCAGACATCCGCGGCGACCTTTACCGAAATCATCCGGTCGGGGCTTGCCGGCGGCTCGCCACGCGCGATCTTGTCGACATGTTCCATCCCCGCGATCACGCGGCCATAGACGGTGTATTGGCCGTTCAGGAAGTGATTGTCGGAAAAGTTGATGAAGAACTGCGAATTCGCCGAATTCGGGTTGGACGAGCGGGCAGCGCCCAGCGTGCCGCGATCATGCGGCAGTTTCGAGAACTCGGCCGGCAGGTCCGGCAGGTCCGACCCGCCCGTGCCCGCGCGGCCCGGGTTCCAGCCGTTTTCCATATTGGCATGGGCCACATCGCCCGACTGGGCCATGAATCCGTTGATCACCCGGTGAAAGGCGACATTGTCATATTTCCCCGCCCGGGCCAGTTCCTTCATGCGCGCAGAGTGCTTCGGCGCGACATCGGGCAAAAGCTCGATCACGACATCGCCATCCTTCAGCGTCATGATGATGGTGTTTTCGGGGTCATTGATCTCGGCCATGGTCCACTCCTGCTGTTTTGCCGCGGAACCTAGTGCGCGCGGCGCAACAAGAAAAGGCCAAAGCGACAAGATCGGTTGACCTTTGCCGGTACATGCGGCGAATTGTGCCGCAAGTTCGGGGCCTGCGGGCCCGATATATCGAAAGGATCGGCGGATGAGTTGGAAGACGATAGACGACGTTGACATGAAGGACCGCACCGTACTGGTCCGCGTCGATATCAACGTGCCGGTCGAAGCCGGTATCGTCACCGACGCGACACGGATCGAAAAGATCGTGCCAACGGTCCGGGACATCCTCGCCAAGGGGGGCAAGCCTGTCCTTCTCGCGCATTTCGGCCGCCCCAAGGGGCAGGTCGTGCCCGGGATGAGCCTGCGCGTCACCCTGCCCGCCCTTGCAGAGGCGCTTGGCCAGCCGGTTGCCTTCGCCGAGGATTGCATCGGCGCGCCTGCCAAGAAGGCGGTCGCGGCCATGGCGCCCGGCACGGTTCTCTTGCTGGAGAACACGCGCTTTCACGCGGGCGAGGAAAAGAATGACCCGGCGATGGCGGCGGCACTCGCGGCGCTGGGGCAGGTCTATGTGAACGATGCCTTCTCTGCCGCCCACCGGGCCCATGCCTCGACCGAAGGGATCACCCATCTGATGGTGTCCTGCGCCGGTCGCCTGATGGAAGCCGAGTTGAAGGCCCTCAACGCCGCCCTTGGAAATCCGGTCCGCCCGGTCGTCGCGGTCGTCGGGGGGGCGAAGGTCTCGACCAAGCTCGACCTGCTTGGCAACCTTGTCGAGCGGGTCGATCATCTGGTCATCGGGGGGGGCATGGCCAACACCTTCCTTGTCGCCAAGGGGATCGAGGTCGGCACCTCGCTGGCCGAACGCGACATGGCCGACACCGCGCGCGCAATCCTGACCAAGGCCGCCGAAACCGGCTGCAAGATCCACCTGCCCGTCGATGTCGTGGTCGCGCGCGAATTCAAGGCTGGGGCGGCGCATGAGACGGTTGCCGTCACCGCATGCCCGCCGGACGCGATGATCCTCGATGCCGGCCCGGCAACGGTTGCGGCCATCCGCGCCGTCTTCGCGCAATGCCAGACCCTGATCTGGAACGGCCCGCTCGGCGCGTTCGAACTCGATCCCTTCGACGCGGCGACCAACGCCGCCGCCATCCATGCCGCCGAACAGACCAAGGCCGGCCGCCTGATTTCGGTGGCCGGGGGCGGCGACACGGTCGCGGCCCTGAACAAGGCCGGCGTCTCCGACGACTTCACCTATATCTCGACCGCGGGCGGCGCGTTCCTTGAATGGATGGAGGGCAAGACCCTGCCCGGCGTTGCCGCGCTCGAAGCGGCCGGAAAGTGACCCGAGGGCTGCGGGTGCGCGCGGCGGCCCCCGGGGATGCCGATGCCATGTGCAGCCTTCTCAACCGGATCATCGCGATCGGCGGAAGCACCGCGCATCTGCAAGGTTTCGACCGGGACAGGATGATCGGCCATTACATTTGCCCGCCCCTGAAGATTGCCTGCACCCTTGTCGAAGACGGAAAGGGGCTGGCCGGCTTTCAGGCGCTGGAATGGTGCGATCCGGACTGGCCGGGGCCGGGCAAACTGCCCCCCGACTGGGCGGTGATCGCAAGTTTCGTCGCCGTTGACCGGCAAGGGCAAGGCATTGGAGGGATGCTCTGGCCCCATACCCTGGCGGCCGCGCGGGTCGCGGGCGTCCGCGCCATCGATGCGACCATCCGCGCCGACAACCGTGCAGGCCTGCGCTATTATTCCAGCCTTGGTTTCGTCGATCACGACCGGCTGGCGGCGATCCCGCTTTCAGACGGAACGCCTGTCGACCGGGCGCGCAAGTCCTATCGACTGGCGTGACACCCGGTTCGGTTCCGCCCGGCTCAGCCCTGCCCGGCTCAGCCCTGCTTATGCAGCGACGAGAAAAGCCGCGGGTCGATGCTTTCGGACACAAAGGTCGGGCCCTCGGTCAGGATCGACACCGCATCATGGCTGTGCAGGCTTTCCTGATGGCTCGCGACCACGCGGAAATCGCCGATCCGGTCATCGCCAAGAAGCCGCTCGGCGAAACTGCGCGCCGCGTCCTCGACGAAGATCGGATTGGCGGCGTTCAGCTCGGCAAAGG
>JAGRDO010000091.1:14523-22711 GCA_020447005.1 Paracoccaceae bacterium
TCCTCGCGCTTGACCATCACCTGTGTTTCCGTCGGCACCGCGGCGCGGGCCAGATCGATCAGATCCTCGTACCAGAGCCGCTTGCCGCCCTCCTCCACCACCGAAATCCGCGCGACCGAGCGCTGGGAATGCGGCGTGGCCAGTTGGCCGCGGGACTGGCGCGCATGTTCGCTGAGTTCCAGCGAACAGGGGCAGGTCGAAGAATAGACGTAATCCAGATGCGTGATCCGCCTTTGGCGCCCATTCCGTTCCACAAGCTCCAGCGCGATGTCGTAATACTGCCAGCCGGTCAGGCCGGACCGCAACGACTGCACCTTGGCGGGGAAGGAAAACCGCATCATCAGCCGGGCATCGACGCTGTCATGATCCTTCTTGTAATCGTCAAGAACGGCCGCAAGAACCGAAAACGAAAAGGTCCGCTCGGCATGGGCATAAAACGACCGCATGATGCGGCTCATGTTGATGCCCTTCTTTTCGCCGATCAGGCTGACCGTCCCGGTCACACTCGTTTCCAGCGTGATGTCGCCGCCATCGCGGGTGTGAAAGACGATGGGAAGCCGGAAATTCGAGATCCCCACATGCTGGATCGGCGCCTGCGCCCCGACGATCAGGCTGGACGGGCCGTTCTGAAGATCGGGCATCGAGGCGCGATAGCCTTCATCGGCGCTGAACGCCTCGGGATAAGACCGCGACAGATCTGGGTAATTGCCAACCTCGCGTCCGGGCAGAAGCCGGGCAATCGCGGGGTCAAGCCGCGCCACCTCGGTCGGGTCGGCCGCTTCCGCCCATGCGCGCAGCACCGCCAGCGCCTCTTCGGCGTCGCTCCGGCTGGGTTCGCGGTCAATCTCGCCCACGAAGTTCATGGCAAGCCCTCCAAGGTCCGGTCGCCCCGGACGCCCCATTATGTGGGAATGCAGGGACCGTTGTCCAATCCTACGCGATATCCCGTATCGCTTTTGCGACCCTAAACGGCCGCAAGCGCGGTTTTCAGGTCTGCCAGAAGGTCCCCGACATCCTCGATCCCGACCGAAAAACGCACCAGACCCGGGGTGATCCCAAGCTGCGCCTTCTGTTCGGGCGGAAGGCGCTGATGGGTCGTCGTGGCGGGGTGGGTGATGATCGATTTCGCATCGCCGAGGTTGTTCGAGATCTTGACGATTTCCAGAGCGTTGAGAAAGCGGAAGGCAGCGGCCTGCCCGCCGGCGATCTCAAGCGTCACGACGGTGCCCCCCGCCCCCATCTGCTCCATCGCGATCCGATGCTGGGCATGGCCGGGAAGGCCGGGAAAGATCACGCGGGACAGCTTGGGATGGCCTTCCAGCTCCGTCGCGATCGTCAGCGCGCTTTCCGCCTGCGCCCGCACCCGCAGATCGAGCGTTTCCAGCCCCTTCAGCATGACCCAGGCATTGAACGGGCTGAGGGCCGCGCCGGTATGCTTCAGATAGGGTTCAAGCACCTTGCGGATGAACTGTTTCGTGCCGCAGACAACGCCGCCAAGGCACCGGCCGGATCCGTCGATATGTTTGGTCGCCGAATAGACGATGACGTCCGCGCCCATCTCGACCGCCTTCGAAAAGGTCGGCGTGGCAAAGACATTGTCGACGATCACCGTCGCGCCCACCCTGTGCGCAATCTCGGCAACCCCTTTCACATCGATGACCTCAAGCGTGGGGTTCGAGACGGATTCAAGGAATACCGCCCTGGTTCCGGCGCGGACGGCACCTTGCCACTGGGTCAGGTCCGTGCCGTCAACCAGCGTCACCTCAACCCCGAACCGCCCAAGAATATCAAGGATGTACAGGCAAGACCCGAACAGGGCCCGCGCCGCGACGACATGGTCGCCCGCCTTCAGCATCGAGGTCAGGGCGCCATTGACGGCCGCCATGCCCGACGCTGTGGCAAAGGCATCCTCGGTGCCCTCGATCGCCGCAATCCGTTCCTCGAACATCCGCACCGTGGGATTGCCATAGCGGGCATAGATGAATTCGTCCGGACCCGACTCGATGAACCGTGCCTCGGCCTCTTCGGCGCTGCCATAGACAAAGCCCTGCGTCAGGAAGATCGCCTCGGACATTTCGCCATACTGGCTGCGCCGGGCCCCGGCATGAACAAGATTGGTGCGCGTCTTCCATTTTGACATGGCTGCCCCTCCGGCAACAAAAAACCCCCACCGGAACAGGCGGGGGCGCGGACACCTCCAACCTCTTTAGCGGCATGTTTAACGTGGCCCGCAATCCGGTGTACAAATCGCCACGGACCACTGGTTAGCGCGAAGCGCGGCCATGGTCAACGGTCAGCGCGCCGCCGCGGATGCGTCCAAGGGCAGAAGCGTGGTCGACTTGATTTCCTCCATGCTGAGCAGCGCGGTGACATTGTAGATCTTCACTTCGGAAATCAGCGCCTGATAGAACGTGTCATAGGCACGCGCGTTCTGCACCCTGACTTTCAGGATATAGTCGATGTCTCCCGCCAGACGGTGCGCCTCCAGCACCTCGGGGCGGCTTCTCAGCGTTTGCAGGAACTTGTTCTGCCAGGCGGCCTCATGTTCCGAGGTGCGGATCAGGACGAAAAAGCACGCCTCGAGCCCCAGCGCCTCGGGGTCGAGCAATACCGTCTGCCGGCCGATCACGCCGGCGTCCTTCATCTTGCGGATTCTGTTCCAGACCGGCGTCTTGGAAGACCCGATCTTGCGGGCAATCTCGTCAAGGGACTGGGACGCATCCTCCTGTAGCTGCGCAAGGATTTTCCTGTCCATATCGTCAAGCCGGACCGACATTCGCATTTTCCTTCCGTTTCGACACAGCGGTTTCGCTGCCCCCAAATTACAGAACGATTGTTCTTATTGGCAAGAGCATATGGCGGATTACAGGAATATTTTCCTATATTGGCGAAATAACAGACTGCACCCGCTCAGAAGGATTGTCGTTTCATGGCCCGCGCCTTTTCGCAGAAAGTCATCACCGCCAGCGATCTTGTCGAAGGTGACGTGGTTTACCTGACGGCCGATGACCGCTGGACCCGCGATCACGCGGCGGCCGAACTGATCGAGGACGAAGCCCATGCCCAGCTCCGTCTGCTTTGGGCGGAGCGGCAGAAAAACACCATTGTCGGCGCCTATCTGGCCGACGCCCGGCCCGGGCCCCACGGCCCCGAACCCGTCCACTTCCGCGAGGCGTTTCGCACCCGCGGCCCTTCGAACTATGCCCACGGCAAGCAGGAACTGCGCCATGTATGAATATTCCGACTTTGACGAAAGCTTCGTCCGCAAGCGCAACGCCCAGTTCCGCGCACAGGTGGAACGCCGCATCGACGGGTCCCTGACCGAGGACGAATTCAGACCCCTGCGCCTGATGAACGGGCTTTACCTGCAACTGCATGCCTACATGCTGCGCGTAGCCATCCCCTATGGCACGCTTTCGGCCCGCCAGATGCGCCAGCTCGCCATGATCGCCGACCGCTGGGACAAGGGGTATGGCCATTTCACCACGCGCCAGAACATCCAGTTCAACTGGCCGCGCCTGACCGACGTGCCCGACATCCTCGAAGCGCTCGGCGCCGTGCAGATGCATTCGATCCAGACTTCGGGGAACACCATCCGCAACGTCACCGCCGATCATTTCGCCGGCGCCGCCGCCGATGAGATCGAAGACCCCCGCCCGACAGCCGAACTGGTCCGCCAGTGGTCGACCGACCACCCGGAATTTCAGGCCCTGCCGCGCAAGTTCAAGATCGGCGTGACCGGATCGCCCAATGACCGCGCCGTGGTCAAATCGCATGACATCGGCCTGCGCATCGTGCGCGGCAGCGGCGGCCAGACCGGGTATGAGGTGCTGGTCGGCGGCGGGCTGGGCCGCACCCCGATGATCGCCCAGGTGATCAGGCCCTTCGTGAAGAAGGCCGACCTTCTGCCCTATCTGGAAGCGATCGTCTCGGTCTACAACTCGATGGGCCGGCGCGACAACAAGTTCAAGGCGCGGGTCAAGATCACCGTTTTCGAAAACGGCATGGAAGCCTTCCGCGACGCGGTCGAGGAACGCTTTGCCGTGACCAGGCGCGAATTCGGCGGCGTCGGCGCGGATATCCTTGCCAAGATCGAAGGTCACTTCGCCCCCCCCGTCTTCCGCGATGCGCCGGTCGACGCCTACCTTGCCGCGCGAAACAGCGATCCTGTCTTCCGGTCCTGGACCGACACCAACCTGACCGAACACCGCGCCCCCGGCTATGCCATCGTGACAGTCTCCCTCAAGGCACATGGCGCAACTCCCGGTGACGCAACCTCGGCCCAGATGCGGCTTCTGGCCCGTCTGGCCGAGACCTATGCCCATGGCGAATTGCGGATCAGCCACGAACAGAACGTCATCCTGCCGCATGTCCACAAGTCCGACCTGCCCGCGCTGCACGCCGAACTGAGGTCAGAGGGGCTGGCCACCGCGAATATCGGCCTTCTGTCGGACATCATCGCCTGCCCCGGNNGCCCCGGCATGGATTACTGCACGCTGGCCACCGCCCGCTCGATCCCCGTCGCGCAGCAAATCGCCACGCATTTTCAGGCCCTCGGGCTTGAGGAAGAGATCGGCCAGCTCAAGATCAAGATTTCGGGCTGCATCAATGCCTGCGGCCACCACCATGTCGGCCAGATCGGCATCCTTGGCCTCGACCGCGCGGGGGTCGAGAACTACCAGATCACGCTGGGCGGCGACGCCACCGAAAACATGGTGATCGGTGAACGCGCAGGCCCCGGCTTTGCCTATGACGAGATCGTGCCCGCGATCGAACGGCTCTTGCGCGCCTATCTCGCTTTGCGCGCGGATGCGGCCGAAACCTTCATCGAGGTTTATCGCCGCCTCGGGGCCGGGCCTTTCAAGGCAGCGCTTTATCCGGCCGAGGCCACCCGTGATGCCGCTTGAAGACCCGTTTCCGGCAATCTCCACGCGGGTAAGCGCCCTGAACGACCGCTATCGCCACCATTCGGCGACAGCGGTCCTCGAACATGCGCTGAAGGATCCCGATCTTGGAAATGTGGCGCTGGTTTCGTCCTTCGGGGCCGAATCCGTCGTTCTGCTGCATCTTGTGTCGGTCATCGCTCCGGGCACGCCGGTGATCTTCATCGATACGCAGATGCTCTTTCCCGAAACGCTGACCTATCAGCGCGCGCTTGCCGAAAGGCTCAACCTGACCGACATCCGCACGATCCGTGCGGACCGCCGCGCCACCGATCTCGACGATCCCGACGGCACGCTTCACCGGTTCAACACCGACGCCTGCTGCACCCTGCGCAAGGTCGTCCCGCTGGAACGCGCCCTTGCCGGATTTGACGGCTGGATCACCGGGCGCAAACGGTTTCAGGCCGGGACACGCGCCGCGCTTCAGTTCTTCGAGAACGAGGAAGACCGCCGCATCAAGGTCAACCCGCTGGCCCATTGGGGACGCGAGGATCTTGAGGACTACATCGTCAACAACCGCCTGCCGCGCCACCCCCTTGTGGCGAAGGGCTATCCCTCGATCGGCTGCGCGCCCTGCACAAGCCCGGTCGCGGAAGGTGAAGACCCGCGCGCAGGCCGTTGGCGCGGAACACAAAAACAGGAATGCGGCATTCATTTCGTGAATGGCAAAGCCGTGCGCGTCCCGCTTCCGCAACCAGATACGCAGGAGACAACCGCATGAGCGTGATCATTCGCGACGACGGCTTTCATGACGATGATTATTCCGGTTCGGGTGTCCTCGACATCGCGCAGGACCTCTTGCCACATGCCCTGCCCCGGCAATTCGACGGGATCGACCTTATTCGCGTGGCATTTCCCTCATCGGCGGACGGGCGCGGATTTTCGCTGGCCCGCCACCTGCGCGCCCTTGGCTACAAGGGCCGCCTTCGCGCCAAGGGGCACGTGATCGCCGATCAGTACACGATGGCGCGGCGCTGCGGTTTTGACGAGATCGAGATCACCGATGACCTCGCCCGGCGCCAGCCTGCCGATCAATGGGCGTTTCGGGCCGACTGGCGCGATCACGACTATCGCGCCCGGCTGAAAGGCTGAGCGCAAAGCCTGACCTGAAAACCTGACCGGAAAACCTGACCGGGGTTTTCAACATTCCAGAACCTGAATAAAAGGATGGGCGGCCGCGCGCCCATGAAGGACCATGACAGAATTGCAAAAAGTGACCGAGACCGACGCCAAACCCGTCCGCACCCTGCCCGATGCCCAGACCGTAACCTCGGTAAAGCACTGGACGGACCGGCTGTTTTCCTTCCGGGCGACCCGCCCGCAATCCCTGCGCTTCCG
Organism: Paracoccaceae bacterium; assembly: GCA_020447005.1. Lineage (GTDB taxonomy): Bacteria > Pseudomonadota > Alphaproteobacteria > Rhodobacterales > Rhodobacteraceae > Albidovulum. The sequence goes on from JAGRDO010000091.1 coordinate 20,805, forward strand.
CTCGGGCGAATTCGTGATGATCGGGCTTCTTGGCGATAACGGCAAACCCTTGCTGCGCGCCTATTCCATCGCCTCGCCCTCTTGGGATGAAGAGCTGGAGTTTTATTCGATCAAGGTGCCCGATGGCCCGCTCACCTCGAAACTTCAGCATATTCAACCGGGGGACCAGATCATCCTGCGCCCCAAACCGGTGGGCACGCTGGTTCTCGACGCGCTTTTGCCCGGCAAACGGCTGTGGTTTCTGGCGACGGGCACCGGTATCGCCCCCTTCGCCAGCCTGATGCGCGACCCCGAGACCTATGAGAAATTCGATCAGGTCATCATGATGCACACGACGCGGACCAAGGCCGAACTCGACTATGGCCGCGAACTGGTCGAAAGCCTTGCCGACGATCCGCTGATCGGCGAATTCGTCGGCGACAAGCTGCGCTATTATCCGACGACAACGCGCGAAGACAGCGCCAACATGGGCCGGATCACCGATAACCTGAGCTCGGGCAAGGTTTTCGATGACCTCGGCATTCCCCCGATGGACAAGGACCGCGACCGCGCGATGGTGTGCGGCTCGCTTGCCTTCAACGTCGATGTGAAGGCCGTGCTCGAAGGCTTCGGCCTGCGCGAGGGCGCGAATTCCGAACCCCAGGAATATGTCGTCGAAAAGGCCTTCGTCGGCGACGGCATCTAAGCGCGCTAAAGCGTCGCGTTGGTGGCGCCACCGTCCAGAAGGATGTTCTGGCCGACAATGAACCCGGCATGGGCGGAACAGAGAAAGGCGCACATCGCGCCGAACTCTTCCGCCGTGCCATAGCGCCCGGCGGGGATGGTCGCGGCGTGGCGGGCGGCCACTTCTTCGGCACTGATCCCCTCGCGCGCGGCCCCCGCGCGGTCAAGCGATGCGGACCGTTCGGTGGCATGGGTGCCGGGCAGCAGGTTGTTGATCGTGACACCATGGGGCGCCACCTGCCGCGCGGTGCCCGCGACAAAGCCGGTCAGCCCCGCCCGCGCCATATTGGACAGGCCAAGGGCCGCGATCGGCGCCTTGACCGATTTCGACGTGATATTGACGACACGCCCCCAGCCGCGCGCCATCATGCCGGGCAGAAGCGCCTGCATCAGCGCGATGGGCGTCAGCGCATTCGCCTCGAAAGCCGCCAGAAAGTCGTCCCGTCCCCAGTCGCTCCACAGCCCCGGCGGCGGCCCGCCGGCATTGGTGACAAGGATATCCGCGCCCCCGGCCTCGGCCAGTACCCGGGCGCGCCCCGCACCGGTGGTGATGTCCGCGGCAACCTCGGCCACCGCCACGCCCCAGCGCTCGCGGATATGCGCGGCCGTTCCGGCCAGCGCCTCGGCCCCCCGCGCGTTCAGGACCAGATCGACCCCCGCCCCGGCCAGCGCCTCGGCGCAGCCCCGCCCCAGCCCCTTCGACGATGCGCAGACCAGCGCCTTCCTGCCACGAATTCCCAGATCCATCCTGTCCTCCCGCCCGAATGGCGTCAGTCTAGTGCCCCGGCCGCCGCCGTGCCACAGGCACTTTGCTTGCGATTGCCCTTATGCGCGCCTGTCGCTATATGCCCGGCCATGTCGCACGCTGCATCAAACCGCCCCGCCCTGCCCGCCGAAATCGCCCGTCGGCGCACCTTTGCCATCATCTCGCATCCCGATGCGGGCAAGACCACGCTGACCGAAAAGTTCCTGCTGTTCGGCGGCGCGATCCAGATGGCCGGGCAGGTCCGCGCCAAGGGCGAGGCGCGCCGTACAAGGTCCGACTTCATGAAGCTGGAACAGGATCGCGGCATCTCGGTTTCCGCCTCGGCCATGTCCTTCGATTTCGGCACCTACCGTTTCAACCTTGTCGACACGCCGGGCCACTCGGATTTTTCCGAAGATACCTACCGCACGCTGACCGC